>JBBDTA010000137.1:2869-90126 GCA_040904605.1 Paenibacillaceae bacterium
TTTGCGCTCATCACCAAGGATGGCGTTACACAGTGGAATCATTAACATATTATCTGTAAGAGTCAGATTACTGAGCTCGACAATATTAGATTTTAAATGTCACTGAGCTGGATCATAACGTTATCGAATTAATGAGCTATATCAAGGATTATTGCAACGACCGGAACCATTGAAGGTAGCTATACCGCGCGCTAGCAAGATAGTTGAGAATATCGAAGAAATAGTGCAGATGTACAATTATTTTCAGTAATCATTAACCGATGAAAGTTCGGTCGGGGTAAGGACCAAGCCGCCCCGTAGCTAGCAGACAGACATTGGCGAAATCCAGTAGCAAACCTATTCTGTTCACTGTTTTTTAATGGAGGCCATCTAAATGAGTATTGTAGCTTTGAATCAGTTAACAAAAAATTACAAGCAGAACAGAGGAATCATGAATATTACATTCACCATCGAAGAAGGTGAGGTGTTCGGATTCATCGGACCGAATGGCGCAGGTAAAAGCACTACGATCAGAACGCTGTTAAATTTTATCTATCCTACAGGTGGGAGTGCTACTATCTTTGGTAAAGACGTCGTGAAACATTCCAAGGAAATACGCAGAGATGTCGGGTATTTGCCTTCTGAGGTTCATTATTATGATGACATGCGTGTTATTGATCTGTTGGTATATTCCGAAAAATTCTACAATAAATCCAATAAGCAACGTCTTCAGGAATTAGCTGAACGACTTGATCTGGAGCTAACCCGCAAGATTGAAGACCTCTCCTTCGGCAATCGTAAGAAAGTAGGTATTGTTCAAGCTTTACTTCACGAGCCAAAGCTACTTATTCTGGATGAGCCTACGAGCAGTCTGGATCCATTGATGCAGAATGTATTCTTCGAGTTAATAGCAGAGGAGAGGAAGAAGGGATCCACGATCTTCTTCTCATCCCATATTCTTAGTGAGGTTCAGAAGATGTGCGATCGTGTTGCTATTATTAAAGACGGTCAACTCATTCAGGTTGAGTCGATCGAGAAATTGACCAAGAATAATTTCAAGACCGTCATGCTGACCTTCGACAAGCCAACGAAGCCCAACATCGACCTATCTGGCATTATTCAACAAGAAGCTCAGGGAAACCATATACGTTTGTTATACAGTGGCAATATTCAGGAACTGCTCCAGTGTCTGCAGCAACTGCCCATCCAAGATATTCGTATCGAGGAGCCTTCATTGGAAGAGGTATTCATGCATTATTATGAGAAATAGGAAGGGGAGGGCTTGCTATGATATTCCGTAGAGAAATGAAACGTAATCTGAAATCTCTGCTGATTTGGAGCTGTATCTTATCAGGACTTGTGATCATGATGCTCAGCTTGTATCCACAGATGGCAGCTGATCAACAGGCGGTTAAAGAAATGATGGACGTTTACCCGGAGCCACTCAAGAAGGCATTTGGCATGGATAAAATTAATTTCGGATCGATATTGGGCTTCTTTGCCATAGAAGTATATATGATGACAACACTCGTTGGGAGTATCTACGCAGCCATGCTAGCATCAGGGATTCTCGTCAAGGAGGAGAACGATAAGACGATTGAGTTCTTATTATCCAAACCAGTGAACCGCTCCGAAATCGTTCTACACAAGCTAGGCGCAGTGATTGCGAATTTGCTATTGTTCAATATCATATTAACTCTGACTAGCTTGCTTGGATTTCAATTCGCCGATGGAGCGGCGTATTCTGGTAAAGTATTCGCACTCTTAGCCTTTGCAACTTTCATTCTTCACCTTACGATAGCAGCAGTCTCGTTCCTGATGTCTGCGATCATGCGTAGAACCCGTAATATCTTATCGTTATCATTAGGGTTTGTATTTATTTCATACTTTCTTAACATCACAGCTGGTGTAGCTGAGAAGTTTGCGTTCTTGAAATACGTTAGTTTTTTTAAATATGTGGATGCCGGTGATATCATTGTTCATGAGTCGATTAGAGCACTTTTTGTATGGATCATGCTAATCGTAACGGTTTTATGTATTAGCACCGCATTTATGTATTATAAGAAGAAGGATATAGCGGTATGAAAAAAAGTAAAAAAGATCTGATCATCGAAAAAGCAAGTGAGCTTTTTTTTGATAAAGGCATTCTCGCCACCAGTATGGATGAAATTGCTGAGAAGGTGCCCGTAGCGAAGATGACGATATATAAATATTTTCATAGTATGAAGGCTTGTTGAGTGAAGTGTTGGACCGAGTATTCCCCTCTAGACCAGACATTATACAAGGTATTGGCGATCTACAGACAGTCGGAGAGCAATTTCGGACGATGTTCCTATATGGCATTGTCACTCCTGAATATCAGCAGAAGAACTCCCCTGAGGAAATTTAATTCTTTCAGGAGAGTTTTTTCATTATGTGAATGGAATAATTTAACTGGCAATCGTCCATACTGAAGATATGTGGCTAAGAGCCGATTCTTGTTTAGAAAAACTAAAACTTTTAGGAGAGATGTCTAATTGAAATCAATTAAATTAATAGCTTTACTGAGCACCATTCTAATTGCATTAACAGTTCCGCTATCCGCACTAGCACATCATGAGCCAGGGCATGTTGAAGTGATTGCTGATAAAGAGAAAGCTAGCCCCGTTGATATAGCACCGAATGCTAAGTCAGCCTTACTGATCGACGCGGATACCGGAACCATTATCTATGAGAAGAATAGCCATGAGCGACTTGCGCCCGCTAGTATTACCAAAGTGATGACGATGCTGCTGATTATGGAGTCACTAGATCGTGGGGAGATTAAGCTAAATGAGAAGGTAACGGTTAGTGAGCATGCAGCATCGATGGGTGGCTCGCAAATTTTCTTGCAGGTTGGTGAAGAGATGTCCGTAGAGGATATGCTCAAAGGGATTGCCATGGCTTCAGCCAACGATGCATCCGTAGCGCTCGCAGAGAAGATTAACGGCTCTGAAGAGATGTTCATCGCTCGAATGAATGAGAGAGCAGAGCAGCTAGGATTGAAGAACACTCAATTTGCGAACACCAATGGCTTGCCGGCGAAGGATCATTATTCTTCTGCTCATGATATTGCGATTATGTCGAAGGAATTATTAAAGCATCCTTCAATTACACAATATACTGGCAAATATCAGGATTACTTAAGGAATGATACCGAGAATCCCTTCTGGCTCGTTAATACGAACAAGCTTGTGAGATTCTACCAGGGTGTAGATGGGTTGAAGACCGGTTATACGAGTGAAGCGAAATTCTGCTTAACAGCAACAGCGATGAAGGATTCATTCCGTGTGATAGCCGTAGTGCTTGGAGAACCAAATACAAAAACTCGTAATGCAGAGGTATCACAGCTATTCAACTATGCATTCTCACAATACACGAATATGCCTATCTATCAGGCTGGGGAGCTGATGGGAACGGTCAAGGTGGAGAAGGGGGATGTGGAGCAAGTGCAATTGATGGCTAAGCATCGCTATAGTGTTCTTCTGAAGAAAGGAGAGAAGAACAACGACATTCGGCATGAGGTCAAATTTACCCCGGAGCTACAAGCTCCTATTGAGGTTGGCCAATCGATTGGAAAGCTCATTGTCTATAAAGGTGATACTGCCATAGCTGAATTCACAGTGGAATCACCCATTGCAGTGAAGCAAGCAAGCTGGTGGATGCTATTGAAACGAACAACAGGTAAGCTATTCTTCCTTGATTAATGCTACGAATAATAGCGGGTTTTGTAGGTTAAGCACGACCTGCTTCTAGTTTTGTCGAGGATAAAGGATTACTCATATAAAAGTAGAATTGAATGTTCATTGGGAGAGGGGAAGGTGAACAAACATGAGTCTGCAAATCGAGATGGAGCAACACCGTAAGGCTCTCATCGTCAGACTTAAAGGGGAATTAGATCATCATACCGCCGAAACCGTCAAGGCACGTATGGAGGAAGCGATCAAACGTGAGGATAGCCTACACATCATTCTCAGCTTGAAGAACCTTACCTTCATGGATAGCTCAGGTCTGGGAGTTATCCTTGGTCGGTATAAGCAAATCACTGGAAAAGGCGGGAAGATGGTCGTCTGCGACATTCAACAGGACATTTATCGACTTTTTGAAATGTCAGGTTTGTTCAAGATTGTTGTGTTGGAAACGAATGAACGAGCGGCACTGTCGAGTCTGGGGGTGGCTTTATGAGCTATAGCAACTTCATGACGCTACAATTCGCCAGCAAATCAGAGAATGAAGCCTTCGCTCGAATTACCGTGGCAGCCTTCGTCTCACAGCTCGATCCTACGTTGAATGAATTGACCGATATCAAGACCGTCATATCCGAAGCTGTTACGAATGCGATTATTCACGGTTATGAGAACGAATCGGATGGTGTAATAACGATTTCTGCTCGTATTGAGGGAGATACCGTCCATATTACAATTGCGGATCAAGGCAGAGGGATTAAGGATATTGAGCAAGCTATGCAACCGCTATTCACTTCTAAACCCGAGCTAGAACGCTCTGGGATGGGCTTTACGATTATGGAGAATTTCATGGACGACATGGAGATAACCACCAGCGTGGGAGAAGGTACAATAGTACGTATGTCCAAGCGTATCGAATCGAAGAAAGTCTTGTATAACTAGATTACACTGTGTATGTTCGAAGATAGAGGGGATGAGCGATGGATGTGGATTTGAAGCATGCCTCACACCGATATTTGGACGATCCTGAAGTCAAAAGGCTTATTGCGCTAAGTCAATCTGGCGACAATCTTGCCCGAGATACACTCGTTCAATGCAACATACGTTTAGTGTGGTCGGTCGTGCAGCGTTTCATGAACAGGGGCTATGACCCCGATGATTTATTCCAAATCGGATGTATCGGATTATTGAAATCCGTTGATAAATTTGATCTAAGCTATGAAGTGAAATTCTCGACCTATGCGGTTCCAATGATCATTGGTGAGATTCAACGTTTTCTACGTGATGATGGTACGTTGAAGGTGAGTCGTTCGATGAAGGAATTAGCGAATAAGGTTCGTAAAGCCTCGGATGATTTATCTAAGACATTGGAAAAGATACCAACGATTAATGAAATAGCAGAATATCTAGGGGTTACTGCATCCGATATCGTATTCGCTCAAGAAGCGAATAGGCCTCTGTCATCGATTCATGAAACGGTGTTTGAGAATGATGGAGATCCCATTACTCTCATGGATCAGATCGCTGATGAGTCAGATGGTAGCTGGTTCGATAAGCTCGCCTTGACCGAAGCTATTGATACGCTAAATGAACGAGAACGATTAATTGTATATCTCCGCTATTTCCGAGATCAGACACAGTCTGAAGTAGCCAGACGGCTAGGGATATCCCAAGTACAGGTATCGCGTTTAGAGAAGAAAATTCTGCAAACGATTAAAGACCAGATAGCTTTATGACTATCTGGTCTCTTTTTTATGCATATTAAGGGGGGAAGCTTTGTAATCGAAGGGATGGGAAGCAAGTTGGAGACACAATCGATTTCTCGTCATCTAGATCAGAATAGAAAAATATTGAAGGAAGCCGTCGGTCTTGAAGATAGCTTTGATCTGATTGCCAAGGATATGGAAATTGGGAGGAAAGCCGCTTTTCTCTTCGCTGTAAATGGTTTTGTGAAGGACGATGTATTGGCTGATATCATGATAAGGCTAAGTTATGTAGAGCGTGAGCAAATTGTACCAAGCACATTAAAGTCAATACTTGTTAAATATATACCCCATGTTCAAGCAGAAGAAGTCGATGATATGAAGAAGCTCGTACTCATGGTCTTATCAGGGGGGAGCGCTATCTTTATTGAAGGAGAAACGAGCGCGATTGTTATAGATGTTAAGACGTTGCCTACGCGAGCCATCGCCGAACCCGATTTGGAACGTGTAGTTCGTGGTTCTCGAGACGGATTTAATGAAACGCTATTAACCAATGTAACGCTCGTTAGACGGAGAATACGTGACCCGCAATTAAGGCTGGTGATGACGAAAATCGGTAGTCGTTCAGAAACTGATGTTTGTGTTGCTTACATTAAAGATATTGCCGATGAAGAATTGGTCGAATCCATTCAGAAAAAATTGGCGAAAACCAATGTAGATGGTATACCTGTCGCTGACAAACAGCTAGAAGAGTTAATCGTAGGCAAAGGATGGAACCCCTATCCTCTTGTTCGTTTTTCTGAGCGCCCAGATGTCGTTGCAACCAATCTACTTGAGGGGAATATCATTATATTTGTGGATACTTCGCCAAGTGTGATGATTTTACCGACGAACTTTTTCCAGCTGATTCAGCATGTAGAAGAGTATAGACAGACACCTCTTATCGGGAGTTATTTGCGGTGGGTGCGTTACTTTGGCATTCTGTTATCGTTATTCCTACTGCCACTCTGGTTTCTGCTAGTTACTCATCCCGAATTAAAGCCAGAAGGCTTGGAATTTATCGGTCCGCATGAAAAGGCGCATTTGCCCTTAATTCTGCAATTTATTCTCGCTGAAATCGGCATTGATCTGATGCGCATGGCTGCTGTGCATACACCTGCCCCGCTTGCAACTGCGATGGGGCTAATTGCCGCGATTCTGATCGGAGATATTGCTGTGAGGACAGGGTTATGGGTGAATGAGGTTATTCTCTATATTGCAATTGCTGCCATCGGTATGTTCGCCACACCGAGCTATGAATTGAGCCTCGCTAACCGCATGGTTCGGTTGCTGCTGCTCGTATTAGTCGCAATATTCAAAGTTCCTGGTCTGGTTGTAGGGACAACTGTAATTTTATTGATTCTGATCCTTCAACGCTCCTTCAATACACCATATATGTGGCCATTCATTCCCTTTAATGCCAAGGCGTTATTCACGGTGCTTGTGCGGCAACCTTTTACACAGATGAAGAAGCGACCAAGTATTAACAAAACATTGGATAGTACTCGTAGACCATAGTGGTTGCTTGTTTTCATAGAGCAGTATATGTTAATTTAAGAGTATTCATCAAAAACTTTCAGGAGGAACGTAAAAGATGCATCTTCATGGGACGAGTCGCATTAATGGACAGGGGCACTTGGAAATCGGTGGCTGTGACACAACAGCACTTGCAGAGCAATATGGAACACCATTATATGTGATGGACGAGGCATTGATTCGTCAGCGAGCGCGTGAATTTACGAAGGCTTTCGAGGCTTCTGGACTCAGGTTTCAGGTTGCTTATGCGAGTAAGGCATTCTGCGTAATGGCGATGTGTAGACTGGCAGAGCAAGAAGGTTTATCACTGGATGTTGTTTCCGATGGAGAGCTGTTCACTGCACTGAAATCAGGCTTTCCAGTAGATCGTATTCACTTTCATGGTAACAATAAATCTCCTTTCGAGATTAAGATGGCAGTGGATGCGCAAATCGGTTGTTTTGTTGTAGATAATTTTACAGAACTACATCTCTTGAATGAAATAGCCGGGCAACGGGGTAGAAGAGTGAAGATATTGTTCCGTGTAACGCCAGGCGTTGAAGCGCATACACACGAATACATCTCAACTGGCCAAACCGATTCGAAATTTGGATTTGACATAGGTAATGGACAGGCTAAACAAGCGATTGAAGTAGCTAAGGGGTTATCGAATATTGAGATTCTAGGTATTCATTCTCATATCGGTTCGCAGATCTTCGAGGTTGAGGGGTTCCGTATGGCTGCTGAACGTGTAGCAGAATTCGCAACGAATATCCGTAGTGAGCTTAATGTCACTCTACAAGTCATCAATCTAGGTGGAGGCTTCGGCATTCGATATAAAGAAGGGGATACACCACTTCAGATTAGCCAATATGTGCAAGCGATAACCAACGCTATTAAGGATTGCTTCGGTCAAGCTAATTATCCGTTACCAGAAATATGGGTTGAGCCGGGTCGCAGTATGGTTGGTGATGCTGGAACAACGTTATATACGATAGGCACATACAAGGATATCCCTGGGGTTCGTAAATATGTGGCTGTCGATGGTGGGATGACAGACAATCCACGTCCTGCTCTGTATGAAGCGGTCTATGAGGCTATGCTCGCGAATCGAGCGAATGAAGAGAGTGAAGAGGTCGTGTCTATTGCAGGTAAAGCATGTGAGAGTGGTGACATGCTCATCTGGGATTTGTCATTACCTAAATCCAAATCGGGTGATATTCTTGCAGTATCCTGCACAGGCGCTTATAATTATGCGATGGCCAGTAACTATAATCGAATTCGCCGCCCAGCGGTTGTCTTCGTCCAGGCTGGTCAAGCAGACTTAGTCGTTCAACGTGAGTCACATGATAATATAGTGGATAATGATTTGATTCCGGAACGATTACAGAAAACTACAACAGCAGCTGCGAACTAAACTCGTGGAGGGTTACGCAACGTGCGAGAAGGAGAAATTTATTCATGGGTAAGCAAGCGAAGATCACAATGGAGAATGGCGCGGAAATTGTTATTGATTTATTCGAGAAGGATGCTCCGAATACGGTAGCTAACTTTGAGAAATTAGCAAACCAAGGCTTTTACAATGGATTGATATTCCACCGTGTAATACCGGGCTTCATGGCTCAAGGTGGTTGTCCTACAGGTACTGGTACCGGTGGTCCAGGCTACCAAATTGACTGCGAGATCAACTCGAATAAACATGTGCGTGGAACGTTGGCCATGGCACATGCTGGACGCAATACAGGCGGTAGTCAGTTCTACATCTGCTATGGTCCTCAACCACATCTGAATGGTCAACATACTACTTTTGGTATAGTGGTCTCTGGCATGGAGAATGTAGACGCGATTAAAGGTCGCGATAAGATGGAAAAAGTAGAAATTATCGAAGCATAGGAATAGGGTAAATAAGGTGGATCGCAAATTAACGCAGCAGTTAGCGCTATAGTGCAGCATAAGTGTTCTAATTGTTGTTGGTAAGTAACATTTGGAGTGATTAACGCAAGTTTCAGCGCTATATCTCCGTCTAGACTGCGCTATAACGCTGAAACTTGCGCTGTTGATCGATATCGGAAGATATGTGGGTGATTTAGCGAATATGTACCGCAGAATAGCGCCAAGTGTTGCGTTAATCGAAGTATGCTGTGTAACATGTATAATTGCACTTGTCTAAGCATAAGAAAGACCGTTCGGATCACCGAACGGTCTTTCTTATGCTTGAATAGCCGAGAAAAACTGAATAGATTACAGTTTTTTTGTGGTTTTGCGAGTACAGCTGTATTCATCGATGAATCGAATTTGCTGTGATGTAAAAAGGAACGATTGACCAACAATTATGGAAATGGTAAACTGAGAGTAATAATTACAAAACCAAGTTTTGCATACAAAACCATTTTTAATCCCTGTGACCGCAAGGGCATAAAAATTTAGGAGGTTTATGGACAAAAAATATTGGGTTCCTTCCCTAGACAAAGCGCATCACATACTCGAATTAATTGCTGCAGAACCATATGCACTAAGGCTCATTGATATTTCCCAAAGGCTAAGTATCCATAAAAGCTCGATGTTCTCTTTGCTGCACACGATGGAGGAGCTCCGTTGGGTTGAACGTGACAAGGGAGACACCTATGGACTGGGTTCCTTTCTTGCCCCACTCGGAAGTGTATACTTTCGACAATTTGATCTTGTATCGCAGTTTCATCACGAGGCTTCGAACGTGAAGGAGCGAATCGGTGAAACTCTTCAACTTGCCAAGCTGGAAGGAAACCAAGTGCTTTATCTAGCTAAGGAAGAAGCGGTTTCCCCTGTGAAATTAACCTCAGAGCCGGGAATGAAGCTTCCCGCACACGCAACTGGACTGGGACTCTCGTTGCTCTCAACTCTTAGTAATTCTGATTTGCTCTTATTATACCCAGAGGAGCAGCTGCAGACGATGACCCCTAACACAATATCTACTCGTACGGAGCTACTATCACGGCTTCTCAGTATTCAGCAGGACGGCTATGCCTTAGATTTGCAGGAGGCAGTAATCGGATTCAGCTGTGTAGCCGCCCCTATACGAGGAGCAAGTGGCGAGGCTATAGGGGCGGTAAGCTGTTCGATGCCACAGCATCATTGGGCGGACAAACTGGAGCTCGCTCAAGAGGAAATTTGTAAGCTGGCCCAACGACTCTCGCTATATTGATAAGAAAGCATCATTAATATCATATTTATAATGAAAGGGTGAGACACATGAGATTAGCTGGGAAGATCGCTCTGATTACGGGCTCAGGTTCGGGTATCGGCAGGAGCTCAGCGTTACTATTTGCACAAGAAGGGGCTAAGGTCGTTGTGAATGATCTCAACGCGGAGAAGGGTGCGGAAACTGTCCGTGAGATTCTCACAGCTTCCGGAGAAGCCATCTTCATTCATGCGGATGTGACGAACGCAGATGCGGTTAAGAGCATGGTCCAGCAGGTGGTAGCACAGTATGGGCGAATCGATGTGTTGTTCAACAATGCAGGTATTAGTAATGTTGGAGCATTACACGAGGTAGAGCCAGAGCAATGGGACCGAATTATGAGTATCAACGTTAAAGGGGTTTATCTTCCTAGCAAATTTGTTATTCCTTATATGATGGAGCAGCAATCAGGGAATATCATTAACATGTCCTCTTGTATTGCAGAGATTGGACTGGCACGTAGAGCCGCCTATGCAGCTACGAAGGGTGCTATATTAGCGCTTACCAAATCGATGCAGGTGGATTATGCACCCTATGGAATTCGAGTGAATGCTCTTCTACCAGGTACGATATTCACACCTTTTGTTGAAGCCTATTTGAAGTCCTCTTATGACGACCCTGAAGCCGCTATTGAATCCCTGAAATCAAGACAGCTTAGCGGGGACCTAGGAAAGCCGGACGATGTAGCGAGAGCCGCTCTATTCCTGGCTTCTGATGAATCGAAATTTATGATGGGCTCTCCGTTATACATAGATGGTGGAGTCGTTTTCGGAAAGAATGCTTAACATAGTTGTAGTCGCAGTCATAGTTTTATCATCATATAATTCATAGAAAGGTAGTGTAGCAATGAAGCTATTAACATTCGTTCAAGACCATCAGTTCAAGCTAGGAGTAAAGACTGACCGAGGAGTTCTTCATGTCTCTGCTGCTTCTAACCATTACTCCATCTCAGGTGTGCCACAATCCGTCCACGAGGCAATTGAGAGTGGGGATGCAGGGATTGCGGCACTACAGCAGCTTGTAGATCGCGCCCTCTCCACAGGAGATACTACAGTTCCTTACTGGCTTGATGAAGCTAGCTTACAGTGGGGTCCTTGTGTCACTCATCCGAATAAAATAATCTGCATCGGACTTAACTACCGCAAGCATGCGGAAGAGACGAATTTACCGATTCCTGAATATCCGATCCTGTTCAACAAATTTAACAATACATTGACTGCTCAAGGTCATGATATCGAGCTGCCAAGAACTTCCGTGAAGGTGGATTACGAGGCGGAGCTGACGATTGTTATTGGCAAAAAAGCGAAGTATGTGTCCCGTGAGGATGCTTTGAGTTATGTATATGGCTATTGTAATGTTAACGATTTATCTGCTCGTGACCTCCAGATGCGCACCCAACAATGGCTGCTTGGTAAAACTTGTGACGACTTCTCACCACTAGGTCCTTATCTGGTAACGGCCGATGAAGTGGGTAATCCGAATGATCTGAAGATCAAATCGATTGTCAATGGCGAGGTGCGGCAGAATTCCCATACTTCGGATATGATTTTTCCTTGTGATGAGATCGTAAGCTATATTTCACAGCATTTTACATTGATGCCTGGAGATATTATCTTAACGGGGACACCGGAGGGAGTCGTCATGGGTTATCCACCGGAGAAGCAGGTTTATTTGCAGGACGAAGACGTGGTGACAATTGAGATCGAGAAGCTGGGATCATTAACCAATCGGATGGTAGCGGAACGGTATATCGGAAGATGATGGTTTTTATAGACATTTGTATAATGTCTAGGTATAATATTGCTGATATAAGTCATTCTTCGGGGCAGGGTGAAATTCCCTACCGGCGGTGATGTGTTCGGATTCAAGTCCGAGCCTTAGTCCGTGACCCGGTCACTTGTATAGGTGACCGGTGGATCTGGTGTAAATCCAGAGCCGACAGTTAAAGTCTGGATGGGAGAAGAATGCACGGATGAAGTATTCCCTATAACATTAGGACTTGTACCTTTTTTCACAATTGTGATGAGAGTCAAGTTTACTTTGAATCGACCGTGTGAATTTTCCATTATGCCCCCAAGCTGAAGCTGGTGGGCATTTTTCTTTTTTTTCTCATGAGAAGGGGGTTAACACGCTGGATGTAATTAACGATCAGAAATATATGCGATTGGCGCTGCAGCTTGCAGAGGCCACTCAAGGTCAAACCGATATGAATCCGGTAGTCGGTTGTGTAGTGGTTAAGAGTGGTCGTGTTGTAGGGACAGGCGCTCACCTGCAGAGAGGTGGACCTCACGCTGAAGTTCACGCATTGAATATGGCTGGTAAAGAGGCAGAAGGATCTACTGTGTATGTAACGTTGGAGCCTTGCAGCCATCATGGAAGGACACCGCCATGTGCGAATAGACTCATTGAAGATAAAGTGAGTCGAGTGGTAGTGGCAACGATAGATCCAAACCCAGTGGTAGCTGGAACGGGAATCGCTAAGCTTCGGGAGCATGGAATAGAAGTAGTTGTAGGAGTTATGGAGCAAGAAGCGCGAGCTTTAAACCTTATTTACGAAAAATATATGTTAACCCAATTACCTTATGTAACGATGAAAACGGCATGCTCCTTAGATGGTAAGATAGCGTCTCGCACGGGTGACAGTAAATGGATTTCTAATGATGCTTCCCGTCAGCTCGTTCATACGATGCGACACCAGCATCAAGCTATTATGGTTGGTATTGAAACAGTTCTTGCTGACAATCCCAGCTTGAATACGAGATTATCCGTACCGAGCCTTCAACCTATCAGGATCGTTGTGGATAGTAAGTTAAGAACGCCAGACGAAGCACAGGTTGTTACAACTGCCGAGGAGAATCGTACTATCATACTTACTACAGAACTAGCCTCACAGCAACGTCAGTTTGAATTAGAAGGTAAAGGTGTGAGGGTCATCCGATGTGGAGCAGGACCTCATGTAGACTTGAAGCTGGCGATGCAAAAGCTAGGCGAGCAAGAAATCAACTCCATCCTGCTTGAGGGTGGTGGAAGATTGAACGGTGCAATGTTAGAAACGGGTCTAATTGATCGTATATATTTATTCTATGCACCACTATTCATCGGAGGTAGTGAAGCTCCAGGAGCTTTTTCATTCAATGGAATTGCTAGCATTGGCGATGCTATTCAGCTTGAAGGGCTGAGCCTGCAACAGATCGATAACAATTTCTGTGTAAGTGGTTATCCATCTAATCGCTGGAAGGGGACGAGCTTATGTTCACAGGAATCATAGAAGAGATCGGCAGTCTACGATCGGTTCAATCCAAAGGACAATCGATGGTATTAACTATTGAAGCAGACAAAGTACTCGAGGGTATCCGATTAGGTGATAGTATTGCAGTAAACGGAGTATGTCTTACTGCAGTGGCCTATGATACTCACTCTTTCTCTGTAGACGTCATGCCTGAAACCTACCGGCAGACGAATATATCCAAGCTAGGGCATGGTGCACGCGTGAATCTGGAGAGAGCGATGCAGATCGGAGGACGATTCGGTGGTCACATGGTTCAAGGTCATATCGACGGCTGTGGAGCGATCCGTTTACGTAACAATGAAGAGAATGCAGTTGTTTATACAATCGAGCCGAACGATAAGAAATTGCTTCGTTATATTATTGGTCGAGGATCGATTACGATAGATGGAGTAAGCCTAACTGTCGTTCGTGCGGATGAAACCTCTTTCACCGTATCTATTATCCCTCATACTCTAGCTCAAACTATATTGAAGGATAAACGTTCAGGGGATGTTGTGAATTTAGAGACGGACATTCTGGGCAAATATATCGACCATCTGATGAACTACAAAGAGTCATTAAACCCGAACAAGAAAAGTCCAATAACAGAAGCTTTCCTAGCAGTGAACGGATTCATCTGATTTTAGTGACATAAATTAAGTGTAGGAGGGAAGCAACATGAAGAACACTAAATTAGATTCCATTGAATCTGCTATCTATGATCTGATCCTCGGTAAAGTTGTTATTGTGGTTGATGACGAAGACCGTGAGAATGAAGGGGATTTCATTGCTCTAGCTGACAAGGCTACACCAGAGGTCATCAATTTCATGATTAGTGAAGGTCGAGGTTTGGTCTGTGTGCCCATTACAGCAGAGCGTGCCGCCGAGCTCGATTTACCACTGATGGTTATGCAGAATACCGATGCTCACGGTACAAACTTCACGGTATCTATAGATTATTACAACACTTCAACGGGAATATCAGCTCAAGAGAGATCCATAACGGTAAAAGCTCTGATTCAGCCGAATACCAGGTCTTCAGAATTTCGTAGACCGGGACATATGTTCCCATTAATTGCCAAGAAGGGCGGCGTTCTTAGGAGAGCTGGTCATACGGAGGCTGCTGTGGATCTGGCTATCATGTGTGGCTCTTATCCGGCAGCTGTCATCTGTGAAATTATTAATGAGGATGGCACCATGTCAAGAGTCCCAGATTTAATGAAACTTGCGAAAAAGCATGATCTAAAGCTGATTTCCATTCAGGATCTTATTAAATATCGGAATGAGAAGGAGAAGCTTGTACAACGTGTTGTTGAAGTGAAGATGCCCACGGATTATGGTACATTCACTACAGTAGGGTATACGAATGAGGTAGACAATAAAGAACATGTCGCTTTGGTAAAAGGAAAAATTGATGGAGACCTGCCTGTATTGGTTCGTATGCACTCCGAATGTCTCACAGGTGATGTCTTTCACTCACATCGATGTGATTGCGGACCACAGCTAGCAGCAGCGATGAAACAAATTGATGAAGCGGGATCAGGTGTTATTGTTTACCTTCGTCAAGAGGGTCGGGGCATCGGATTGCTAAATAAGTTGAAGGCTTATGAGCTTCAGGAGCAGGGATTGGACACGGTTGAAGCGAATATTAAGTTGGGGTTTGCTCCTGATCTTCGTGATTATGGGATTGGAGCGCAAATTCTGAAGGACTTGGGTGTAAGACAAATTCGATTGCTTACGAACAATCCACGCAAAATTGTTGGTTTGGACGGTTATGGTCTACAAGTTGTGGAACGAGTACCTTTACAAGTAGAGTATAACGAGGATAATGATAAATACATGAATACCAAAAAATATAAAATGGGACATTTACTCGACCTACAAGAGCCGAGAAAATAAACAAACTTAAAGGAGATAGGTGAATCATGAACAAATTATATGAGGGCATGTTATTATCGGACAAATTAACTTATGGCATTGTTGTTGGGAGATTTAACGAATTTATCTCAGGCAAGCTATTATCAGGTGCGCTCGATGCACTCAAACGTCATGGCGTTCAAGAAAATGAGATCGATGTAGCTTGGGTACCAGGAGCTTTTGAGATATCCCTGATCGCACAGAAGATGGCTGAGAGTGGTAAGTATGATGCGGTTATTACGCTAGGTGCAGTTATTCGTGGGTCTACACCACATTTTGAATATGTAAGCGGGGAAGTTGCAAAGGGTGTTGCGAGTGTATCATTAAAGACAGGAATTCCGGTCATATTCGGTGTATTAACAACCGATTCTATTGAGCAAGCAATTGAGCGTGCGGGAACTAAGGCTGGGAACAAGGGATGGGAAGCAGCTACTACCGCGATTGAGATGGCCAACCTAGTGAAACAATTCCAATAATTTTAAACGATTGTTTGAGGGGTTAACATGAGTGTTCAATATAAATTGGAGGCTTTCGAGGGTCCACTCGACCTGCTCCTCCATCTGATCGATAAGAACGAGGTTGATATCTACAATATTCCTATCAGTGATATTACGAATCAATATATGTTATATCTGTCAACGATGGAAGATTTACAGATGGATATTACTAGTGATTTTTTGGTTATGGCTGCTACGCTGTTGTCGATTAAGAGTAAGATGCTCTTACCCAAGCCTCCGGTCATTGATCTGGAAGGGCTTGAATTGGATGAGGATATTGACCCTCGTATGGAGCTCGTACAGAAGCTACTCGAATATCGTAAGTTTAAGGGAATTGCAGAGCACCTCAGAGAGAAGGAAATTGGTCGCAGCTTAATCTATATGCGTGAGCCTGAGGATTTAACACCATACTTGCCGAAGACCATAGTGAATCCGCTCATAGGCATCCATCTTGCTGATTTAATGTTCGCCTTTCAACGTGCTATTCAGCGGTCTGCCAACCGCAATCGTGTGACGAAAATTCATCGGGATGAAATTTCAGTGAAGGATCGTATCCGTCAGCTTGTCGATATGTTGGAGCAACAAGGTGGACAAGCCATGTTCTCGCGATTACTGGGTGATGAGATGACACGGGAAGATATTATAGTGACTTTCTTGGCTTTATTAGAATTGATCAAGATTAAGAAGGTTTCCTGTTATCAGCACAGTCTCTTCGATGAAATTGTGATCCGGTTAAGAGAGGAGGGGGAGCAGATTGGATTATTCGATCTTGAAATCGATTATTGAGGGCTTGTTGTTCGTTGCTGGAGATGAAGGATTAGAGGCTGTGCATATCGCTGAGGTTGTCGAGCAAGAAACTAGGATGGTTAAGGATATCATCAAGGATTTGCAGAGTGATTATGTGACTCAAGGTAGAGGTATGCAAATTCTCGAAACTGCCGGAGCGTTTAGACTGGCCTCGTTACCAGATCATGCTATCTATTTCGAACGATTAGCAGCTTCCCCGACTCGGTCCGGACTTTCTCAAGCTGCACTAGAAACACTAGCAATTATCGTATATAAACAGCCGCTTACTCGGATCGATATTGAAGAAATTCGTGGTGTGAAGACGGATCGTGCCTTGCAATCCCTGATCTCCAAACAGCTGATTCGCGAGGTAGGTCGGGCTGAAGCGGTTGGTCGTCCGATCCTCTATGGAACAACAAAGCCTTTCCTCGATTATTTCGGTTTGAATAGTCTGAAGGATTTACCAGCAACGACTTCATTCGAGATTGAATATAATCTGGAAGAGGAGACCAGATTACTGTTCGAGAAGCTAGAGGGAAGACAGCTTACTATTGATGATGTGTGAATAGACCTATCTTATTAAGGAAACGATAAACTAGAGACGTTAGGGATTCCAACTCTGCTCTGGTTTATTTTTTTGTCTGGAGGTCAATAAGATGACTTTGGTGTGGATTATATTAGTGGTTATGGTCGTTATAATTGTTATTGCTCTGTTCGGTAAGGTTCGTGCTCATATTGTTTATACGCGTGAGGCAGATGACGACGACCAATTCTATGTTCAGATCAGAGCTCTGTTCGGTGCATTACGCTACCGATATTCTTTGCCTATTATTAATTTTGAAGGAATGAAGCGAGGGGTTTCCCTCCAAAGAGAGAAGACTACGAATACCCCTATGCCCGATACCAAAGATCAAACAACTGTTAATCGGAAGGACATCGTATATAGGTTTGAACAATCTAAAGAGCTCATAAGTCATGTATTAGGCTTTCATCGTTGGTTAATGAGTACACTGAAACGCACACATTGTAGTCAGATTAGTTGGATTACGAAAGTTGGGTTGGATGATGCTGCTGAAACCGCGATTGCCACAGGAATGATCTGGGGCCTAAAAACCTCAATCTTAGGCGTATTATTCAATCATATTCAGCTTGAAGCTCAGCCGCAATTAGCAGTTGTCCCACATTTCAATCAACCGCAGTTCAAAACATCCTTCGATTGCATAATTATGATTCGTTTAGGTTATGCTATGCTTGCTGGACTGCACTTGTTGGTTCGCATTTATAAGGTGAAAGGAGGAATCAGAACATGGCAGAACATCCTATCCAAGGCCTAATGCAAACCGCAATGGAGAACATCAAGGAAATGGTTGATGTTAATACCATCGTTGGCGACCCAGTTGAGACCCCAGACGGTAGTATAATACTACCCATATCCAAGGTCGGATTTGGGTTTGCGGCAGGCGGTAGTGAATTTAAGATTAATAAAGATTCAGGCAGCAATGGAGCAGGTAAATCTCAAGGTGACACAGCCAGTGTAGCTTTGCCGTTTGGCGGTGGTAGTGGAGGCGGGGTATCCATTACACCAATCGCATTTCTTGTTGTTGGTATGAATGGCGTCAAAGTCGTGCCTTTGGACAATAATACACATCTTTATGAACGAATTATTGATCTTGCTCCCCAGGTTGTAGAGAAAATACAGAGCATGGTAAATGGAGGTCAAGCACAATCCAATTCCATGACAACAGCAGCGAGCATGGGTATCACTACTCCCCCTTCCTAAGGACAGATGTCGTGACCAATCAGTCTGTTTGACACAGTTAGTTAGACCTAGTGACCTAGTGGAGAACTTCTCCCACTAGGTTTTTTCATGTATATCCATTAAGGATAAGCATATATATGGATAAGGGGACAGGCGTAGCGCAGTCATCAAAAACTTTCAGGAGGAACAATGGTGAAATTTCGAATGATTATGATTGTAGGCTTAATCGGAATGGTATTCATCCTCATATTTCCTCTGAGTGCCATCGCAGCAGCTCCATCGGTTTCCACAGATGCAGAGGCCGCAGCTCTGATCGATGTAAGCTCAGGTCGGATTCTATATAGCAATAACGGAGATAAGCGTTTACGAATCGCGAGCCTCACGAAGATTATGACGGCAATCGTGGCGATTGAAGCGGGTTCGCTATCGGATAAGGTCAAGGTTAGCTTGAAGGCTTATGGCGTTGAAGGTTCTTCTATCTACTTGCGACTAGGAGAGGAAATGAATCTGCACCATATGTTATATGGGCTAATGCTACGTTCTGGGAACGATGCAGCTACAGCGATAGCAGAGCATGTTGGCGGCTCTCTGGAGGGTTTTGTCATGATGATGAATGAGAAAGCTGAGCAGCTTGGAATGTCACACACTCATTATGAGAATCCTCATGGTCTTGATACCAAGGTCAAGGGTACGGAACAATACTCTAGCGCGAATGATATGGCGATACTGACAGCTTATGCTCTGCAGAATCCCATCTTCCGGGATATTGTGAAAACTCCTTCAATTACAGTTCCTAATTCTTATGAGAAATGGGACCATCGTTGGCGCAACAAGAATAAGATGCTGCATCTGTACGAGGGGGCAGATGGAGTAAAGACAGGCTTTACGAAATTATCCAATAGAACGCTAGTTTCTTCAGCCACACGTGGCGGTCAGCAATTGGCAGCAGTCACCTTGAATGATGGCAATGATTGGGCAGACCATGCCAAATTGTTAGATTACGGGTTTAAGAATTATCCTCTCCAAGTTATTCAACCGAGTGGACGACCATTAAAAGGGACTACGTTTGTTAGTCCTATTGCTTTCTCATATCCGTTAAGTGAGGATGAGCGGCTAACTGTTGATGTGAAATTTATTCAGCAGAATTCACTGTCGGGCAGGTTAGGAATACGAGCGACTGCCTATTATCACTTGGGAGATACATTGATCGGCAAGCAGCTTTTCTATAATGAGAATGATCCTATTATTAAGAAAATAATGAGTAGTAAAGTCCGTACCATACTTCAAGTTTCCCGAGATGATGTTCTTATCCGTGATGATGCATTCACTATAATGAAACGTTTATTTAGAGCTCTGTTCACGACGGCTGATCAATAGAAAAAAAGAGGTGCCCAAATGGTGAACTGGATATGGCTTTTTTTTATCACAATTGGTTTTCTGTTTGCGGCTGTGAATGGCAGGATTGATCTCGTAACGGAGGCTTTATTCGAAGGTGCTAAATCTGGCGTTACGGTTTGTTTTGGCTTGATTAGTATTCTGGTATTCTGGTTAGGTATTATGCGAATAGCTGAACAATCTGGTCTATTGGATAAGCTTGCTGTCTTACTACGACCAATAGTGAGCTTCTTATTCCCCGATGTGCCGAAGGATCACCCTGCGATAGGCTATATTCTATCTAATATGAGCGCGAACATTCTTGGTCTGGGTAATGCTGCTACACCTATGGGGATTAAAGCGATGCAGGAGCTTCAGAAGCTCAATCCCGACCCCAAATCAGCCACACCAGCGATGTGTACACTTCTTGCTATTAACACCTCAAGTATTACCCTTATTCCCACTACAATCATAGCCATTCGGATGAGCTACGGATCCGCGAATCCAACAGAAATTATAGGTACCACCTTGCTCGCTACTATGGTCGCGACGATAGCAGCCATCGCTGCTGACCGTTGGTATCGCTCCAAAGAATTGAGAAATCGGCGTTATAAAGCTCCTATTCGAAAGCGTGAGGAGAATAAAAGTGCTTAATTTCGTTAACACCATCTCTGCATGGGCAATTCCCATCTTTATTGTACTCATCCCTTTATATGCCGCTTATCGTAGAGTACCCGTTTATGAATCCTTCGTAGATGGGGCTAAGGATGGGTTTGATACTGCGGTTAAGATCATTCCCCATTTGGTCGGCATGATGGCATCGATTAGCATCTTCCGGGCGTCGGGCGCGCTAGACGCTATGATCGGATTAATTCGCCCCCTATTCGAGCGATTCGGTGTTCCAGGGGAAGTGCTGCCCTTGGCATTATTACGACCGATTACCGGTGCTGGATCGTTAGCTTTCACTGCCGATTTGATGCAGCACTTTGGACCCGATTCTTTGATTGGGCGCATGGCTTCTACCGTTCAGGGAAGCACGGATACTACCTTGTATGTGTTAGTTGTTTATTTTGGCGCTGTAGGCATTCATAGAACCAAATACGCTCTAAAAGTAGGCTTATTCTCGGATATGGTTGGATTTATTGCAGCTATCGTTATCTGTCTGCTTGTATTCTGAAATTACCTAGCTTGTGATTTCCTGTAGAGACGGGTATCATATGTTTGAGGTGGTTTTTACCAATGGAACGATTACAAAAAGTACTGGCTCAAGCCGGTGTAGGCTCACGCCGCAAATGTGAAGAAATTATCCAAGCAGGTCGAGTGGCAGTGAATGGTGAACGTGTAACTGAGCTTGGTGTTAAGGTGAGTCCAACAGACTTAATCGCGGTTGATGGTCGAGCAATCAAGACCGAGAGTAAGGTTTACCTGGCTTTCCATAAGCCCAAGGGAGTTATTACGAGTGCCAATGATCCTGAAGGCCGAAGAACGGTTATGGACTACATCAAAGATGTACCTGAGCGATTATATCCAGTAGGACGTTTGGATTATGATACGGAAGGCTTGCTGATATTAACGAATGATGGCGAATTTGCTAATCGTTTAACACATCCTAAATTTCACGTTCCCAAAACATATCACGCAACCGTGAATGGCGTTCCCCACGGTTCGCTTCTTGAGAAGCTGGCACAAGGTGTCATGCTAGAAGATGGGATTACTGCACCTGCAGAAGTAGATTATTATGATATTGGTGACGATCAGAAGCAATCGGTTATCTCGATAACGATCCATGAGGGTCGTAACCGTCAAGTACGGAGAATGTTCGATTCAATTAATTATCCAGTGGTTCGTCTGAGGAGGGTGCAATTTGGGCCCTTATTCCTACAAGGACTACCGCGAGGTAAATCTCGCCCTCTGACAGCAGAAGAGATCAAAGAATTGATGGATACCGGTTATTCTTCTCCAAAAGACACATAATTTTCAATATACGATGTTTGGATCATAAGGGTAATCATTTATAATGAAAGCAAGTGAGGGTTATCACAACCCTACAATTGTTATTTGCGGGATAGGTGATGGCTTTGAGAAGATACAGAAGATGGGTGCAAGCGTTCGTACTTATTGCAATCTTCGCTGTTGGCGGCTTTACGCTTGCTGATAATCTCTTTAGTGAGGATACGATTCCCCAAGAAGGCTCTAAGGCCCCTGAATTTACTCTGCCCGGAATAGATGGTCAAGAGTATCAATTGTCAGATTATAAAGGGAAAGTTGTTGTGCTTAATTTCTGGGGGACCTATTGTCCGCCGTGTGTAGAAGAGATGCCGCTTATTCAGAATTATTATGAGAAGTATGCGGATAAGAATGTGGAGATTCTCGCCATTAACGAGAATGATCCTTTAGTTAGTGTGAAGGCATTCATTCGTCAATATAAGCTCACACTACCAATCCTGCTTGACAAGGATGTTGTTCGAAGAGAATATGGTGTAATGAACTATCCAACGACGGTATTCATAAACGAGAACGGGAAGATCGAAATGATATTTGAAGGTGCCATGGATGAAGCTTTCTTATCCTCTACATTGGCTGCTATGACGACAAGATAAAGCCTTTAATGGAGGTAGACAAGCCTTGCTGCACAATACTAAATGTGAATGCGGACATCAGAACCCAGTCGGAACGGTGTTGTGTGAGTCCTGCGGAAAACCGTTAGATGACGAATTTGGCACTGCACCGCTCGAGATGAGATACGACGGAATCGCACGCCGTTCACAACGGGAGAATCCGGCGCTGATTGATCGCGTCTGGCGCTTTTTCTCTTCTGTGAAAGTGGCGATTATTCTCATATTCATAACCTTATGTGCATCCATAGTTGGAACCATATATCCACAAGAGAATACATTCCTTAATGTAGATCCTTCCGTGTATTACGAGACTACTTATGGTTTCACAGGGCAAATTTATTATTTGCTGGGTTTATCGAATACGTATAGTTCTTGGTGGTACAAGCTCTTGCTCATTATGATTGGTGCTTCATTAATCATCTGCAGCCTTGATCGAGTCCTGCCTCTTTACCGTGCGTTGAATAAACAACAAATACGGAAGCATATGAGCTTTCTGATCAGACAACGAGTGGTCTATCAAGGGGTACTGCCATCAACCCGTGTTTCGGCAGTTTCATTCATCAATGATCTAGTTCCCGTATTGAAGAGAAGAGGATATCGAGTTCACACAGATGGCACTGCTCTGTTAGCTGAGAAGCATCGATTTAGCCGCTGGGGGCCGTATATTAACCATATTGGTCTTATTATTTTCTTGCTAGCCGTACTAATGAGAGGCTTGCCAGGCTGGTATATGGATCAGTACACGGGATTTCTGGAAGGCGTGCCTGTTCAGATTGAGAACACTCCTTATTATTTGGAGAACGAACAATTTACAGTAGAATATTACAAAGAGGAGGAACTGCCATCCGAGTTTCGCGGACAAGGTCGAGCGGTTCCCAAGCTATTCGAAACAAGAGCTATTCTCTATGAATGCTTAGCGGATTGCTCGAGCACTGACCCGGTGCTGATGCAAGTCCACCAACAGAATATCGAAGTGAATAAGCCGTTAAAATATAAAGATTTGCTAGCGTATCAATTCGATTTTCGTGAAACCATACAGATTCGAACGGTTAATGTATCGATTACCAACAAGAAGAGCAATGAATCCTTTGGGCCTTTCGAGCTTAATACAATTTCACCCAAAGAAACCTATGTAGTCGATCCTTATGTACTGACTCTGAAGGATTACTATCCCGAATTTGCTCTGAACGATAAGGGGATGCCCTTCACGAACTCTAAATCTCCGCTTGCCCCTGCTTTTATCTTCTTAATACAAGGACCTGACCTAGCAGAGGAAGGCGAGGTATTCATTTATTTCCCTAGAAATGTGGATAAGCAACGCTTTAGTCAAGATAAGCTGAATGAAGCTGTTGTTAACAAGATTGATATCGGAGTAAGTTCGATGGAAGATGTAGGCATATCACAATTCACTAGCTTTCTTAATATAAGAATGGATCGTGCCTTACCTTATATCTTCGCGGGTGGTATGATCTTCATGATTGGTGTTATCATGGGCATCTACTGGCAGCATCGTCGAATATGGATACGAATTGATCATGAGAATGAAATTACAATCGGCGCCCATACGAGCAAAAATTGGTTTGGTATCCGTAAAGAATTATCTGTCGTACTTGGGAAAGCAGGAATTGTTGTAGAGCCGAAACAATTAGAGAATGGGGTGAAGCAATCATGAATTTAGAACAATGGAGTGAGAATGCTCTTCTAGTTGCATTCATCTTGTATAATATTTCGTTTATCTTATATGTGATTGCTATCGCAGGCAAGAAGTGGAGCAATCGCGATCCGATTGTACATCTGCGTCGATGGAGTCGAATCGCTATCACGTTGACGGCTATTGGCTTGGTATCACAAATCACTTATTTTATCACCAGATGGTTTGCAGCAGGACATGTTCCCACATCCAACATGTTCGAATTCATGACCTTCTTGTCAATGGCTATCGTGGCGGCTTTTCTTGTGCTCTTCGCGATTTACCATATCTCAGCGTTGGGATTGTTCGCAATGCCTGTAAGTATTGTACTGATCGCTTACGCTGCTGTATTCCCTAAAGAAGTTCAACCGCTCATTCCGGCTCTGCAAAGCTACTGGCTCTATATTCATGTGACGACAGCAGCGCTAGGAGAAGCCTTCTTCGCCGTTGGCTTTGCGGCTGGACTTATGTACTTATTAAGTACAATAGATTACAGCTCCACAGCCAAAGAATCTCGTAAAGCCCGCCTAGGAATCGAAATCACCATTTATTCCATTATAGTTGTCATTGGTTTCGTTCTAGTAACGAATGGATTTAAGTCAACGGATTATGCTGCACAATTCACACAAGAGCTGCAGCAGAAGGATGAGCAGAGTGGAGAATTAGTGACTGTTACGAAGACAACAGACTATAAGCTGCCACCTTTCATAAAGCCTGCTAACAGTACTGTTGAGCGAATGGACCCTTTCTTAGGCATGGAGCAGCCGCTCATATCTGCGCCATCTTGGATGAAAGGTATGGATTCTGGAAGAAAGCTGAATACTATCCTCTGGTCGCTAATAGTGGGATTGATCCTCTACTGGCTGGTGCGATTAATTGTCCGTAAGCCGCTGGGAGCTGGGCTTCAGAAGATAATGGGAGGTATTGATGCTGAGGATTTAGACGAAATTAGCTATCGAGCCATTGCCATCGGTTATCCGATTTTCGCTCTAGGGGCACTAATCTTCGCGATGATCTGGGCGCATGAAGCATGGGGGAGATTCTGGGGCTGGGATCCTAAGGAGACTTGGGCTCTGATTACATTCCTCTTCTACACCGTATATCTTCATTTGCGACTATCACGTGGCTGGCAAGGTAGTAAATCTTCATGGCTTTCGGTATTGGGCTTCCTAGTTGTTATGTTCACCCTCATTGGTGTTAATTTAGTTATTGCTGGCTTACACTCTTATGCAGGTGTGTAAAGATGCAGCCGTTCATAGAAGTATAGAATGAGAATTACGTAGAGGAGAGATTCCTGATGGAAGATATATCTAAGAAAATTCTAGTTGTGGACGATGAAGATCGCATTCGTAGACTTCTACGTATGTATTTAGAAAAGGAAGGCTATGAGATTGATGAAGCGGAGGATGGCGAAACTGCGCTTACAATGGCAACTGATAACGACTACGCTTTAGTCCTGCTCGATGTAATGCTTCCAGGAATAGATGGGACTGAGGTTTGCGCTAGGTTACGCGCAGAGAAGTCGACCCCTGTTATCATGCTCACAGCCAAAGGGGAGGAAACGAACCGTGTGCAAGGCTTTGAAGCTGGAGCCGATGATTACGTCGTGAAGCCCTTCAGTCCACGAGAGGTCATCTACCGGGTCAAAGCTATATTAAGACGTGCTTCCGCCACAGCTTTCCTGTCCAAGGCAACAACAGGCAGCGGGAATGACATTGTATTCCCCAATCTGATGATTGAGCATGATGCTCATCGTGTATCCGCAGGGGGGCATGAGGTTGGTCTTACTCCTAAAGAATATGAGCTTCTACACTATTTAGCCGTATCACCCGATAAGGTTTTCTCAAGAGAGCAGCTGTTAAAGGATGTTTGGAATTACGAATTTTTCGGTGATTTACGTACGGTGGATACACATGTAAAGCGACTACGTGAGAAGCTGAATAAAGTATCTCCTGAGGCAGCAACCATGATTACCACGGTGTGGGGTGTTGGTTATAAGCTAGAGGTGGCGAAGTAAATGGCACTCTGGAAAAGTGTTGTCGGCAAGCTATGGATGACAATTATTCTATTGGTTGCTGTTGTATTAATCGTACTTGGTGCATTTCTTCTTGAGTATATTGATGCTACTTTCAATAATTCCAGAGATGTGAAGAAGCTTTTTGTCTACACTGGAATTATTGGATTTTTGTTGACCACTTTTTTTGCTTTCTTCTTATCAACCCGAATAACAAAACCGCTCATGTTTATGAAGAAAGCAGCGGACCTGATATCAAAGGGTGATTACAGCACGAGAGTTCCTGTAGTTTCCTCTGATGAAATCGGTCAATTATCGAACACAATGAACTTTATGGCTGAGAAGCTGGAAGGCACCATTCATGCTCTGAGCTTGGAGAGAGATCGATTGTCGAGTGTGATTCGGAGCATGACCGATGCGGTTATAACCTTCGACGCAGCAGGCACAGTCATTCTCGCCAATCCGCCAGGAGGTCAACTGCTGGAAGAGTGGAGTCATATCCGTTGGGATGAGGAGCAACCTATACCCAAGGATCGGATACCAGAGCCGTTAATGTCAGTGTATCTCGCTGTTCAGGAGCGTGGTGTTCAAGTCAATTCCAAGCTTCATGTCAACAGTGGTGTATGGTCTGTGGTGATGGCACCCTTATACGCGAACAATACCGTTCAAGGTGCGGTTGCCGTGTTGAGGAATGTGACGGAGGAATTCCTTCTTGAGAAGCTACACAAAGACTTCGTAGCGAATGTATCCCATGAGCTCAGAACACCACTCTCTATGTTACAGGGGTATAGTGAAGCACTTCTAGATGATATTGCTGGAACCCCAGAAGAGAGAAAGGAACTCGCTCAAGTTATCCACGATGAATCCTTAAGAATGGGTCGACTCGTCCAAGATTTGTTAGATCTGGCAAGAATGGAAGTAGGGAAGCTAGATCTGAAGAGAGAGCGCGTAGACGTCCAAACCATTCTCACTCGTGTGGTAAGGAAATTCTCAGTGCTCTGTAAAGAACGAGGCATCATTCTAAATCCCAATGACCCTACGAAGCAGCTCATTCTCGAAAGTGCGGATGAGGATCGGATCGAGCAGGTGCTAACTAATTTATTAGATAATGCAGTACGGCATTCGAAGCAAGCAACAGAAATTACGATACATGCCCAAACCATTGAATTAGATGGCAAAACGGTTGTTCAACTGGTCATTCAAGATCAAGGTCAAGGGATTGATGAGATTAGCTTGCCATATATATTCGACCGCTTCTATAAGGTTGATAAAGCTCGAACTCGTGGAATTAGCGGTGGGACTGGATTAGGGCTTGCTATCGTTAAGAACATTGTTGAGGCTCATCGAGGTTCGATTGAGGTGCAGAGCATTGTGAATGAAGGTACGACATTTACTGCGTATTTCCCGGTGAAGTAAAAGCGAGGAAGGGCATAGCTTGACGAATTACCCAAAATCATGATGGAAAATATTGTTTCACGTGAAAATAAATGTTTCAACAATCGTCGAGCATTAAATAAACCTGCTGAGCGGAACGTAGATACCAAAGTATGGGTTCGTACATCATAAAGCCATCAGAGTAACTTCTCTGATGGCTTTATGATGTACCGGTTTCAACAAACCTACAAAGTAACTTCCTTCACTTTAATCATCTCAGGAAGCAATGCCAGTTGCTCGATAACGGCCTTAGGAGCTTGCTTATCAACGGTTATGATCATGATTGCCGATCCACCGATATCCTTACGACCTACCTGCATCGTTGCAATGTTCACATTGTTGTTGCCGAGTACGGTACCAAGGCGTCCAATAATTCCGGGCTTGTCATTATGTGATACTAGAATGATATTGCCGTCAGGCGATAAATCTACAGGATACTGATCAATTTGTACAATACGTGGACCATATCCATTGAGGAGGGTTCCAGCGATAACACGTATTTCTTTTTTGGTTTTCAATGAAAGTGTAACTAGATTGGTGAAGCCTTTGGCTAATGGTGATTGTTGTACAACTATGTTCAAATCACGTTGCTTGGCCAAGTGTAGGGAATTGATCATATTGACTTGCTCGGTACCTAGATGATGGGATAGTACGCCTTTGACAATATTGCGGGTAAGAGCCATAGTATCGACTTCAGATAATTCCCCTGAGTAGTTAATGTTAATTTCCTCGATTGGCCCCTCAGCTAACTGCACAAGAAAGCGTCCCATATTCTCACCTAACATGAAGTAAGGCAGTAACTTATTGAGAACATCAGCCGCTATAGGAGGCATGTTCACAGCGTTCTTGAAAGGCTCATTACGCAATACATGGAGCACTTCCTCTGATACGTCAATGGCCACATTCTCTTGTGCTTCAAAGGTTGAGGCACCAAGGTGAGGTGTAACGATCACTCTCGAATTAGTTAGAAAAGGATGGTCTGCAGCAGGAGGTTCTACTTCAAAAACGTCAAAAGCAGCACCTGCGACAATGCCCTCATCAATGGCTTCGACAAGTGCATACTCATCAACAAGACCGCCTCGAGCGCAATTGATAATTCGCATACCTTTTTTCATAACTTCAAATTGTGGTTTTCCAATAATATGGTGTGTTTCGTTTGTTAAAGGTGTATGGAGCGTAATGAAATCAGCTTTGGCTGATATTTCATTCACTGAGCCTAGCTTAATTCCCAGCTTCTCAGCACGGTCTTCAGTGAGAAAGGGATCATAACCGAGAATATCCATTCCGAATGCTTTCGCTCTCTTAGCAACTTCACTACCAATACGACCCATACCGATGATACCTAGAACTTTATTGCGTAGCTCTACACCAAGGAAGGATTTCCGATCCCATTCTCCAGATGTGGTCTTCTTATGTGCTTGTGGTATATGACGAGCGAGTGACATCATCATCGCAAATGCATGCTCACAGGTCGTAATGGTATTACCATCTGGCGCATTGATTACGACGATACCAAGCTGAGTAGCTGCTTCTAGATCGATGTTGTCCACGCCTACACCAGCTCGTCCAATAACCTTGAGCTTCTTACCAGCTTGCATGATGCTTGCAGTTACCTTCGTTTGACTGCGCACGAGTAGAGCGTCATAGTCGGGAATAATGGCGATCAATTCTTCTTCAGTAAGTCCTGATTTCTTATCAACCGTGATATCTCCAGCATCATAAAGCTGTTGAATCCCCATATCACTAATTGGATCTGATACTAATACTTTAAACATGTAGACCTCTCCTATCTGTAAGTTGCTTACAACTGGATTCTATCAGTTTGTAAAACCCGATCAGAACTGACACAACTCTTCTCATTTTATAGCATAGCGCTCACATATTGCAATGTGTATGCCTTGAACATTTAATGAATTTTCGCTATTCTTCAATATATGAATACGATTATGCTTACGATGAAAGGCTATTTATTCATAGAAGAATGGTAGCTGTGGTATGGTTTCGTTCTTGTAGAATATTTGTCTTTTCTTAAGATAATCACCGCTTCTAACGGCATTCGTATCGACGAGCATTTCGATCATCGGCTTAATGGTTGTGAAATCCATCTTCTTAGCTTGTCCATTCGCAATCATCTCATCAATTCTAATGGTTAAATCCTGTGGGTAGAAGGCAGCATAGTATTCTGTTCCCTTCAAGATATTCGAGACGAATTCATTCTTTATATTTAAATTCATATGTGCCCATTCGTTAAGACTCACATCATTCTTATCTGCTAGCTCAATGCCTGTTAAATTGGGATTCATGGATTCATTCCATCTAACAATGGAGGAATAGTAATCAGACTGAGCTAATAGAGCGAAATTTTTCGCTTCCTTGAAGGATACATCATTATTGATCATTTCAATTATTTTTGTGCCTTGTTGGCTAGATACTTTTGAACGGAAATTATTCGAAGCAGCGGAGAACAATTTCAAGCTTTTCAGATAATTACTGTGTGCCTCTTGTAACAAAGGGGATATAGATGGCATTGACATGGATTCAATGGTCTTGAATTTCTCGTCAGCCAGCTTACTTAATTCCTTGAAGACACTTTGCGGATCAACAGATTTGCTTTCCAATTCTATGGCATCTAGATGCTCAAACCATTTTTTCTGAAAATCACGGTATGGTAAATAGATCGTATGATAGAATGAGACCAAATATTGTTGATGGTATGCAGTTAGCTCTTTAGCCATCTCTTGTTTTTCGGCCATGAGAAGTTCATATTTAGTAGTAGTCTTATCTTTACCCACTTTAATACCATAGAAAAATGCACCAAGTACACCTATAATGACAAATAGAAAAAGCAATGTCATCAAATAATCAGTTTTTGATAATTTTTTGTTCATAGGGACTGCCCTCCCTGCATCATAATTACACAACAGTCTTTCATAGTATAGGCGATGTTGTCAAAAAAGGGAATATGTCGAATGGAGTATCGGTCAAAATGAAACGCATAAAATTAAGGAACATCAAATTAAGGAAAGTTAATATTCGGGAAATCAGTGAACGAACATTACTTATTAACCTATACTTCACCCAAGCTTTGATCCTTTTGTTTGCTTTCCTACTTATGTGGTGGTTGCATATTACGCTGGGAAATCTACTCATAGCTCATAGTGGAGCTGGAGCAACGATCGTGACGTATGGTATTCTATTCGCCGCTGTTGTTCTTTTCTCCGATTATATACTCGCTCGTTGGATCCCTAAGCATGTGACTGATGATGGAGGAATGAATGAGAAAATATTCGCAAATCGTTCCTTATGGCACTTGATTGTCATCTGTCTAGTGGTGTCGGTATGTGAGGAATTATTGTTTCGAGGGGCCGTTCAGAACTCCATAGGTGTATACTGGACAAGTGTACTTTTCACAGCCATACATGTGCGCTATTTACAGCATTGGTTAATGACGTTATTAGTTTTTGCAATAAGCTATGGATTAGGATGGATATATATGCAAACAGGTACGCTATTTACACCGATCATTGCCCATTTTATTATTGATTTTGTACTTGGATATCATTTACGGGGTGGGAGCATAGAATGAAGGATTCGAAGAAAGTCTCTGAGCTGATAGAGCTCCATCTGGAACTTAAGGGTGAAGCCCGTCCATTGAATTTTGCAGACGATTATTTAGATGCGGCTTTCGATGAGAATACACTCCCGCCGAGGCGGTATCTCTTCCCATCGAAAAAACCGAAGCTGACACGGATATTCTATAACACGCTGTTTGTTCTGTTCCTCATATTGGTAATAGGATTAACAGTTTGGGGCGCGAAGATGAATTGACGGCTCCCTGCATAGCATTCATTATTTAGCTTCAAGCTCTATCGCTCGTGGATCAATAAAGCTATATCCTTGCTCCTCAATCTTCGATAATAACTCATCTAATGCTTCAACCGTCCATGCCAACTCATGCATGAGGATGTTGCTACCTGGACGAAGCTGTTCCATCACCGAATCGATGACACCTTGGGGTTTTCTGATATTATCAGCCCAGTCTAAAGACCCGTTTGACCATGTCATATAAAGCATGCCCTCCTCTCTAACTTTAGCACGAATATAGTCGTTACCAGCCCCATTCGGAGGACGGAAATATAATGGGGACTCCCCAGTCAAATCCTTCACAATAGTCTGTACATCGCTGATTTGTTGATCGATCTTCTCATTTGTTTCTTTCTTCAGATTGATGTGATCCCATGAATGATTGCCAATGGTTTGACCTCGCACGTGAATAAGCTTCAGTAGTTCTGGTTTTTGTTTAATACGATAGCCGTTAACGAAGAAGATGGCTTTCGCTTCATGTTTATCCAAGATATCTAATAAAGTGGTTAACATTTCTTCATCCTTCGGGCCATCATCGAATGTAAGTAATACGACATTCTTATTATCTGCCTCATCATTTGGTTTAATAAAGAAATTAGACGTCATATGATAGTTCTGGATAATGGGTTCATTGTCCAAGGATAGTTCCGGTTGAACAGGGGCAGCAGAAGGGGTAACTTCAGGTAAATTTTCTTCAGGTTGTTTTGCTTGCTCCGGTTTAATTACTTGGGGTGGTTGATTTGTTGCTGTTTCCGTGCTGCATCCATTTAATATTAGGATAACGACTGTGAGGATTACTGTGATGAGTTTTTTCATTAAGCCATCTCCCTAAACGTTTTTGATGAGTTGGATAAATATTTGTCACCATACATATTACCACATTGAATTTGGTATAAATCAATAAAAATATTGCCATAATATAAACGAAAAGGGGGGTTTAAACATGCGAATGAGAGGATTTTTAGTCGGTGGTTTGGTTGGTGCAGCAGCGGCAATGTATTTTTCGAAGAACAACCGTCCGATGTTGACGACAGCAATAAATTGGGATCAGGCTGTTAATAAAGCTGGTCAATTCGTTCGATCTGCGAGGAACATGTGGGATTCAACCTCCATCATGCAAACTAGTACTAAATCGAATGGCGCAACGACTGAGAAATCGAAGGATACAAATTTAGACCAAATAAAGAATGTAGTTAGCGAGGAACCTGAATTAAAGCGTGAAGTGGACAAAATACTAGAAGAGAATGATCGACAGCCTATTCATAACCCAATATAGAAAACACCATATGCCATCGCCACATTATTGGGCGGTGGTTTTCTTATGTTTATCTGTATTTGCTTTATTTAGTAGTGCATTAGCAATCATGAAATGGTAACATGATAGTGAAGGCGGAATGTGTTCACCACGCCATATCGACTGACATAATCTGATATAACCGGTTGTTGTGGAGGAGGATCCTATCATGAAAATTGAACGTTTGAGTCCCGACAAGATAAGGATTTTCCTTACTTTTGACGATTTGGTGGAACGCGGGATCCAGAAGGATGATATATGGCGCGAAATACCAAAGGTCCATGAGTTATTCAGTGAGATGATGGATCAAGCTTATTCTGAGCTCGGATTTGATGCAACGGGGCCATTAGCTGTCGAAGTATTCGCACTCCCAGTCCAAGGGATGGTCATTATCGTAACCCGAGGTAAGATGAGTCATCAGCATCTTAGGGGAGAATTTGATGCAGATGCATTTGAGAGCGATGAAGAGGTTTATGAAATGGAAGTCACCCTCGAACAGAGTGATCTCATTTCCTATGTTTTTGCAGACTTTGAGTATTTGCTCCGTGCTGCTAAAGTCATCAGTCAATTTGTTCCCGACCATGGTGGTTCACTGTTCTCATATAAAGATAAATGGTACCTACAGTTGGAGCCTCATGAGATGGAAGATAGGGACTATAACACATTAATCTCAGTGTTATCTGAGTTTGGGGATGCCACGTCTGTAACTCCAGCAATTCTTGAAGAGTATGGGAAGTTAGTTATCGTTGAGGATGCCGTGAACGTGCTTTGCGCACATTTTTGATTTTATATATATTTTTAGTTAGAGGGGAGCTTTAAGCATAGTGGCTTTCTCATTGCTCATGGCCGCCATAGCTCCCGGACTTGCTTTGCTGGCCTACTTTTACCTGAAGGACCTCTACGAATCAGAACCCATTTCGATGGTAGCTCGTATGTTTGTTCTTGGAATTCTAACCGTTTTCCCAACTATGGTTGTACAGCGTGGCTTCGTCTTAGGTTTAGGCGAAAACCCTCTGCTCTTTGCGTTTGGGATTTCAGCGGGTATTGAGGAATTCATTAAGTGGTTTCTTGTATATTTCTTAATTTTTCGAAATTCGTCAATCAAGCAGCCGTATGACGGTATTGTCTATGCTACAGCTGTTTCATTAGGGTTTGCAACATTAGAGAATGTATTGTTCTCATGGTTTTATCAGCCATCGATTTCAACTCTTCTTTACAGAGCAATGCTACCGGTGTCGGGGCATGCTTTATTCGGCGTTGTTATGGGCTATTACCTCGGCAAAGCGAAATCTTCACCAGAGCACGAAAGGAAATATGTCACATACGCACTATTACTGCCTATATTCTGGCACGGGTCGTTCGATTACATTCTGTCGCAGGCTAATAATTATTGGTTATGGCTTATAGCGCCATTCATGTTTATTCTCTGGGTACGGGGAATTCGCAAAGTCAATCGAGCCAATCGAATGCCAATCATTCGTCAACGTTTATGAATAAACACCCATCCATCAACAGAGACTATTCCATAGAGTTTACTTGTTGGTGGAAGGAGACGAATCAGAATGTATCGAAGATTAAGTGCCGTATTATTACCCGTTCTTACCCTTGCATTAATCGGTACTGGGGTTTGGGGCTATCAAGAGCATCAAGAGAAAAATTCTATTCTAATTAAAGCGGAGAACCAGTACCAAAGGGCGTTTCATGATCTATCTTATTATATGGGGCAGCTCAAGCAAGAGCTGGGCAAGACCATGGCCGTGAGTACAGCGTCTCAGGATTATCAGAAGCGTCGATTGATACAAGTATGGCGGATGACCAGTCAAGCACAGAATCAGATTAATCAGCTGCCTCTGACACTATTACCCTTCACAAAGACAGAAGAATTTCTCGATAAAATCGCCAGTTTTTCCTATCGGACATCCATCCGAGATTTAACGAAAGAACCCCTTTCAGACAAGGAGAACAAGACATTACTTACACTTTATTCTCGTTCCAAACAGCTTTCCAAGGAGCTCGAATCTATCCAGACGGAGGTACTGAGTCAGAATTTACGATGGATGGATGTCGAAGTTGCTCTGGCTTCGGAGAAGAACATGATTGACAACAAGATCATCGATGGTTTTAAAATAATGGATAAAACCGTGAGTGAATATGATGAAGTTGAATGGGGTCCCTCTGTTCAAACCCTTTATGAAAAACGAAGTGTACAAGCGCTATCTGGACCTGTTATGAATGAGAGTAAGATCAGACAGAATGCATCAACATTCATCAATGATGTAAGCCCGGATCAATGGATAGTTACGGAGAATGGAAAAGGAACTGAATATAACTCCTATAGTGTATCTGTTGAGAGGGAGAATGGAACCGTATTAAATCTGGATTATTCCAAAAGAGGAGGCCATCTACTATGGTATATAAATCCTCGAGAGGTAAAGCAGGACAATCTTTCCATGATTCAAGCAAGGGAAAAGGCAGAAAAGTACTTAGCACACAATAAATATGGATCTTTAACTCCAGTAAACTATGACCATTATGATAAGGTGAGCAGTATTACTTTCGCAGCTACAGAGGGGGGCATCGTGTACTACCCTAAGAAGATTACAGTGAGAGTGGCTATGGATGACGGCGAGATTGTCGGTTTGCAGGCTCAAGACTATGTTTATGAGTCCCCGAAGAAGACACTGAATAAGCCTAAGATGACGATGACAGAAGCGGCTATGCTGCTAAATCCATCCTTCCAAAAATTATCGAGTAACCGTTCATACATGGAGAACGATTTAAATCAGGAAGTGTTATGTTATGAATTCACAGGTAAAATTAATGGTGGACATTACCGAATTTTCTTAAATGCTGACACGGGTGCAGAAGAAAAGGTTGAAACCATAGAACCTGCGGAGGCGGCGTTCGGTCAAGAGAGAGGGTCATAATGACCTCTCTTTTTTTCTATATGAGAATTAATAAGTTGGCTTGTTCGTTTTTCTATTAGGCGGTATAATGCCAATATCAGCTAACTTAGGAGAAGGTGTCAATTTGCTGCCGACTATCAATCAGCTTTTATTTATCCAAGTTGCATCTATGGATGAAGAAGAATCTCAACATGAATATAAGTCTCGTATTTCAGATGTCGGAGATGCTTATATTGCAATAGAGGTACCAATTAGTGTGAAGACGGGAAGACTGAAGCAATTAGTCATTGGCGATCAAATTTCGGCCCATTATAAAACAGAAGGTGGAGTGAAAAACTTCTTCAGCAGTGAGGTTATTGGGCTTCGTGAGGAAGTGATTAAGCTTGTTCTGATCAAGCCGCCGGAATTGGATTCTATAACAAGAGTACAGCGTCGTAATTACCTTCGTGTACCTGCTGAGCTTGAGATCGCCATTAAGCTGCAGGATAGACTGCAAATATTAGGGGTCACAGATGATGTCAGCGGTGGTGGACTTTCATTTATTTGTGATGGGCACTATCCGTTTAAATCCAAAGAGATTATTTCGTGCTGGCTATTGCTAAACTACAAAGCAGGTACGGTCGAGCATATGCCATTTCACGCAGAGGTCGTAAGAATTAAACCCTTAGAGACTGGCAAACAACTACTCATGTGCAGTTTTACAGACATTGCTGAGCATGAACGGCAGAAGGTCATTCGATATTGCTTTGAAAGACAATTCGATCTTCGGAAAAAATGAATAATATAACTATATCAGCGTATAATACGGGCCATATCCAATAAAATGGGGGGGCTTTTTGGGTGCGGAATCAGAAGGAAGACAGAGTACCTTATGCCAACCTATTCATTGCGTTTTCTTGTAGAGTAGAAAAATGGCTTAAACGTATGATAATAGTACTATTACTCTCCTTAATATTATTTCAGTCGCTATTACAATCCACAGAAATTCGTTATTACCTAACAACAATCGGCAGGTTAGAAGGTATGACCGAAGAGCTCAGTTATGGAGAATGATTTTGCATGGGGGGTAAAAATGTGGTATAATTTTCTTCGAATGCAGGCAGTGCCTGCTTTTTTGTTGAAGTATGATCAGGGGGAAACATGGGTTTGAACCATATACACAGAAAAATTAAAGTAGCCATTGACGGTCCGGCTGGCGCAGGCAAAAGCTCAATAGCCAAGATGACTGCAGAAAAATTGGGATATGTGTATGTGGATACAGGTGCTATGTATAGGGCAATTACTTGGTCTGTTCTGGATCTGAATCTAGATTTGAATGATACTAAGGGCATTCAAAACATGATAGAACATATTGATCTTACACTGAAGCCGTCACACGAAGGTCAGCAGGTTTGGATTAATGGCCAAGATGTGACACGGCATATAAGATCTCCTCTAATCAATCAGAATGTTTCACGTATTGCTCAGATGCCGAATGTACGCCAGTTCCTAACCGAGATTCAGAAGCGTATGTCCTCTGAGGGGGGCATTATCATGGATGGTCGAGATATTGGAACGGTAGTTATGCCTGATGCAGAACTGAAAATTTTCTTAACCGCATCTGTTCAGGAAAGAGCCCGCAGACGTTATATGGAAATGAAAGCTGCAGGTAATGAAGTTGAGATGGATCAATTGATCGGGGAAATTATTGAGCGGGATCGTATGGATGAACAAAGGGAAATCTCTCCATTACGACAAGCCGAAGATGCTATATTTCTAGATTGCTCAGAGCTTTCGATGCACCAAGTTATAGACATTCTAGTAGAATTAAGTATCTCGAAGATGAGTGAGGCGGAATAATCATGGTTTATTCATTTGCTCACTTTATTACTTGGTTATTCTTCAGCACGATATATCGTTTAAAGGCCGTTGGTCTTGAACATATTCCGAAGAATGGTGCAGTTATTGTTTGCTGCAATCATATTAACTACTTGGATCCCCCACTTCTCGGGACTCCGCTCAAGCGGAAAATTCATTATATGGCTAAAGCCGAATTATTCCGATTTCCCGGATTAGCTTGGTTTCTAGGTCAATTAGGTGCATTCCCTGTCAAAAGAGGGGGCGTCAGCAAGGATGCAATTCGGAGATCACTCGATCTTCTCAAGAATGGTAAAGTCATTGGGGTATTCCCTGAGGGCACTAGAAATCGTTCTGATGAGCCTGGCAAGAAGGGTGCCGCCAGTTTGGCTCTCAAATCCGGCGCAACAGTCATTCCCGCTGCAATTATAGGTCGGTATGCTGTACTTAGAACGATTAAGATTGTTTATGGTCAACCAGTGGATTTATCTGAATTTGTTGATAATGCTTCAGCATCTGATGCTCTTGAACAGGCCACTGAAAAAATCATGTCGGAAATTCGTAAATTGATAACTGACAATGAATTGAAATAAGATTTAGATTTATACTAACAATTAAGAAAATCAGAAGACATGAGCCCGATCGAATGTGGTTGGTGGGTAGTGAATCGAGGAGGAAATTGAAATGACAGAACAGACAAATTCACAAGAGATTGCAGAAGTTACCGCTAAGGTAGCACAAGCTACAGAAGCCGCAGAAGAAGTTTTAGCACCAGTCCTAGAAGAAGTTCCAGTGGCAGAGAATATTAGTCAAGCAGACTTGGATCAAGGTGTCGTTTTGAAGAAGGGCGATTCGGTTCGTGGTAAAATTGTTAAAATTGAAGACGATAAAGCCTATGTAGATGTGGGTTATAAATATGATGGAATCATCCCTCTTCGCGAGTTATCTGCACTATCCGCTCAGAATGCAGCAGACGTTGTATCTATTGGTCAAGAAGTGGAATGTAAGGTAAGCAATATCAATGATGCTAAAGAGACGATGACATTATCGAAGCGTGCGATTGACAGTATTAATGCTTGGGAGCAGCTTAAGGCTAAGTTCGAGAGCGGCGAGGTATTCGAAGCAGTTGTTGCTGATGTTGTCAAAGGAGGTTTAGTAGTTGATGTTGGAGTTCGTGGTTTTGTGCCTGCCTCGATGGTAGAACGCCATTTTGTCGATGATTTCAGTGATTATAAAGGCAGAACACTACGGTTTAAAGTGAAAGAAATCGATCAAGAGAACAACAAAGTCATTCTCTCACAGAAGGATGTACTAGACGCTGAATTTCAAATTAAGAAGCAAAAGCTGCTTTCAGAAATTACCATTGGTCAGTTAATGGAAGGTACTATACAACGTTTAACCACTTTTGGTGCATTTGTTGATTTAGGTGGAATTGATGGATTAGTTCATGTGTCCGAGCTATCTTGGTCGCATGTAGAGAAGCCTGCCGATGTTGTTAAAGAGGGCGACTTAGTTCAGGTCAGAGTACTTAAGGTTGATCCAGCGAATGATCGTGTTAGCTTGAGTATTAAACAAGCGCAGCCTGGTCCGTGGGAACAAGTAGAGAAGACCTTTAAGACTGGTGAAATCGTCGAAGGTAAAGTGAGACGATTAGCAGCTTTCGGAGCATTCGTCGAAATTGCTCCAGGTATTGAAGGCTTAGTTCATATCTCGCAAATTTCTTACAAGCATATTGGCACTCCTCATGAAGTATTGAAGGAAGGTCAAGCTGTTCAAGTGAAAATTCTTGAGATTAACCCTGATGATAAACGAGTTAGCTTAAGCATCAAGGAGACGGAAGAAGCACCTGCGGTTGTTGAAAAGCCAGAAAGACAAGGACGTCGTGAACCGAGAGATCCGAATGCAGATGCATACACGAATGAGAGTTTCAATATTACATTGGGAGAACGATTTGGAGATAAATTGAGTAAATTCAAATAACACAGCTTGGAAGCGGGCTCTGCGGGGTCCGCTTTTTGTTAAGACGAGGACGAGTAATTGTATCTGGATTGACAAACAATGAGGGAGTATGAAAATCTTAAGCCTGATTGTGTAGGTGAACCTTCATGAATCCAGGATACGTATCTTATGTGTGGATGACTTGCTTCGTTATTCTGATTGTTAGTGGCTGGCGGATCGATTTGATCGGTCATGTTAACAGATGGATGGTCACGCTGTTTGTGGGTCTATGGTTTGTCCTGATGCCCTTCTCCTGGCAAGTAACATCTCATTTAACTTTACATCTTAGTTTAATACTTATTATAGCTTTGGTGGTTGCTCAGCTTCGAGGATTAATCTCATCGAGAAGGCAATTTATGCAGCTTCTCCTGTTCGGTTTGCTCCTATCCATCTGGCATGGCTATATGGTGTATAGTCAGCGATGGAGTCCTGTGTATCTTATACATCCAGTCTTAGACGTAGCTATTGGAGAAGCCATACTGGTAGGTGGATTCATCAAGAATCCATTGCATCAAATCACAGTGGTCTCTTGGGGAGTTATGGCTGGTTCACTGCTTGATCAGCTTTGGAGTGATCCAACTCATTTACAAATTGGGCACGCTGCCTCTTGGGATCAGCTGTTTATAGCCATATTCTTAACACGAGCTGTAGCTTTATTAGCTCAATGGACACGGAATAAGCTATATTCATGATAGTCAATCATGTTATTTGATTTATATATGAACAATGGAATATGGAGGTGTGAGACATGGCTCGACCCGTAATTGCAATAGTAGGCCGTGCGAACGTTGGTAAATCAACAATTTTCAACCGAATTATCGGAGATAATCTAGCTATCGTAGAAGATAAGCCAGGCATTACACGTGATCGTTTGTATGGTCGCAGTGAATGGAATGGGATTCCCTTCAACGTTATTGATACTGGCGGTATAGAAGTATTCGAATCGGATGAGCTGCTGAAATCAGTTCGAGTACAAGCAGAATTAGCAATTGAAGAAGCGGATGTTATCATATTTATTACAGATGCCAAGATCGGTCTAACTTCCGATGATAATGAGGTAGCCAAGCTGCTCTATCGCTCGAAGAAACCGATCATTCTAGCGGTGAATAAAGTCGATAACATTCAGATGCATAATGAAATTTATGAGTTCTACCAATTGGGTTTCGGTGAACCTGTTGCTATTTCTGGAGCACATGGAACCGGAATAGGCGATCTGCTGGATGCTGCGGTACAGAAGTTTCCTGAGACGAATGATGACGAATATGGTGAAGACGTGATTAAGGTCGCCTTAATAGGCAGACCGAATGTCGGTAAATCCTCACTAGTCAATTCGTTACTTGGTGAGGAACGAGTTATTGTAAGTAATGTAGCCGGTACAACACGAGATGCGATTGATACTCCTTTTGAATGGGAGGGTCAGAAGTATGTGCTTATTGATACAGCCGGAATGCGTAAGCGAGGCAAGGTATATGAGAATACGGAAAAATATAGTGTTATGCGTGCACTCAAAGCGATTGAACGAGCTGATGTTGTTCTAGTGGTCATTAATGGAGAAGAAGGTATTATCGAGCAGGACAAACATATTGCCGGTTATTCCCATGAAGCGGGTAAAGCTGCAATCTTCGTAGTGAACAAATGGGACGTTGTGGAGAAGGATGAGAAGACGCTGCAGAAGTTTACACAGACAGTGCGAGACCACTTCTTATTCATGACCTATGCACCGCTTGTATTCGTCTCAGCGCTAACCAAACAAAGAGTTCATAAAATCCTTCCTACCGTGAATCAAGTTTCAGAGCAGCATAACATGCGTATTGCTACACACATCCTTAACGATGTACTGATGGATGCAGTTGCCATCAATCCACCTCCAACGGATAAAGGCAAACGAATGAAGCTTAATTATGGAACTCAGGTTGCGGTAAAGCCACCGACCTTCGTCTTATTCGTGAATGATCCCGAGCTCATGCATTTCTCGTATGAGCGCTATCTAGAGAATAAGATCCGTGCTGCCTTTACTTTTGAAGGTACACCTGTTCGATTCGTAGTTCGGAAGAAATCTTCAGAGGAGTAGATCCAATGATATCCATTTTGGTTGTTCTTGTAAGCTATCTGTTGGGTTCAATAATATTCAGTGTTATTATGGGAAAGCTAGTCGCGGGAATTGATATCCGCAACCATGGTAGCGGCAACGCAGGTGCTACAAACACACTTAGAATCATGGGCAAGGGACCAGCGATCGTTGTCTTCCTACTTGATATCGGTAAGGGCGTACTAGCTGTATGGTTAGCCAAATGGTTCGTACCCGATCAATATGGGGTCGCTGTCATTTGTGGAATCGCGGTTATTCTAGGACACAATTGGCCTATCTGGTTTAATTTTCGTGGTGGAAAAGGAGTCGCAACAACTATTGGCATGTTACTTACCCTAGCATTTCTTCCTACACTACTCGCTGGATTAATAGCCATCATTGCTATTCTTATTACTAGATATGTTTCATTAGGCTCACTCTTATTAACCGTATTCCTCCCTGTATTCATCTATTGGTTGGATTATCCCATAGAATTATTCTGGGGGAGCTTTGCCATTCTTGTATTCGCTTGGGTTAAGCATCGCAAGAATATTGTGAAGATCGTAAGAGGAACAGAGAATAAGATAGGATCGCGCAGCAATCCAAATCTTTAAGGAGGTACCCCCTTGAGAAAGAAGGTTTCTGTATTCGTCGCTGGTAGCTGGGGAACTGCACTTGCTTGTGTCTTGGCTGGGAATGGCCACGATGTTACGATATGGTCACGAAATGTCGAACAAGTGGATGAAATCAACCAACAGCATCGAAATCATAAATTTCTGAAAGACCATCTACTTCATGCTGATGTGAAAGCCACTGCATCTATCGAGGTAGCGGCTTTTCATGCGGATGCAGTCCTTTTAGCTGCACCTACCTCGGCTATGAGACAGGTTGCACATCAGCTTCAGCCCTATCTGACATCGGATACACTGCTTATTCATGCAGCCAAAGGCTTCGAGACAGGTTCGTTATTACCGATGTCTAAGGTCATTGCGGAGGAGCTGCCCCAGATTGATGCTGATCGAATCGTCGTACTATCTGGACCTTCTCATGCTGAAGAGGTTATAAAGCATTGTCCCACTACGATTGTGGTTGCCTCTGCTTCGATTGAGGCTGCCCAAGCCGCACAGGATCTTCTGATTAACAATGATTTCAGAGTATATACGAATGTGGATATCCAAGGCGTTGAACTAGCAGGCGCCCTCAAGAATATTATTGCTATCGGTGCGGGGATGGTCGATGGGTTAAGCTTTGGGGATAATGCCAAAGCAGCATTGATTACTAGAGGACTAGCCGAAATTACTCGTCTAGGTGTAACCATGGGAGCTAATCCGCTAACATTCGCTGGACTTGCTGGTATCGGGGATTTAATCGTCACCTGCACGAGCCAACATAGTCGAAATTGGCGAGCTGGTTATCAGATCGCCCAAGGAAAGGCTGTCCAAGAAGTGCTAGAAGAAATGGGCATGGTCGTTGAAGGTGTGAAAACCACGAATGCAGCAATTGCCCTCTCTCGTCAATATCATGTTGATATGCCGATTACTGAGCAGCTGTACCTTGTATTGTTCGAAGGCAAAAATCCGACGCTAGCTGTAGAGGATCTGATGGGTAGAGGCCGAAGACAAGAGGATATCATTACACCGTTTACTCCTAATTAAAAAATAAATAGGATAGCCTACACCGGGATTCGTCATTCCTCATACGATACAGTAAAAGTGTATGAGGAGGTCGGCGATGGGTTCCAAGGATATATCCAAAGATGTATTAAACGCCGTCAAAAGAAAAACCGGCAAGAATATTACTGATAAAGATATTAAGAATGTGGCAAGCGGTGTTGGTCCTTCTACGATAAAGAGTGAACAACAGCTAAGACAGCTGATTAAGCAGGTTTCTAAGATGGCTAATGTACCTGTAGCAGAGTCTACCGTGCAAGAGCTAATCGGGGCAATTAAGAAAAGCGGCATTAATCCCAATAACATGGAGCAAATGATAAAATCGGTTTTAGGTAAAAAATGAGGCGCCGACTGCGCTTTATTTTTTTGACATGAAGGTATGTGATATAATGAGGGCTGAATTGAAACAGATGGGGAGCACATAACGATGAGTAGTATGGACAAAATGTGGGCGTCTTTAATCGCCATAGCTTTAATGCTGGTCGCTTCTGTATTAATTACCTTTGCCCGTTCCAAGACAACAGGATTCTTACGGGTTGTCTTAACGATTGTCGCTTTTCTTCTATTTATTCCTATTGTAGTTCTCATGCTATTGTCAGTGTTCTAATGTCGGGAGGGTCATGCTTTTGTTAGATCTTAAAGGAAGAAAGCTGCACAAACAGGTGAAGTCGATTATCGGACAATCCATCCTTGATATAGCGTTAAAGAACGATGTTGATTGGGATTTTTCTTGTACACGTGGAACATGTGCGCGTTGTCGTTGTCTCGTCGAGGTTGGGCGTGAGCATTTGGCTGAGACGTCGGATGAAGAATGGGACCGCTTGGAGGATGAGGAGCTAGAGAAAGGTTATCGGCTTGCTTGCCAAGCTATTGTTCGAACGGATGGTACAATTGTCGCCGTTAATAAACCTTATTTCTAATGCTTGATTAGCAGGAGTGGATACATAGATGCAGGATGAGGTTGTTTTTTTACCAGATAACAAGCGTGTAAAGGTTCGACGAGGAACGACATTACTGGAAGCGAGTAGATCAGCCAAGGTAAGCATTCGTACACGTTGTGGTGGGAAGGCTGCATGTCTGATGTGTAAGGTTATTGTTCCAGAACAAAGTGGCCTGGAATCCCCTAATAAGAATGAGCGGCTGAAGCTGGGTTCACTCGTGGATGATCATTATCGATTGTCCTGTCAGGCGAAGGTATGTGGTGATGTAACTGCCCTGATTCCCGAGGATCCGCTAAAGGCTGCTATTCGACGACAGCTCGCCCAACAAGCAGAAGATGATGGTGAATTTTAAGACAATTAGCAAAGGTGGATTAATCTCTGATGAAGCGATGGCAAATAACAGTTCTTCTCATATTGATGGTGATTATGTTGGCTGGTTGTTTATATCCAAAGGATCGACTTCAACAAAATCAAATCTCTACGGGCGAATATATGATTCTAGTTCAGAATGCTGTGGAAACTTATAAGGAACGAACCGGTGTATTGCCAATCAAGAATAGTACGGAAGAGACGCCCATCTACGAGAAATATCTGGTTGATTTCAAGAAGCTGCTTGATCGTAATGTCATAAGTCGCATACCTGCTGATGCTTATGAAGCAGGCGGATCGAATTATTATGTCATTGTTGATCCAGAAGGTGAGTTGAAGGTAAAGCTAATGGATTTGGTTATAGCGGGGCAGGTTTCCGACATCCAGAGGCGGTCTGACTCATATGTGGCCGAAGGTAATGATCTGCCGCTGGGCGAATTAGTCAAGCCAAGCTTTTATCATGTTGATTTCGAACGATTGGGCTTGAAGAGCGAGCAGGTGAGAAGTGTCTATTCAGAGATGTTCTTGCCTATTCTCATTCATCAATCTGGTCGTATCACCGTTGATTATGCTCCAGAGATTATGAGAGCAATCACAATGAAGGAAAACTCATCCCCTGATCCGAATATCGATTTGCGAACCTACCTAGTAGAGCAATCCAATTATATACCGGTGAATTCTTATCCTTATTATTGGAAAGATAATGAGCCGGTCATATCAGAATAATGTGAAGCGTCGGTACTAGAGACGCTTCTTTTTTTGGGGCGTAGAGAATAGGATTAGCCAGCCTATCATATAACTTAATGGATGAAGAACATAATAGGATGAAGGGAGCACTCTCTGGATAAATAATATGCATAATCGCTGATGCTGTACATATATTGTTACAAGTCCTTATGGTTGTACGAGTTACTTCATGATCTGGATAGGAGGCAATCTCATTGGAGAAAATTGATATTTTTAGGGATATCGCAGAACGGACAGGTGGAGATATCTATCTTGGCGTTGTCGGTGCGGTACGAACGGGAAAATCCACATTCATCAAAAGGTTCATGGAATCGGTAGTACTGCCGAATATCCATAACGAAGCCGATCGCATGAGGGCGATCGACGAATTACCGCAGAGCGCCGCAGGTAAAACGATTATGACCACAGAGCCCAAATTCGTGCCCAATCAAGCTGTGCAAATTCATGTTGCAGAAGGCTTGGATGTTAATGTACGACTAGTAGATTGTGTGGGGTACGCAGTAGAAGGTGCCAAGGGCTATGAAGATGAGAATGGACCAAGAATGGTATCGACACCTTGGTTTGAAGAACCCATTCCGTTCCAGGAAGCCGCGGAGATTGGTACTCGTAAAGTGGTCCAGGAGCATTCAACTTTAGGTGTTATTGTGACTACGGATGGGAGCATTGCTGAAATTCCGAGGTCCTCTTATATTCAGGCAGAGGAACGGGTTATTGAAGAACTGAGGGAAGTTGGCAAGCCATTCATAATGATTCTAAATTCAACGACACCCAATAGTGAGTCAACGCTTAAGCTCCGGAATGAATTAGCTGAGAAGTACGATATTCCTGTCATTCCTCTCAGCGTTGCTAGCATGGGGGAGCCAGAAGTGATGTCAGTACTAAGAGAAGTATTGTATGAATTCCCGGTTCATGAAGTTAATGTGAATCTTCCAAGCTGGGTAATGGTGCTGAACGATCGACATTGGTTAAGAAATCATTATGAAGATTCCGTTCGTGACACGGTCAAGGATATTCGCAGATTAAGGGATGTTGATCGAGTTGTTGAGCAATTCACCGAATATGATTTCATCGAGCGGGCTGGTTTGTCCGGGATGAGTATGGGGCAGGGTGTTGCAGAGATCGATCTGTATGCTCCTGATGAGCTTTACGATAAAATTCTGATGGAAGTGGTTGGTGTAGAGATACGCGGTAAAGATCACCTCCTTCAGCTTATGCAGGATTTCTCATATGCCAAGCGCGAATATGATCGATTCTCTGGTGCACTAGAGATGGTAAAATCGACTGGCTATGGTATTGCTTCTCCCTCATTGGAAGAGATGAAGCTAGAAGAACCGGAATTAATCCGTCATGGCTCTCGCTTCGGAGTGAGATTGAAAGCGACAGCTCCTTCGATTCACATGATTCGTGTAGATGTTGAATCTGAATTCGCTCCAATCATCGGTACTGAGAAGCAGAGTGAAGAGCTAGTTCGCTACTTGATTCAAGATTTTGAGGATAATCCTAAGAAAATATGGGAATCAGATATCTTCGGTCGCTCGCTTCATAGTATTGTTCGTGAAGGAATCCAAGGGAAAATCTCAATGATGCCAGATAATGCTAGATATAAGCTGCAGGAAACACTTGGCCGAATAATTAATGAAGGCTCAGGCGGGCTGATTGCTATCATACTTTAATTAGACAGTTGTTGGGCACTCTTATCGGGGTGCTCTTGTTTTTTCGCTGGATATGTATATTTTATCGTAAAAGAGTGAACAAAGAATGATAAGAACCCATATTATGGGGGGAGGTGAATTGTCATTAATAAAGCAGATTTGGTATCCAAGGTAGCGGAATCTACCGAATTATCCAAGAAGGATGTAAGTAAAGCAATAGAAGCTGTATTCGAATCTATATCTGAAGCTCTGCATCTAGGAGAGAAAGTGCAGCTTGTTGGCTTCGGCAATTTCGAAGTGAGGGAACGCTCAGCCCGCAAAGGTAGAAATCCTCAAACTGGTGAAGAAATTGAAATTCCAGCGAGTAAGGTCCCCGCTTTCAAGCCTGGTAAGGCGTTGAAGGAAGGGGTTCAATAGTTAGTTATAAAACCACTCTCGTGTTGTGAGCTTCACAACACACGAGAGTGGTTTTTGATGTGTTTATAGGTTCGTGTTATAATATTAAGCTTACGAAGTAGTTCTGTTTGAATGACCTTACTTCTTAAGCTATAATTTTACACTTTTAGGAGGATTCATATGTCAGAGCTTATGCAAGGCGATTATGTGGTTATAAAAGCCAAGGAAAATGGTGCACATGTTATCGGTTTAACTAGAGGTCAGGATACCAAGTTTCATCATACGGAAAAGCTTGATAAAGGTGAAGTGATGATTTTTCAGTTCACAGATCATACCTCAGCAGTGAAGATACGCGGTAAAGCGGTCCTATATACCAAGCATGGTATCGTAGACACTGAAGAATAGAATAACGTATGAGGGGCGAACCCATAAGTGAAATTTACTTATAGTTGAGCCTCTTTTTATTGCAAACTCTTCAACTGCTTGGACTTCCCGAGTGACTGGTCTCATACAATGGAATGTAGAGACAATTCAGTCGAAAGGTGAAGTGGTTATCGTGAAGCTATGGGCTCGCTTTATTGTTGTTGCTGTATTGTCAGTTTGTATTGCGTGGTTATTGTCCTTCTTGCCGGAGCTTAAGTCTCATCTGCCTATCGATCTGAACGAGCTGCAAGTGTTTCAGAATGATAACCCTGTTACATTGACGGAAGAGAATATTGTAGATTGGATTATAACGGTACCCTTACAATTGGAATTGAGAAGAGTAGATTGGAGCGATCGAATTCTTTCCGTAGATTTCGAGGTGGGAACACCCATGGAGCCATCGAAAGTCATCATGAATCAACTATTGGATTTCGTCTATTACGGTCTTGGTGCGACAACGAATGTGGATCGGGTCTGGGCTCGAATAGTACAAACTCCTGTCGGTGAAGGCCAACAACCACGACGATTATTGCTTGCACTCGATGCACATCGGGCGCAAATTTTCGAGGAAGATTATGAACTCTGGAAGAGCGAGCAGATCAGTGTAGAAGATTTAATTGAAAGGCGGTTTCAGCTGACGGTGACTCCGCAATGGACAAGGCTTCAGCTTGAGTAGACCTTTCTTACTCATAATAATTATTATAAAGAAGCTTAATTATTCTGTAACATCTTCATGTTGTTCAAACATGCGTAACGAACAAGGTTATGTTATAATAATCAAGATTATTATGTAGCCTAGTTAGAATAGCTCTTATACGCTCGGAGGCTTATTAGATGAGAACGGACCATATCGCCAAACTTGCTGTTAAATATACAGATTACGAAATGATTAAAGCTCATACACTTCTTCCGGCCTTTCCTGAGATTCGGACTAGGCTGCTTTTTGCATTCTTACAGCGAAACCCCAAGCAAGTCGAACATAGTGAAGTCTGTGCTCTTGCTACTTCACTAGCTCAATTAGGACTAGATACGCATGATATGGTGACTTCAACACCTACTCAGGAGTTCATCGGACAGGCTCGCTCACGTCAATTAAAGGTGTTGGCCGGTGATTATTTTAACAGTCGCTTTTATCATTTGTTATCTCATATAGGTCGAATTGATATCATTGGATTAGTTTCCGGTGCAATAAGTGAAGTTAATAGGATGAAGATGAATTTCTATGAACGATTCAGAGCGATGAAGCTGACTGCAGAGGAGTATATGGAGCAATCCGTATCGATGAGAACTCAATTATTCTTGGCACTCTCTAGGTTTATTCCTGAGCAATATAATGTTAAGTGGCCTGAGCTTCTAAGCTTGTTGACTCGTTGTGAAGTGATTCAGAATGAGCTGGAACGAAGTGATTCTTATGAAACATTCAGAGACAGCTGGGCATTCTGTTACATGCTTGAGGCTGTATCGCCCGTTGATCGGGAACGATTGATCAATGTAGATAAACCTGCTGTCGTCTCGTTAATGACCAAGTTTAATATTCATGGAGTACTCATGGATATGCTTCAAACTCACATTCAACAAGTAATCAGAATCTTGGAGCATATGGATTCAGATACGCTAAGAACAGAAATTACAACGATGCTTCAATCATTCAATCCCAGAGTATGTATTCCACAGGTTGCCAAAGAAATTTGAGGTGAAGTATGGAACAACAATCCAAAGAAAAATACGTTCATTCTGTCTTTCAGAGTGTCGCTCCCAAGTATGATTTTATGAATGATGTGCTCAGCTTTCGCCGCCATAAATCATGGCGAAGATTTACGATGAAGAAGATGGCTGTGCAACTTGGGCAATCAGCTTTAGATATTTGTTGTGGCACTTGTGATTGGACAATCAGTCTCGCTGAAGCTAGTTCAACAGGAACTATTGTAGGTCTAGATTTCAGTCGCAACATGCTAAATGTAGGGCAGAGTAAGATTGATCGCCTTGGCATGTCTAAGCGTATTGAGCTCATTCATGGTAATGCTATGGAACTACCATTCGATGATCATACTTTTGACCATGTAACTATTGGCTTTGGCTTACGTAATGTTCCGGATATTCAGCGGGTTTTGCGGGAGATGATGCGGGTCGTTAAGCCAGGGGGACTTGTTGTCTGTCTGGAGTTATCGAAGCCCACATGGCAGCCCTTCAAAGGGCTATACTATTCTTATTTCAAATATGTACTTCCATTCATAGGAAAGCTGCTTGCTAAACGATACGAGCAATACAAGTGGTTGCCGAAATCGCTCATGGAATTTCCTAATCACAAACAGCTATTGGCTATATTTAATCAAATTGGGTTACAGAACACAAAGGCTTACCCACTAACTGGCGGAATTGCTGCATTGCATATCGGCGTGAAGGGAAACGACGATAACCATGAGAAAGCTTAAGATTTTCTTGGAAATGATTAAATTTGAACATACCTTGTTTGCATTACCTTTTGCTTACATGGGAGCTATTCTTTCTTCTGTATATGTATTTGATCGACTTCCCGCATGGAGCGAGATTGGATGGATTACCCTAGCTATGATCGGTGCAAGGACTGCTGCTATGGGATTAAATCGCGTAATCGATCGAACGATTGATGCGAAGAATCCAAGAACAGCAAATCGGGCTATTCCTGCGGGCTTAATATCTTCGATAGAGGTATGGCTGTTTATTGTAATATCTTTTGTACTGTTGTTCGTGGCGACTTCTAATTTAGACCCTCTGTCAATGAAGCTATTGCCTATCGCTGTTATATTCTTAGTCGGGTATTCCTATACGAAGAGATTTACGTGGGCTTGCCACATTATTCTAGGTCTTACTATTGGTTTAGCGCCCTTAGGCGCTTGGGCTGCAGTTACGGGTGAGATTAATATGACGGCTATGATCTTCTATCTCGCTGTTGCACTATGGACTGCGGGCTTCGACGTGCTCTATGCATGTCAGGATATTGATTTCGATCGTAAGGAAGGGCTTCATTCTATTCCATCACGCTTCGGGATAACTCGAGCGCTATGGATTGCTAGAGGATTCCATCTGTTAACAGCAGCAGGTCTATTCTCACTAATATGGTTAGCAGATTTAAGCGAGTTTTATATTGTCGGAATGATCATTGCTTATATCATCCTCGTCTATGAACATCGCTTAGTTACTCCGAATGACTTGACTCGCTTGAACACAGCGTTCTTTACAATGAATGGTGTGCTAAGTATAGTCCTGTTCATATTTACAGTCATTGACCTGGTGGTGCGTTATGGATGAGTAGTGAGACCTATAGATGGATAATCGGAATAACCGGAGCAAGTGGCAGTATCTATGGAGTAACTCTTACCCACTATCTCCTTCAGCATAACTATACCGTTCATCTTGTAATAACGGATGCAGGCTGGCGTGTCTTACACGATGAATTAGGCTGGAATACTACCAAGCGAAGCGAGACCATCAATGAACAGTTCGGCGATTATGAATCAACCTTCAAGTTCCATCCTATACAGGACATTGGAGCGAGTATTGCTAGCGGGTCTTATCGCGTTGATGGCATGGTTATCGTACCTTGCTCAATGGGTTCTGTGGCCGCTGTCGCGAATGGCTCTTCGAATAATTTGCTACAACGAGCAGCAGATGTCATGCTTAAGGAAGGCCGTAAGCTGATCATCGTTCCTAGAGAAACACCGTTGTCGGCCATTCATTTGGAGAATATGCTGAAGTTAGCTAGATTGGGTGTTACGATTGCTCCGGCGATGCCAGCATTCTATCATAAGCCAGGTAACATCGAGGATATGGTTAACTTTATGGTTGGTAAGACATTGGACTCAATGGGAATCCATAATCAAGTATACAGCAGGTGGGGAGCAGAAGATGACCGATCCACAAAGAACTCTTAAAATTGGCCGAATAGACTTCACTAATGTGTGGCCGGTATTTCATTATTTTCCGGTCTCAACATTTGGTTCATCCATAGAAATTATTTCACAAGTACCAACCGAACTAAACCGCAATATGCGGAATGGGTCTATTGATATTGGACCAATATCATCTTTTGCCTACGCGGAATCCCATAATCTTTATTATATTCTGCCTAACTTATCCGTTAGCGCTCACGGTTCAGTTCGTTCCATACTCCTATTCTATAAGGGTAGCTTGGACAGAGTGAAGAACGGGCGCATTGCTCTGACGACTGCGTCTGCCACTTCTGTTAATTTGCTGAAAATCATTCTAGAAAAGTTTCATGGTGGAAAGCCAGAATATTCTTTTGCTTCACCATCATTACATGATATGATGGAAGGAATGGATGGCGCAATGCTGATTGGTGATGATGCTATTCGGGCAAGCTGGGAGCAACATGACTATCAGGTTCTGGATTTGGGCGCTGAATGGACGAGGCTTACAGGCTGTTGGATGACTTTTGCTATATGGGCAATCCGGCGTGAGGTAATCGAAATCATGCCAATATTAATCAGCCAAGTTCAAGTAGCCTTTCTTGATAGTAAGGCGAAGGGACGTGCAGATCCAAGTGGCATCATAACTGCCGCTATGGAACGGCTCGGTGGAACCCCTGACTTCTGGAGTCAGTATTTCTCGGACCTTTCCTATGAATTCTCAGATGAACAGAAGAAAGGGCTGCAACTGTATTATCAATATGCGTTTGAGTTGGGGTTATTATTTGGAGAAGTACCACTGAATATATGGAACAATACTAAGATATTATAGGTGAATGAATGAAACTTTTGGACATTTATACGAGCTTGAAGGGTGATATTCGGTATATCGAAGATGAATTGGATAAAAGCATTAGATCCGATCATGCTTTACTCAATAAGACTTCACTCCATTTGCTCAAAGCAGGTGGGAAGAGAATTCGTCCCGTATTTGTATTATTAGCAGGCCAGTTTGGCGACTATTCCTTGGAACGCTTGAAACAAGTGGCTGTTACATTAGAGCTCATTCATATGGCAAGCTTAGTACATGATGACGTTATTGATGATGCGGATACACGACGTGGTCAATTTACTGTTAAGTCTAAGTGGGATAACCGTATTGCCATGTATACAGGAGATTATATATTTGCCAAGGCACTAATGGTATTAACGGAGCTAGCAGACCCTCAAATTCATAAGATACTTTCCAAAGCTATAGTCCAAATGACAATTGGAGAGATGGAGCAGATTCGTTACTTCTTCCATTATGAGCAGACCGTGCGAGAATACTTGCTGCGCATACGTAGGAAGACAGCTTTGCTCTTCGCAGTTAGCTGTCAATTAGGTGCATTGGCCGTTGGAGCTGACTCTTCTAAATCTAGAGCTTTGTATGCATTCGGTTACAATGTCGGTATGGCCTTCCAAATTCGAGACGATATCTTGGATATCTGTGGTACGGAGAAGCAGATAGGCAAGCCACCAGGAAGTGATATTCGCCAAGGTAATATTACACTCCCTTTCATTATGGCGCTTAAGGATAGTCCGCGTAGAGAAACAATGATCGCACATATCGAAACCATTCGTGAAGCAGATGGTAAAGCGGATACGTCAACTCTGCTGCAGCTACTTAGAGAAAGTAATGGGTTGGAGCAAGCGGAGAAGCTCTTAGAGCTTTATATTGAGAAGGCCATAGTAGCCGTAAGTCAGTTACCAGAGCAATCGGCAAAGCGAAGTTTAATTGAGATTGCCCATTTTGTCGGTAATCGTACATACTAATACTATCAAAAACTTTTAGGAGGCAATCCCATGGAAAGAACTTACGTAATGATTAAGCCTGATGGAGTACAGCGTGGATTGATTGGAGAAATTGTTGGTCGATTAGAGAACAAAGGCTTTCAAATGATAGGCTGCAAGCTTATGCAGATGACTCGCCTGCAAGCTGAGAAGCACTATGCTGAGCATCAAGGAAAATCATTCTTCGATGAATTAGTTAGCTTTATTACTTCTGGACCTGTATTCGCAATGGTATGGGAAGGAGACCAGGTTATTACATTATCTAGAATGATGATGGGCAAAACGAATACGCTAGACGCATTACCAGGAACAATACGTGGAGATTATGCAGTTCATACCGGCTTGAATATTATCCATGGCTCAGATTCTCCAGAAAGTGCTGAACTTGAAATTAATCACTTCTTCAAGCCTGAGGAATTGATATCATACACAAGATCGATTCAACAATGGATTTGAAATAAGGGGAAAGCATTGGAGTGATAAGTGTTGGAGGATTTAGATTACAATTTATTCATTCGTAAGATCAATGAGAATCTAAATCTGGACTTAGGCAACTATAAAGAAACCCAGATGAAGCGTCGATTAACGTCCTTGTTCATGAAAAGGGGCTTTAGTTCCTTTCTTCCTTATTTCAATGCTTTAATGAAAGACAAGGAGTTAATGAATGAATTCATGGACCGTGTAACCATCAATGTGTCCGAATTTTGGCGTAACCCTACAAGATGGACAGTCTTAGAACAGAAATTTATTCCAGAGATGTTAAAAAAGTCTCCCCAACTGAAATGCTGGAGTGCAGCTTGTTCTTCGGGGGAGGAGCCCTATACACTAGCGATGTTACTTATGGAAGCTGGTGCAGATCGCCCTGAAATTCTCGCAATGGATATAGATGACACGGTCTTAGCCAAAGCGCAGAAGGGGGAATACATAGAACGATCTATTCGCGACATTCCCGCTAAGTATTTGTCCAAATATTTTACTAAAGTTAATGATACTTACCAGGTCGACCAATCCCTAAAAAAGCTAATTCGATTTAAAAAGGGCAATCTTCTGCTCGATCGCTTCGAGAAGGATTTCGATCTTATCATTTGCCGGAATGTGATGATTTACTTCACGGAGGAAGCTAAGCAAGATTTGTATCATAAGTTTTCACAATCATTAAAACCCGATGGTTTATTATTCGTAGGCAGCACAGAACAGATTTTCACACCCGTTCAATACCATCTGGAAGCTGTAGATTCATTTTTTTATCGTAAAATAACTGTATAACCCTTGCCAAATATTGCAATACTAGTCGTATTGAATAGGAAGTGAAGGGGTCTAGATGATGGACAGAAGCAAAGTGATTTCCGCCTATTTACGAGGCTTCATCACACTGAAGGAATGTGAACAGATTCTAGGTATAGACGCTTCATTCATACTAGGCATGATCCAGAACCATCGCTCGAATAATTCTGTGTCTATCCAACAATCGGCCAATCATTAAAATGTAGGTAGAATTCGAAAAAACCGTTGGAATAATTATTCCAACGGTTTTTAAAGGTGCGCTCGACATCAGAGCTCTGTTTTCTTGTCAAACCGCCCCCTCTATACTATAATGAGCAAAGAACATTGGGGTAAATCGGATATAGTCAAACGCGAGGGGGAAACGTTAGTGCGTTACTTAACTGCAGGTGAAACACATGGTCCACAGCTGACGGCCATCATTGAAGGTGTGCCTAGTAATATGAAGTTTTCATTTGAATTAATTAATGAACAATTACAGCGTAGACAGAAAGGCCATGGACGTGGTCAGAGAATGCAAATCGAGAAGGATGAAGCATCGGTTATGGGCGGTGTTCGTCACGGGAAGACAACAGGAGCGCCGATTGCTCTTATTATAGAGAACAAGGATTGGAAGCATTGGACAACTGTCATGAATATTGAACCTATAGAGAGCGGTGACGAAGAAAAGCGTCGCGTTAACCGACCTCGCCCTGGTCACGCCGATCTGAATGGCGGCTTGAAGTATAATCTGACTGACTTGAGGAATGTATTGGAACGTTCAAGCGCGCGGGAGACCGCTGCACGTGTTGCCTGTGGCGCAGTCGCACGTATGCTTTTAGCAGAATTCGGTATCAAGGTAGCTGGTCAGGTCATCCGAATTGGTGAGGTTGAGGCGGAACGTCATGATCTTCCTCTTGATGAATTAATTGAGATTACTGAGCAATCTCCTGTGCGTGTAGTTGATAAAGTAGCTGAGGCGAAGATGATCGAGCATATTGATCAGACCAAGAAAGACGGAGATTCAATCGGTGGAATTGTTGAATGTATGGTTGAGGGTGTTCCCGTTGGACTTGGTAGTTATGTTCAGTGGGACCGCAAGCTGGACGGACGGATTGCACAAGCGGTTGTATCCATTAATGCATTCAAGGGCGTAGAATTCGGAATAGGCTTCGAGGCCGCTCAGAAGCCGGGATCACAAGTTCATGACGAAATTATGTATGCTAAGGAGCAAGGCTTCTATCGTGCTTCCAATCGTTTGGGTGGCTTTGAGGGTGGAATGACTACGGGTATGCCGATTGTTGTACGTGGTGTAATGAAACCGATACCGACCTTATATAAACCTCTACAGAGTGTGGATATTGATACGAAGGAACCCTTTACTGCTCAAGTGGAGCGTTCCGATGCTTGTGCAGTTCCTGCGGCGAGTGTTGTGCTTGAAGCAGTAGTAGCTTGGGAAGTAGCAGTCTCCTTCCTTGAGAAGTTCGGTGGGGATTCTATCGAAGAGATTAGATCCAATTATCAGAGCTACCTAGCTCAAGTGGAGCGTTATTAATATGAGGCAGATCACAGTTGAGCTTGGTGAACGTTCATATCCAATTTATATTGGTGATGGGATATTGGAACGGATCGGGGAATTTTTCGAAGCGCGTTCCATCTATAAACATTCGCCAGTGCTCATTATTACCGATGAACATGTGGCAGTGCAGCATTTGGACCGAGTATCCCTCTATCTGAAGCATGCCGGTTATAACGTACTTGTGAAAATTGTACCTCCAGGTGAGAGATCGAAATCCCTTGTTGTTCTCGAGGATGTCATCGGAGCGGCACTCCAAAGCGGACTAGATCGCCAGTCGACCATCATTGCTCTTGGCGGTGGAGTTGTAGGTGACTTAGCAGGATTTGTTGCTGCTAGTTATATGCGTGGGATTCGCTTTGTTCAGATTGCTACAACGATTCAAGCACATGATTCAAGTGTTGGCGGCAAAGTCGGGGTCAATCACCCATTGGCCAAGAATATTATTGGAGCGTTCCATCAGCCTGAGCTAGTAATATTCGATATCTCAACTCTACGTACGCTTCCAGAAAGAGAAATCCGCTCAGGCTTGTCTGAAGTTCTCAAGGAGGGCTTAATCTGGGATGCTGATTTCGTAGCCTGGTGTGACCAGAATACGGAAGCATTACTCGCACTGAATTCAGATGCGTTACAGCACGCTTTATATGAGGGAATTCGCATTAAAGCCAATGTTGTTTCGTTAGATGAGCGTGAGAATGACATGCGAGCTATATTGAATTTGGGACATACGATAGGACATGCTCTTGAAGCCGTTGCGGGTTATAATAAGCTGCTTCATGGAGAAGCGATATCCATTGGTATGGTTGGTGCTGCCAAGCTCGCAGTGCGTTTGGGAAGCCCGGAAATTGTATACATAGAGACGAAGAGACTATTGACTAATCTCGGTCTACCTGTAAGATTGCCAGAGCATCTAGATACAGATGAGATTATGAGTGCGATGATGCATGATAAGAAATTCAAAGAAGGTCAGATGGTATTCGTCCTACCTACTGCGATTGGGACAGTGGAGATTCGTAAAGGTGTTCAAGCGGAGATAGTTAGAGAAGTGCTAACTGAGTTGAAACGGGAGGTTTAATATATGAAGGTCAGGGGAATTCGTGGAGCTACGACAGTTGTTCATAATGAAGCTGAGGAAATTCTTGCTTCAACGGCGGAGCTACTCAATCAGATCATTGCAGAGAACGATATTGAACCAGAGGATATATGTAGTGTATTCGTCACGACGACACATGATTTGGACGCTACATTCCCTGCACGAGCCATTCGTCAGATGCAAGGCTGGGAGCTAGTTCCCTTAATGTGCTCATTGGAGATTGCTGTTAAGAACAGCTTGGAGAAATGTGTTCGTCTAATGGTTCTGGTGAATACATACAAAAACCAGAATGAAATCCATCATGTATATCTGAATCGTGCGAGTATTCTTCGTCCAGACCTTAAAGAGAAGTCGAACCATTGATGAATCTAAGGGTTGACGGTGTTGAGTAGCGTATTGTATAGTAATGACAGCAGAGTTGAGTAGAGTTTAGTTGAGGATAGATGAGTTGAGCTGAGTATGCAGGCACGCCAATACTTTGTTAGGAACCAGCCTTTAATAAAGCTGCGTTTTCTATTCTTTTGTATTCGGCACAAACCATCTTAAACTGAACCTCTCCTCTACGATGATGTAGAGGTTTTTTATTATATTAAAAAGGAGTGATTTTCATGTACAGCCCAGAACTTACTGAAGTAATCCGACTAGCACAGAAGCACAATCTGATTCCAATCGCTAGGACATTGATGGCTGATACCGAAACACCGATCCGTGTGTTCCAGCACTTGTATCGTGAGCCGCGAGCTTTCCTGCTTGAAAGTGTTGAGGGTGGTGTGAAATGGGCTAGATATTCCTTTATCGGTACAGATCCATTCCTAATTGTACGGGGTAAGAATGGGACGATGGAGGTTGAGCATGATGGTGTTCGCACACAATATGACGAAAAACCGATTGAGTTAGTTAAGTCACTGCTTCGTTCATATTCTAGCCCTGCGCTTACAGAATTACCTCCGTTTACCGGAGGAGCAATTGGCTTCTTCGGATATGATTTGCTGCAATATTATGAGAAATTGCCTGCACACCGCATTGATGACTTGCAGATGGATGATGTTCACTTTATGTTCTGCGATCAGATCATCGTATTCGATCACTTCAAGCAACAGATGAAGGTCATTGCCAATGTACATGCGAAATCCGGCGCAACAGAAGAAGATATTGCTGCCGCTTATGAAACGGCATGTCAGCGAATTGAAGCAATGATAGAAAGGCTGAAGAGACCAACGATGCTAGATCATACCGTCGTGGGATCGATTCCTGAGGATGTGGATATCGGACAATTTCAATCGAATATGACCAAGGAGCAATATATAGACCGGGTCATTCAAGCGAAGGAATACATTAGTGCTGGCGATATTTTCCAAGTTGTTCTATCCCAGCGATTTCATATTGAAACAGACATTTCCCCCTTGCATGTATATCGAGTACTGAGAACGATGAATCCTTCTCCATATATGTATTATTTGAAATTTGATGATGAAGTGATTGTTGGAACTTCTCCCGAAATGCTCGTTAAGGTGGATGAAGGTCGCGTGGAGACGAGACCGATAGCCGGCACAAGGCCGCGTGGGGAAACACCAGCGAGGGATCTTGAGTTGGAGCAAGAGCTGCTCGCCGATGAGAAGGAACGAGCAGAGCATCTTATGCTTGTTGATCTTGGAAGGAACGACATAGGAAGAGTTGCGGAATTTGGTTCGGTTCATTGTGATTCGTATATGGAGGTTGAGCGATATTCCCATGTCATGCATATCGTCTCGAATGTAACCGGGAAGCTGCGTGAGGATAAAGACTTCTTCGATGCCTTTATATCCTGTATGCCAGCTGGCACTGTCTCTGGGGCACCCAAGCTAAGAGCGATGGGTATTATTGCTGAATTAGAGAATGAAGCTCGTGGTGCGTACGCGGGTGCCATCGGATACTTAGGCTTCTCAGGGAACTTGAATACGTGTATTACTATTCGCACTATCATCTTTAAGAACGGTAAAGCATATGTTCAGGCTGGAGCAGGTATTGTCTATGATTCTGTGCCTGAGAGTGAATATACAGAAACCGTGAATAAAGCCAAAGCGCTCTTGAAGGCCATTCGTACAGCAGAAGCGATCTTTCGTCCTGTGAGCAATACGGATAAATATATTACGAATTCTGATTACTATCTTTCTTTAGGGAGGTCTTGAGCTTGGCAGAGAAATCAATGATTCAAGAAGCGATTGCACGTATTGTAGATGGAGAGCATCTTACTCGAGTTGAAGCGCAAGCCGTAATGAATGACATTATGGACGGCTTAGGAACGCCAGCACAAATCGGCAGTCTGGTTACAGCAATGCGAATAAAGGGCGAAACCATACAGGAAATCACAGGATTCGCTGATAGTATGAGGAGTAAATCGCATCGAGTAGAAACGGAAAGACTCAATCTATTAGATACATGTGGCACGGGTGGTGATGGAGCAAACACCTTCAATATCTCAACAGCATCTGCGATTGTAGCTGCAGCAGGTGGTATTCGTACTGCGAAGCATGGGAATAGGGCCATGTCGAGCAAAAGTGGCAGCGCCGACGTCCTAGAAGCGTTGGGTGTGAACATCACATTAAATAGTGTGGAAGCGTCCCGTTGTTTAACCCATGTTGGCATTTGTTTCATGTTCGCTCAGGTATATCATCAATCCATGAAGTATGCTGCTGGTCCCCGCCGCGAAATTGGCATTCGCAACATATTCAACATGCTAGGCCCATTGACTAATCCAGCAGGGGCGGATCGTCAGCTGCTAGGTGTGTTCGAACGGAGCAAAACTGAGATTATTGCTCATGTTCTACATGAATTAAAGCTCAAGCGAGGTTTAGTTGTATCCAGCCATGACGGGTTAGATGAGATCAGTATCTCAGCACCGACACAAATTTCCGAGCTGAAGAATGGTGAGATCCGCACTTATGATATTACACCGGATGAACTTGGTCTTCGAACCTACCAGCTAGGTGACATTGCTGGCGGTGACGCACAGGATAATGCGAATATTATTCTAGATGTATTAAAAGGCAATAAAGGCGCTCATAGAGATATCGTACTGGCGAATGCCGGGGGTTGCTTCTATGTTGCTGACCGATGTTCATCGCTTGCTGAGGGTGTTAAGCTGGCGGCTGAAGCCATTGATTCCGGTAAAGCGGAAGCTAAATTAAATGAACTTATTCAATTCACAGGAGAATTTAACCATGTATCTTAATCGAATTATCGCCACCAAACGAGATGAAGTTAAACAGCTGAAGGAAAGGATCACCCTTCAGGATTTAGAATCCATCATCTCTACACAATCTCCTACACGTGGATTTGAGAAGGCATTAAGGGGGCCTAATCGAACAGCCATGGGTTTAATAGCCGAAGTGAAGAAGGCATCACCTTCCAAAGGGTTAATCCGAGCAGACTTTAATCCGGTACACATCGCCCAAGCTTATGAGCTAGCGGGTGCTGATTGTCTATCTGTTCTCACGGATGAGCAGTATTTTCAAGGCTCGAATACCTACTTGCAGCAAGTAAAAGAAGCGGTAAAGCTGCCGCTATTACGCAAGGATTTTACCATTGATGAGCTACAGATTTATGAAGCGCGAGCGATCGGTGCAGATGCTATTCTGCTTATTGCTGCTATATTAACAACGGATCAGTTGCACCAATATATTCGCAAAGCTCGTGAATTGCAGCTGGATGTACTGGTTGAGGTTCATAATCAGTTTGAATTGGAGCGGGTCCTTGAGCTAGATGTAACATTAATTGGTATTAATAATCGCAATTTGAAAACCTTCATAACGGATCTCTCAACTACAGAGCAATTAATTAGTATGATTCCAACAGGAGTAATAAGGGTAAGTGAAAGTGGTATAACTTTACCAGAAGAGATCAATTACCTGTCCTCTGTAGGTGCAGATGCCGTATTAGTCGGTGAGCACTTCATGCGGCAACCTGACATAGGCCTAGCTGTGAACGAGCTGTTAGGTGCTGCTGCTCAGCTCAAGAAGGAGCGAGGTAAATCATGAATGCAACTAAACCTACGATAAAAATTTGCGGTTTGCGTACCATTCCAATGGTAGTATCTTTGGGTACACTAGCGATAGACGATGTAGGATTTGTATTTGCATCAGGCAAGAGGACAGTAACCGCAGAGTTCGCGGGAACCATGATCAAGGCACTACGATTGACTGGCAGCTTCGCAAGAGCTGTAGGTGTATTCGAAAATCCTTCGTTGGATATGTTAGCTGAGACACTTAAAGCTGCTCCGTTAGATGTGCTGCAGCTCCACGGGCAGGAATCACCTGAATTCTGTAAGGAAGTCAAACAAAGGTTTAACGGCATTGCAATATGTAAAGTATTCTCTGTGAAGAACGAGGTTGATCAGATGGCAATAGCCAGTCAATTGGATCCATATCAAGGTTTATGCGACTCGATCTTGCTGGATACCTATGACCCGCACGTCGGCGGTGGAACTGGAGAAACCTTCGCTTGGAATCTTATACCTACTTATCAAGCATGGGCTGTAGAAGCGGGTATACCGCTTATCATAGCAGGCGGTCTGAAGCCGGATAATGTAGGCGAATTGGTGAAGATCTATAAGCCGGATGGTGTTGACGTATCAAGCGGTGTGGAGACAGATGGAATGAAGGATATACTCTTAATAAAAGCATTTATCGAAAGGGTGAGACAGCATGATTAGTAATGTACCTGACGAACAAGGTCGATTCGGCAAATTCGGAGGAAGATTCGTCCCTGAGACACTGATGAATGCTCTGCTCGAGCTAGAGGAAGCGTACAAGCATTATTCTAAGGATCCTGGGTTTATTGAGGAGATCCGATACTTGCAACAGCAATATTCAGGACGACCTACTCCCCTGTATTATGCAGATCGACTCACTCAATTACTAGGTGGAGCCAAAATTTATCTAAAGCGAGAGGATTTAAACCATACAGGCGCACACAAAATTAATAATGCGATTGGTCAGGCGATTCTGGCCAAGCGTATGGGCAAGACCAAGATTATTGCTGAGACAGGTGCTGGACAGCACGGTGTAGCATCTGCAACAGTTGCAGCATTGCTCGGTATGGAATGTAAGGTATTCATGGGAGAAGAGGATACCAAGCGACAGAAGCTGAATGTGTTCCGAATGAAGCTACTAGGAGCAGAAGTGATTCCAGTGATGTCAGGCACTCGCACATTGAAGGATGCTTGTAATGAAACACTTCGATATTGGGTAAGTAATGTGCAGGATACGTATTATATTCTTGGTTCAGCTACAGGTCCACATCCTTATCCGATGATGGTTCGTGATTTCCAAAGAGTAATTGGAGATGAAACGAAGCTGCAGATTATGGAAAGTGAAGGCAGACTACCCGATGCATTAGTCGCATGTGTAGGTGGTGGAAGTAATGCAGCAGGTATGTTCTATCCATTCGTGGATAATCAATCAGTCCGTCTAATCGGAGCGGAAGCAGCGGGTAAAGGGATTGATACGAATGAGCATGCTGCTACAATGACGATGGGAACACCTGGTGTATTCCAAGGCTCAATGAGCTATCTCCTACAAGATGAATTTGGCCAGGTATTGCCAGCGCATTCTATCTCAGCGGGTCTAGATTACCCTGGGATCGGACCGGAGCATTCATATCTGAAAGAAATCAAGCGTGCCGAATATTACCCGATCACCGATCAAGAAGCACTTGATGCCTTGCAGCTATTATGCCGAATTGAGGGCATTATTCCTGCACTAGAAAGTGCGCATGCTGTTGCCCAGACGATGAAGCTTGCACCTACGATGAGTAAGGATGAGATCATCGTGATCAGCCTGTCAGGCCGTGGAGATAAAGACGTAGAATCGATTCAGGCATATCTAGGAGGTGAGCTGAATGAATCGCATTGATGAAGTATTCATTAAGCTGAGGGAACAGAAACGTGCGGCGCTCATTCCCTTCTTGACCTTAGGAGATCCCGATGTGGATACATCGATCGAAATTATCCAGCAGCTTGAGTTAGCTGGAGCAGATATGATTGAGTTAGGTGTACCCTACTCAGATCCACTAGCTGATGGCCCTGTCATACAACGGGCATCTCAGCGGGCTCTGGAGAATGGAATTAGTATATTGGATTGTATTGGAGCAGCGACAAGAGCGAGAGAAATGGGCGTGAAGGTGCCATTCATTCTTTTTACATACTACAACCCAATATTACAGCTGGGTTTGGAACGGTTTTTCCGACTATTAGCTGAGAATGAAATCAGTGGCATGATCATACCTGATCTTCCTTACGAGGAGGATGGGGAGGCTAGGAAGCTATCCGAACAGCATAACATTCACTTGATTCCACTAGTAGCACCAACATCGAATGAACGCGTACGTCAAATTTCGGCGAAAGCAGCTGGATTTGTTTATTGTGTATCCTCACTGGGTGTAACTGGAGTTCGTACCGAATTCTATGCGGGCATTGATCAATTTCTGCAAACCGTTCGCGAATCGACTACACTGCCTATTGCAGTTGGCTTCGGTGTATCGACTAACGAGCATTTCCGTGCTTTCGCTAAGAAGAGTGATGGAGTTATCGTAGGTAGTGCTATTGTGCGGACTATTGAAGAGGTATTGCCATTATTAAAAAATCCTGATACTAAGGCAGAAGGCTTACAATTTATTCGAAAATTCGTGAGTGAATTAAAAGGAAGTTGATTTGACTCATTACCAGAATAAACTGGTATGCTTGATCTTTATAAGGTATTATATTGTAACGAAGGAGTGATTGTCTTGGTCAGACCTAAAGCGAATATTATTCATCTGAATGCCTATCAACCAGGCAAACCGATTGAAGAAGTTAAACGGGAGCTGGGGCTTACTGATATTACCAAGTTGGCTTCCAATGAGAATCCTTTCGGTTGTTCGGAAAAAGCTAAACAAGCAATTGTAGCAGAGCTTGGTAATAGCAGCTTGTATCCGGATGGTGCAAGTCAAGAATTGACCGCAGTTGTTGCGGAACATTTAGGAGTTTCATCTAACCAGATCATATTCGGAGCGGGATCAGATGAGATTATCCTTATGATTGCGCGTGCGTATTTCGTTGCTGGTGATGAAACCGTAATGGCCACACATACTTTTCCACAATATAAGCATAATTCTGAAATCGAAGGAGCGCACAGCATCGAAGTCCCGCTCGTAGATGGTGTTCATAATTTAATGGGCATGCTAGCGGCGATTACTCCTAAGACGAAGATTGTTTGGATATGTAATCCTAACAATCCGACTGGGACGATGGTTACTCATCTTCAGGTGAAAGCCTTCCTGGAACAAGTCAGTTCAGATGTGCTGATCGTGCTAGACGAAGCGTATTGCGAATATAACACGTCACCTGAATTTCCGGATGGTCTACAATTGTTGAAGTCTCATCAGAACCTGATCTTACTTCGCACATTCTCTAAGATATATGGGTTAGCGTCGCTTCGAATTGGTTACGGCATTGGGCATCCAGAGGTAATCCGCATGATTAATCAAGTGCGTGAACCATTCAATACAAGTCGATTTGCCCAAGTTGCTGCTAAAGCTGCTATACAGGACCAAGAATTCGTTGGTGCTTGTAAGGAACAGAATGCGATGGGGATTAAATACTTGAACGATCAATTCACTAGACTAGGATTAAGAGCATACCCAGCCTATGGAAACTTCATTATGGTGGACACCGACAAACCGGCAGATAGAGTATTCCAAGGCTTACTGGAGCTTGGTTTCATTGTTCGTGGGGGTCATCAGCTTGATTTCCCAACTTCCATTAGGGTCACTGTAGGTAGCACCGAGCAGAATGCCAAATTTATTGTTGCTCTGGAGCGGGTTCTGAATAATAATACAGTAGATGTGAACTAAGCTGTCTTCAGTGCAATTCTTAAGGAATGAGTGAAACAATGAAGAAAATTGCCATTTTTGGAGTCGGATTAATTGGAGGATCGTTGGCATTATGCTTCAAGGGGAAACCTGGCATGCATGTCATCGGTTATTCGAATAATCCAAATTCCATTCCCAAATATCTAAAGCATGGTGTAGTCGATGAGGCTACTACCTCTATTGAGGAAGCGGCTATGGATGCTGACTTCATATTCTTATGTGTACCTGTGGGGATGCTGGAGTTTTATCTTCAGCGTCTTCATGAATTAAAGCTTAAAGCAGGATGTATTATTACGGATGTGGGAAGCACTAAAAATTCGATCGTACAATTCAGCGAGAAGCTGCAGCAAGCAGGCGTTTATTTTATCGGTGGGCATCCAATGGCAGGTAAGGAAAAGTCAGGCGTTGAAGCGGCCACATCACATTTGTTCGAGAACGCATTCTATGTGCTAACACCGACTCATCGTGTGCCCGAAGATGTTTACCAAGAGTTAGTCCGATTATTAAATTTGACGAAGGCTCAGATCGTACGTATTGAACCACATCTGCATGATGAGATTGTTGGGGCTGTTAGCCACTTGCCACATATTATTGCTGTTGCACTAGTTAATCAAATTTCTAAATATAATAATTCCAACGATCTATACCAGCTGCTTGCAGCAGGTGGATTTCGAGATATTACTAGAATCGCGTCAAGTGAGCCTGTGATCTGGCGGGATATTCTGCTTAATAATAAAGAAATTTTACTCGGATTACTACAAGATTGGAACGCAGAGGTTTCTACATTTATTCAATTGTTGCAAGATGATAATGGGGCAGGGATAGAACAAGAATTCCTTCGAGCAGGATCGTTCCGCAGCCTATTACCTGAACGTAGAAAGGGAATCATTCAGTCACAATACGAAATTTATGTAGATGTACCGGACCAACCGGGGATTATCGGGATGATTGCGACTAAGCTGGGGGATCATAGAGTAAATCTGAGTAATATTCAGGTTATTGAGAATAGGATGGATGATCCAGGGGTGCTGCGGCTGTCCTTTCGAGAAGAACAGGATATGGAGAAAGCTGTCGATCTGCTGAAGCAATTGAATTGTTTGATCCATATTTAAGAAGATTTTTCGGAAATTAATAATACGTTTACATTTTTTCATTGACAGAATGAAAACGGATACATATAATAAAAGTACAGTATGGTTTCTCTCCACTCCTATCCGAAATATATGGCACTCTGTGCAGCCACCGAAAGGTGGATTTTTTTTGTCTGTTCAGGTATTTTCCTATATATGGCAACGTACAATGAATTTAATTAGTATTTATTTGGAGAAGCTTTTGTCGAAAAAGCAGGAATTTCCCTAATCAACACAGAATAAAACCTATTACTGCATGTATCAATCATAATATTGATTATCTTCTACACATAGATCGCAACTTTTTGCTCCCAGTATGGTAATAAGATGTATATGCTGGGGAGCCCCTTGGAATCGCGAGGAGGGCCGCTTGTAATGACCGATTCCCAGCTTATTAGAGAAATTAAAGACGGTAACGTCCAGCTTTATGCTGAACTGATGGCGCGTTATGAACGTAAAATCCTCAGTTTTATTTTCCATATGCTCAAAAGCGCCCATCTTGAGATGATCGCCGAAGATTTATGTGCTGAAACATTCTATAAAGCTTATCGCAGCCTTCAAACGTTCCGTGAGGTGGAGGCGTCCTTCTCCACGTGGCTATATACAATAGCTAGGAATACCGTCCTTAGTGAGATGCGCAAGCATAAGAGCAACATGGTATCACTTGAAGATAGTGGTTATATACCTCAATCGTCCGTTGGGGATTCACCCGAACAGATGATATTACGTAATGAGACGGTGACCATGGTTAGAGATGCGATTAATAACTTACCTGAGAAACAACGCTCCGCTCTGATTCTTAGAGAGTACGATCAGTTAGATTATCAGGAGATTGCTAATATATTAGGTCAAACCGTTAGTTCAGTTAAATCTTTATTGTTCCGAGCAAGAGCAAGCGTAAAGACGCAGTTAGAGCCCTACTTAGCAGAGCCCATGTTAAGAGAGTATGAAGGGATGAATCAGCGATGAATTGCAATGAATGTACTGAAATTTTAGCCGAATACTGGGATTTACCGGATAATGACATACGTAAAGTGTCTGTTAATCGACATCTCAGCACATGTCTAGCTTGTCGCGAGGAATTCGAGATATGGAAAACGAGCACAGAATGGATTCAGTTTTCTCGAGATACTGAACAAGCGGTGGATTCGTATAAACCCATATCGACAGATGTTATGAGTCGTATTTATAAGGATGAATCATGGCGATTACCGGTAACTTTCAGAAGCTATATGTTTTCTTATAAAGTCAGAAGGAATATAATGGCGACCTTCGCCTTGTTCATGGCATTATTCATCGGTACTTTCATCAATTCATTGATTAGCGGATCTGAGTTCAGTACAGATTTCAATGAAATGACAGGAATTATCGATACGGCCCATGCAGATGAATTGAATTTAGATGGAAACCCTACGATGTTCGATGGAATGCCAGTTGCCAGTATTAGTGCACCAACCATAGTACGAATGGGGCCGATTCAAACCTATACTGACTATTTATTGGCCTTAAGTATTCTTGGTTTTGTTATTACACTCCTCATAATGAACTGGTTATCTCGACTACGCGCATAAAGACGAGCCTCTACCCTTCTAAGGGTTTGAGGTTTTTTTGAGTTTGTGGAAAGTGAGGGAATTCATGACACAATTTGCAATCGTTCGTCACGGTGTGACGGATTGGAATGTAGAGGGGCGTATGCAGGGCCATCGAGATATTCCCCTGAATGAGGCGGGTATCATACAGGCTGCACGTATTGCTGAACGATTACAACAAGAGCATTGGGATGTCGTTGTGTTCAGCGATTTACAGCGTGCTGCACAAACTGCAGCGTGTATTGCGGAAACAATTGGCATTGAATGTAGAATAGGGGATCCTCGATTACGGGAGCGTAATTTTGGAAAACTAGAGGGTACTACGATAGAGGAACGGATGGATAGATGGGGTACTGATTGGAAGCAACTCGATCACGGCGTAGAGGGAGAAGAGTTACTGCTTAGTCGAGCTTTAAATTGTATGGAAGAGTTCTCTAATGAATATAGTAAGCAGAAAATTGTCATTGTTACACATGGTGGTTGGATTCGTCAATTTTTCAAGGGTGTCTTTCCTCACGATGTGCTTGATCATCCTAACAATACCTCACTAAGCATCGTTAATAGGCGTGCCGAAGGCTGGCAATGTTCACTATATAATTGTACGAAGCATCTGAATACGGATCAGAACATATTAGGGTAATCTAAGCGCTAAGCGCATAATATCCGCTCAAATTCAAATAATGGTAATAGGGCTTATTCAAAAACATAACTTTTTTTGATCAAGCTCTACTAGTAACTCATGCACGATCGGAGGAATTACCTTGAATTTAGCGGATATGCTTTGTTATGCTGATATTCATCAGTTGAATAAAATTGCTCAACATTATCAATGTGTATGCAGTGGGAATTCAAAGAATGAGTTGATTCAATCCATTCTGAATGCAATCAACAGGAACGAGTCCTTCAATAAATTTATAGGCGATATGACAATTGAAGATATTCGATTTCTGAACTCTATGCTATTCGAGAGTAGTGCTTCCTATAGCTTGGAGGATCTTACTGCTCGTGCAAGTCAAGCTCGTTTCAAATCTACGGTTGGAGGTGGTGATTTATCAAGAGAGATGATTAGCGCCTTTAAACAGAAGGGCTGGATATTCAATGGATATTCTCATGAAACCAAATATGCATTCCATGTACCCGACGATTTGAAGGAAAAAGCATGCAACGCTCTACAGGGGCGATTTCAATCTAATCTAGATCGAGTGGATGAGCCTCCAGCTTATCGCGATGAACAGCACGTGATGGCTGATGACATTATGTATCTTTTGCGTTATATTGCTCAAGAGGATGTTCCGCTTACGACGGATGGGGCTATGTACAAAAGAGTGCTCATTCAGCTATTGGAGGGAATGACGGTCAAAGAGCAACCTCTATCTAGAGGGGGATGGCGTTTTGGATACGGTCGCCGATTTCGTGATTACCCGGATCGATTCTCGTTCATCTATGACTATTGTTATTATAACGAGTTCATTCGCGAACAGGACGACCAATTACTGCTTACTGACAAAGGTCAGAAGCTTGTCATAACGAATAAAAAAGAAGAGCTTGGACAAATCTTTCGACTGTGGATAAGATTATATAAAGGAGCTATCCCTAATGTATTAGCACTCACTCATTGGGTTCAAAGGCTATCAAGTCATTGGATAACAGCAAGCTCACTCATTGAGTGCTTAAGTCCGATGGTCAAACCCTTCTATTACGATAATGCTGAAACGATTGTTGAACAGCGAATTCTACAAATGATGATGCATTTGGGGTTGATTCGGATAGGGGAGAACGGCAGCTGTAAGGTCGTACAAGCCACACAATTGGCAATGCCCGCCATTCGTAATGTCAAGGTTAGTGATGAGGAGGTCATTCGATTTAAAAGTATTTGATGGTCGGTGTGCACTATGTATTAGCGTTAATAAGAGGAGAAGGATACATATATGTTATACGATTACAAAGGAATAAAGCCCAACTTGAATGAATCTGTCTTTGTCGCAAATGGAGTCAGAATTATTGGTGATGTGAAGATAGAGCAAGAATGTTCTATATGGTACAACGCTGTACTTCGTGGCGATTTGGCACCAATTCGAATTGGTCAGAGGACGAATATTCAGGATGGTACCATTGCACATGTTAACGTGGATCAACCACTTCTGATTGGTGAAGATGTTTCTGTTGGTCATGGTGCGATCATCCATGGCTGCACGATTAGTAAAGGGGCATTAATCGGTATGGGTGCTATTATTCTGAATGGGGCCGTTATTGGTGAATATGCTTTAATTGGAGCTGGTTCCATCGTAACTGAGAATAAAATCATACCACCATATACCCTCTCATTAGGCTCACCTGCTAGAGTAGTTCGCGAATTAACAGCTGAGGATCTGAATCGAATGAAGATAACTACGGATAGCTATGTACAGAAGGGGAAGGAATACACCCAGAATGAAGCGAGGTAAAGGGCAATGAAATTCAGTGACATTGATAAAGAGCAATGGCCACAACTTAGAACTTACCTGGATACGATCTTGCTTCCTGTAACGGGCTTGAGTGGGTCGGAGGAGCCGTGGGAAGCAACACAAGGACTTGAAGAGCTGCGGGATTTGATTGATGCTGCTGAAGCTCCCTTTCGGGGACGTATCGTTGTATATCCGGCCTATCATTATGTATCAGAATTCCCCATCGATGAGGAATTGCAACGCATTTGCAGCCGTTTGCGAGCTAGCGGGTTTGTCAATGTTATCATTGCAACACGAGGTGAAATCAGACTTCAAACCGACAATCATTATTATGATCTCGTATTATCCTATTCGTATTATAAAGGCTCGACCGGCGTTGATATGAAGAAAGACGTGCAAGTAAAAATCGTTTCTATGTGGAATGCGAAGCTGACTCATCCAAACATGTGACAATTTGTGAACATTTCCAAGCTAATAACATTTATAATTGGGACAGATTTCTTGACTGGCTGTGAGCGTGTGAGCTATTATATTTATGTTCGTTATATTTTATCGGAGTTATACATGTAGTGATATAAGGGGGTAGTGAGCATGAGTGATATGCATAAAGAAGATAAGCACCCTTCAGGTGGTAAGCCTATATTGAAGAAGGAAATGTCCCGCAGACAATTTCTAACCTACACCTTGGGGGGTACTGGTGGATTTATGGCTGCATTGCCTTTAATCCCGATGATTCGATTTGCGGTTGATCCTCTTCTGCAAACCAAAGGTGAAGGTGATTGGGTGAAGGTTGTCGGAGAAGGCGAAGTTACAGTTGAACCTAAAGAATTTACATTCAGTAAATTGCAAATTGATGGCTGGTACTCTAGTGAACCAGAATTTGCAGCATGGGTAGCTAGGGATGAGAATAATAAGGTTTTTGCTTTATCTCCAATTTGTAAGCACTTGGGTTGTACCATTACTTGGAATACGGATGAAAAACATCCAGAACAATATTACTGCCCATGTCATGGTGCTCGTTATACGAAGGAAGGCAAGGATCTTGTTGTTGCATCCATTCCACTTGATCAGTATGACGTGAAGATAGAGAATGGATTTGTTTACTTAGGTACTTTGATGCCTAACAAAAGGGTATAGGAGGCGCAAATCAGATGTTGAAGAACGTTTATAACTGGATCGATGAACGTCTTGATATTACGCCGATGTGGCGGGACGTTGCTGATCATGAGGTTCCCGAGCACGTTAACCCCGCACACCACTTCTCAGCATTCGTCTATTGCTTTGGTGGTCTAACATTCTTCATTACCGTTATTCAGATACTCTCAGGAATGTTTCTGACTATGTATTATGTTCCAGATATTATTAATGCTTATGCGAGTGTTGATTACCTGCAGCACAAGGTAGCTTTCGGAGCGATTGTAAGAGGTATGCATCATTGGGGCGCAAGCTTGGTCATCGTTATGATGTTCCTACATACTCTACGTGTATTCTTCACAGGATCATACAAGAACCCTCGTGAAATGAACTGGGTTGTGGGCGTTCTCGTTTTCTTCGTAATGCTAGCCTTAGGGTTAACGGGTTATTTACTACCATGGGATAACAAAGCATATTTTGCGACTAAGGTTACAATGGAAATCACATCGTCCGCTCCTTTCGTTGGTGGATATATCAAATCCTTATTGCAAGGTGGAGATATTGTTGGTGCCCAAACCTTAACCCGATTCTTCGCGATTCACGTGTTCTTCCTTCCTGGTGTACTCCTTGGTCTATTAGGGGCGCATTTCTTCATGATTCGTAAACAAGGGATATCTGGACCACTATAAAACTTTTAACCGAAAGGAGGAGAATGGTGTGGCGCACAAACACGACGAAGAAAAAGTCCATTATGTTGGTGATTCGCGAGTTCGAGTTAAATCCGAAAGAGCAATTCCACAAGATTATACCGCTTATCCAGGGAAGTCGGAGGCATTCGTTCCAAATTTCTTGCTGAAGGAATGGATGGTTGGTGCAGTAGTGCTGGTTGGTTTTATGGTGCTTGTACTAACGCATCCAGCTCCACTAGGATACCTTGCTGACCCATTGAATGCCAATTTCATTCCGATGCCGGACTGGTATTTCTTATTCATGTATCAGCTTCTGAAGTATCCGTATACATCTGAAAACTTCAAAATTCTTGGTACTATTGTCATTCCTACCTTTGCGTTCGGATCCTTAATGTTGGCACCATTCCTAGATACCGGTAAAGAAAGAAGATTCTACCGCAGACCAATAGCTTCAATTCTTATGTTATTCTCGATCATTGCAGTATTCTATCTGACCATCGTATCTTGGAATCACTATCAGAATGAGCTCGTGGTAAGAGGTATTACACCAGAGCATTTCCTTAAGGAAGAAGAGGTTATGGCTAGTAAGGGTAAACCACCAGAAGCAAGCAAGCCTAATCCTGCTTCACTAGCTATTGTAGCTGAGGATGATCCAGGGGCAAGTATTTATCAAAAATCAACTTGTATCGCTTGCCATGGCGATTCGTTGAAGGGTGGAGGTTCCATTCCCCCTCTCCGAGGTGTTGGTGATAAATATACACAAGATCAAATCATGGATATCATCAAGAATGGTAAGGGCGGTATGCAAGCACAATATGATCAGAATATTGCTGCTGGATTAACCGCAGAGGACATCGATACATTGGCAGGCTGGCTTGCTCTTCAGAAAGCCCCTGTAGAATAAATCATGTTGAAGCACACAGCCTGACCGGAATAACGGTTAGGCTTTTTTCTTAAGAAGGGAAGGCTATCGTATGACAAGAAATCAATTGAACGAGGATAAGATGTGGCGTTTTTTCTGGAGTGAGCACTTCTTCTTCTCTAAAGCAATGGTATGGATATTGTTTATTACCAATGCAGCAGGTACAGTATATGGTTACATCTGGTATGGAAATCAATTGCGACTTACATATGAAACGATGAATCGATGGTTATTGCCCTTCGTGCCGGATAGTCCTACCGCCAGCTTATTCTTCACGCTTTCATTGCTATATATCATTATTGATAGATCCATGGCTCGGGGAACGGATTCATCACGCTTGTATAAAGGGATAAGAGCTTTTGTTGATGCATTCGCGGTTGTTACATCGATCAAGTATGGAATATGGGCTGTTGCCATGATTGCTGCTGGGGGAGCTCAGGGTGACACAATCGTCTGGCAGGAATGGATGCTAGTTGTCTCTCACCTTGGTATGGCGTTACAGGTTATCTTATTCTCACGTTATATGCGCTACGGCCAGCTCTCTATCGTACTTGTCGGGATATGGGTGTTCATCAACGATTATTTGGACTATCACCGTATGATCTACCCCTGGTTACCGAATAGTCTTGAGGATGATTTAACTCTCATCGAAGTGTTTACCGTATTCTTAAGCTTACTTGGATTGTTAACAGCGAATGTGATTTATAAACTGCGAAAAAAACGAATTCAACAACAAAGATGAGGTCTAACATAGGACATCCTTCCATATGATGTGTTGAGGAGGGATGTCCTATGTTGATAAATGGCCGATACTGGTCTCTTTTCATTGTAAGCACGATCATGTTTCTTATGATTACAGGCTGTGCTCGTCAATCAGAAGGATTAGCACCTGCGTTGGTTATTCCACAGTCACAAGAGAAGGCGTTCAGACTATTGAATGATTCAGCCGAGTCTATGTATAACTATGCCAAGGTCGGTAAATATGTGGAAGCTCGAATGGAGCTTGATCGATTCAGTGATCTTCTCACAACGGTTTCTTATCAGGGGATAACTACATTAGAAGGTGTCAATGCATTAACACAAACCGTTGTAGCAGCTCGCCGGATATACAATCGTGTACAGCTTTCTGAGAAGGATGCATTAATCTCGGCAACTCAATTAAGACTCATTGCCGATGCTTTAACTCACCAGAATAACCCGATGTGGCTAGAATATGAGCACGTATTGAAGCAAGACGCTGAGCAGCTTCGTGAAATGATTAAGTTGAACAATGATGTTGGCTCTCTAGCGGCTCTCCAGAGGCTACATCAACATTATTTAATCATTAATCCATCCGTCATCATAACAAGGGATGTTTCACTTGTAGAGAAGGTTAATTCGTTGTTCAACTTCTTGACAGCGGAATTATCGCGAGGAAAGGTCAATTATTCAAAAGTGAATCAAGGTATGAATCATCTTCATGATGTCCTGAATGAACTGTTCGGGAGTAAGGATAGTCAAACATTGGTGCCGCTTATGATTCAACAGAACAATGTAATTTGGACAGTCTTTATTGCTTCCGTCATTATTAGTGCGTTAGCTTATGTGGCATGGAGAAGGTATAAGGTGCTGTGAATTACACTAAGGTATTCAAATTTTATTCCAATCTAAATCCCTCGCCTAAGACATCATGTACGTCACTGATGATCATGAAGGCTCTAGGATCAATATCCCTAATTAGAGCCTTCATTCGTCTCATCTCATGACGATATACAACACAATAGACGACCTGTTTAGCTTTCTGTGAATATGCACCTTTGGCTGGGAAAAGGGTTGCACCACGATCCATCTCTCTTGTAATAGAAGCAGCTATTGCTTCAGAATGCTCTGTTATTACGGTGAAGGCTTTGGCCGCATAGGCCCCCTCTTGAATAAAATCAATCATTCTAGATGCTATAAATACGGTAACTAACGTATAGAGTACTTTTTCTTTTGGGATATAGAACAGTGAAGAAGCAATGACCACCACATCCATGACCAGAATAAATTGCCCCATACTCCATCCCCAATTTTTCTGTACAATTCTTGCAATAATATCAGAGCCACCCGTTGTCCCTCCATATCGGAATACGATTCCTAATCCCGCCCCCAAGGTTACTCCCGCGTATAGAGCTACTAATAGGTAATCATCTTGTGTATAAAAAGGGTTTAACCATTGATATTCGATCGCAAGCTCCATCAACCATAACCAGAGGGAAAGAGACACGGTTCCGATAATCGTGGACGTCATTCTCGATTTACCAAACACGTGCCAGCCCAAGATGAATAAGGGGATATTGAGAGCAAGCGTTGTCAAGGAAGGGGGGAGTGAGAGGGCATAGTTGAGCAATAATGCGATGCCTGTAATACCACCCTCCATCAATAAATTAGGGATGATAAAGTAATGCAAACCAAATGCATAGATAGCCGTGCCGACCATAATGGGCAGATAGCGGCTGAAGAGACTTCTAGGATTGATTCTGAGCATCTCTGTCACTCCTTATTATTGATGAAATTAAACGTTATTCCACTATTATAATCAATTGCTGATCGATCCAAAAGCGCTAAAAACATCATTGTGTTCAAGCCTTCTTTAAGTTAACATGGATATAGTTTTAAAAGTTATGGCTTATGGAAGGAATATGGCTATGTCCGATAAATCATTACAGCTCATGCAGCATGAAGTAGACCAATATATCTCGCAATTTAAAGAAGGCTACTTCGGTCCATTATCTATGCTTGCACGTATGAGTGAAGAGGTAGGAGAATTGGCAAGAGAGGTCAATCATCTCTATGGTGAGAAGCCTAAGAAGGCTACAGAAGCTGATAATTCAATTGAGCTTGAGCTTGGAGATATTCTGTTCATCACGATCTGCTTTGCTAATTCGTTAGGGATTAATCTAAGCGAATCCTTCGATCATGTGATGCTGAAGTTCCAAACAAGGGATAAGAATCGTTGGACACCCATTAACACAGAATCGTCTTGAGTTTCATATGTTGTATCATCAACCTTCGTTAAATTGGAAGGAGGGTGGTTGTGTATGGACGGGAAACAGCACATTCAAAAAGCATATGAATCTATCATCCAACAGGACTTTGAGCAGGCTATTGAATGGTTTGAGAAGGCGGTTGCTGATGAGCCGCTGAATGCGTTATATCGTTATAGCTTATCGATCACGTATGCACGAAGTAATAAACTGAACAAGGCTATTGAACATGCGGCAGAAGCCTGCCGGCTTGCATCACAATCGGATAATTACCTGTTACATCTGAATAGGCTAAAAGCTAGAAGCCTGCTGCTACAAGCGGGACAGTGGTTATATAAAGATCATAAACGATTGAGTGAAGCCGAATCGCTGCTGAAGAATGCCATTCAACTGGATCCATTATCGTTAGAAGCACTTCTCATGCTTGCTCTAGCCTATGGGATTCAAGAACGTTATAATGAGGCAGTCCAAATCTTGGTTGAAGCATCGAGATTAGATCCACAGCATGCAGAAGTTACGCAGCTACTTGCTGATTATCAATTATTGAAGCATAAGCAAAATTACAATTAAATTCAGCTATAAATCCTAACAACTAAGACGAAGAAAGGTTTTGGTGAATATTCATGTCAGAGCAACAAATTCGAGTGATTGTAACAGGAGCAGGAGGCCGAATGGGTCGTGAGGTTGTTCGCATGGTATTGAATGACCCTGAATTAATATTAGCCTCAGCTGTTGATCCTTCTAATGCTGGAGTAGATGTTGGCAGGCTCATTGGACTCGAGCCTTGCGGAGTAATCGTATCCAATGATCTAGAGCTTTCCCTTGTAGAATCTCGAGCGGATGTGATGGTAGACTTCACTACTCCACAGACGGTAATGATGAATACGAAGCTGGCTATTCGTCATGGAGTGAGGCCTGTCATCGGGACGACGGGATTCTCTCCGAGCGATATTGAAGCGTTGGACAAGCTCAGCCGTGAGAAGGGAATTGGTGGTATCATCGCACCTAACTTCTCTATAGGTGCTATTCTCATGATGAAATTTGCTGCCCAAGCAGCCAAATACTTTCCTGATCTCGAAATAATTGAATACCATGGAGAACAGAAGCTCGATGCTCCATCTGGCACAGCGATAAAAACGGCAGAATTAATCTCTGAGGTTCGCAAGGAACATCGTCAGGGGAACCCTAAGGAGCATGAGACCATTGATGGTTCCCGTGGTGGCTATTATAATGGTTTTCGAATTCATAGTGTTCGTCTGCCTGGGGTATTCGCTCAACAAGAGGTTGTGTTCGGTGGATTCGCTCAATCCTTGAAGATTAGACATGATTCCTATGATCGAGCTGGGTATATGCCGGGTGTAAATGTTGCAGTGAAGAAAGCAATCGGTTTAACAGGTATTGTGTATGGATTTGAACATTTTATTGATTAATAGGGAGTGTCCTACCAATGAACATAGCTCTGGTCGCGCATGATCGCAAGAAAGATGAGATGGTTAACTTTGTAATTGCATATGAACATGTGTTTATGCGCCATTCTCTATTCGCTACCGGAACTACCGGTTTAAGAATTATGGAACAAACCGACCTAATGATAACTAGATTTATGTCTGGTCCTCTGGGCGGTGACCAACAGATCGGCGCAATGGTGGCTCAGAATGAGATGGACTTAATTATCTTCTTGAGGGACCCCTTAATGGCTCAGCCTCATGAACCAGACATTAGTGCCTTATTAAGGCTTTGTGATGTACAAGGTATACCGCTTGCAACGAATGTAGCAACGGCAGAAATCTTAATAAAAGCGCTAGATCGCGGTGATTTTGCATGGAGAGAGCTCGTACATAAATATAAGCCGGGTGAAGTATAATGAGCGCCCAATCACTCGATATTCTCATATTCGGTGCACATCCAGATGATGCGGAAATTGGTATGGGTGCCACGATCTATAAGCATACAAAAGCAGGTCAGCGAGTAGGGATTTGCGATCTGACTCAAGCAGAGATGTCCTCTAATGGAACTGTTCAAACAAGGAAGCAAGAAGCTGATGTTGCTTCGGCGATTCTTGGACTAGCCATTAGATCAAACTTGGGATTACCGGACAGAGGCTTGTTCATGAACACGGAAACGATTCAACTACTTACACGTGAAATCCGTCAGCATCGACCACGTATCGTGTTCGCTCCATACTGGTTGGATCGTCATCCGGATCATATGATGTGCAGTAAGCTTGTTGATGAAGCGGTATTCAATGCAAAGCTTCGCAATTATTTGCCTGATGAAGCACCCGTTACGGTTGAACGATTATATTATTATTATATTAACGATCATTATGAACCACAGCTCATTGTGGACGTGACAGACGAATATCATATAAAGATGCAGGCGCTACTTGCTTATAAAACTCAATTTGAGGCTGTAGATGCATCAACCAATTATGTTCCAACACCGATTAATCAAGGTTTTCTGGAGCGAATTGAGGCTCAAGGCAGATTATTGGGTCAGAAGGTTAATTGTAGCTATGCAGAAGGCTTTGCGAGTAAATTGCCATTATATCTTGATTATTTCTAATTGGAAGAGGAAGGAGCGAATCCAAGCCATGCTCAAAATCGGAATTACCTGCTACCCATCACTAGGAGGATCAGGAGTAGTCGCAACTGAGCTTGGAAAGCTCTTAGCTGAGAAGGGACATCAGGTTCACTTTATTACGCATAATATGCCGTTTAGACTAGGTCAATATCAGAAAAATATATTCTATCATGAAGTAGAAGTGAATGATTACTCAGTATTCCGCTATCCACCGTACGATCTGTCACTTGCTAGTAAGCAAGCACAGGTTGCCAAGATGCAAGAGCTTGATATCCTCCATGTTCACTATGCTGTGCCCCATGCGATCTGTGCTTATCTTGCCAAACGTATGGTAGGTGATCAACTCAAGCTAGTTACAACCCTACATGGTACGGATATAACTGTTCTGGCCCAGGATGAATCGCTCAGTGACTTAATTCGTCTAGCTATTAATGAAAGTGATGCAGTCACTGCAGTATCAGACGACCTGATCCGTGAAACACGTCAGGCATTAGGAATCGTTAAGCCGATAGATCTTGTATATAATTTCGTGGATAAGAGAGTGTATTATCCACGTGGTTGTGACATATTAAGAAGTGAATATGCAGAGCCTCACGAGAAAATTCTCATGCACATATCCAACTTCCGTCCGGTAAAGAGGGTCGCGGATGTCATTGACATATTCGCAAGAGTGAATGATAAGATTCCATCTCGTCTTCTGTTAGTAGGAGAAGGGACGGATTTGTCCAAGATATGTAATAAGGTCAAAGAATTAGGATTGCAGAATCGTGTTTCATTCTTAGGTAAGCAAGATGAAGTCGCCCAAATCATCTCATTGGCTGATATTATGCTGCTTCCTTCTGAGAAGGAAAGCTTTGGGTTGGTCGCACTTGAAGCAATGGCATGTGGCGTACCTACCGTCGCTTCTAATGCAGGGGGGATCCCTGAACTTGTCACTCATGGTCAGACGGGTTACTTGGCCGCTGTGGGCGATACAGCCCTGATGAGCGAATATGTGATCAAATTATTATCAGATGAAGCCTTATATCAATCCTTCTCCCAGGCAGGTATACATAGAGCTCAATCACAGTTCTGTGTTAAGCAATTAACGGAGCAATATGAACAAATCTATTATCGGATATTAGGACAGACTACCAAGCTCAAAGAAAATGTATGTACTCCGCGATAACGATTTATTGAAGGTGATGTTCAATGACTGACCATCGTATTGAAGAACAAGCAACCTATATTGTAGAAACCCTTATCCATCATCAATACGAAGCCTACTGGGTTGGCGGATTCGTTAGGGACCGTCTGCTTGGTAGAGCTACTCAAGACATCGATATCGCTACGTCAGCCAAGCCAGAGCAGGTCATGTCCTTGTTCGAGCGTTGTAAGCCAACTGGACTTCAGCATGGTACAGTTCTAGTTATTGTGGAAGGAACACCGTTCGAGGTGACGACATTCCGTCAAGAATCAGGCTATGAGAATTATCGACGGCCTTCAGAGGTTATCTTTATTCAAGATATTCAGGGTGATTTAAGTCGTAGAGATTTCACAATGAATGCAATGGCTATTGATCAATCCGGTGCAATAATCGATCCCTTTGGAGGGCAAGAGGATTTACGTAATGGTATCCTTCGCTGTGTAGGGGACCCACACATACGCTTTGGTGAGGATGCTTTACGAATGATGAGATGCATCCGATTTGCTGCTGAGTACCGTCTGACAATTGATAAGCTGACTTGGGAAGGTCTATTGAAGCAGGCGCCATTGTTAACACATATTGCTATGGAGCGGATTAGAGCTGAGCTCGAGCGAATTGTAATGGGAATTGATTGTGGACGTGGACTTCATCTATTCGTAGAAAGTGGTTTATTCCGACATTTCAAATCCAATATCCATATTGATTTTGAGCTTCTCACGAAGGTGGAGCAACAAGAACTGACTGATTGGCTGTCGAGTATAGAGGAGCCTAACGTGCGTTGGGCATTATTGCTCTTATTATTGGACACAAGCTCAGGAGAAGCTTTAACAGCATTGCGTATGCTAACCTTTGCTAATCAGAGTTTTACGCAGATCAGCGACATATTGTCGTTCCATGAATGGATTTTAGGTGAAATTGAAAGCCCGTCTAAACGGTCTAATCTGGCCTTGACTTTGAAGCTAGGTACAGTGAAATATGGCATGATGGTATCCAAACAATGGCTTCTGATAATAACTGAGGTTAATGAATTGTTGATGGAAAGGTTTCCTTATCCAACTACTTGGCTGCAACTGGCCTCACAAGGTGAGCAATGGTTAGCAGAGCTTCCCGTCGTGCATCTTCAGGATTTGAAAATTACCGGCGGTGATTTAATCAAGATGGGTTGTATTCCGGGTCCGCGTATTGGACAAGTATTGAATATTTTGTTAGAGGAAGCAGCTTTAGGGATAATAGATAACGATGAGAAGCAACTCATGCTGAGAGCTAAAGAGCTAGATTGCTGGAAAGAGTGATCCACGATGAATGACTTGATTGTACAGTACTTCATGAATAGACCGGATCAATTCATCTCCGGAGAGCAATTGAGCCAATTTCTGAATTGTTCGCGAACTGCTGTTTGGAAGCATATTCAAGAGCTGAAGAAGCTGGGGTATCGGTTCGAATCCATCCCTCGCAAAGGGTATAAACTCACCCAGAAGCCAGATTTCTACCATGTAGTTGAGTTGATCGCCGCTTGCAGCTCTAGTGAGCTTGGACGTCATATCCATCTCTACGATAAGCTTGAGTCAACCCAAACCGAGGCGCACCGCCTAGTAGCTAATGGATCTGGACATGGAACATTGGTCATTGCCGAAAGGCAAACCTCTGGCCGCGGTCGAATGGGCCGCCCATGGCACTCACCTGCAGGGCTGGGGATATGGATGAGTCTAGTTATTACTCCACAGCTAGCTTTGCCATTCGCCTCACAGATCACCCTTCTAACTGCTGTAGTGCTGTGTAGGACGATAAGGAAAAACTATCAAGTCGACATCGGTATTAAATGGCCGAATGATTTGTTGATACAGGCACGAAAGGTTAGTGGGATTCTGGTCGAATCAAGCGGTGAGGATGAGCGTATACGCTATATGGTCATTGGTGTGGGGATTGGATGTAATATGGAGACCGAGGATTACCCCGCTGAGCTTAGAGGGATTGCAACGTCGTTAAGCATGGAAACCGGTGTTAGAATAGATCGAACACAGTTGATCGCCAGCTTCCTTGAACAATTCGAGGAATTGTATAAGTTATATCTAGAACAAGGCTTTGCACCGATCCGTATCTTATGGGAATCCTTAAGCGTATCCATGCACAAACCAATCCGCATCCTAAGCGGAGGAGATTGGAAGGAAGGGGTCGCCTTAGGGATCGATGAGATGGGGGCTCTGATTGTCCGTCAATCGAATGGGGAAGCCTTACATGTGTACTCAGGGGAAACAATTATCGATGCAGGCGAAACGAATATATAGTTTTTTTTGTCAAGTTTTGATATACTAATTTAGTGAGGCGATATCCGATATTACACGAATCGCACTCATATGCTGTGACGCTTTACACAACCACATAGTTCACGGATTCTGCTCTGAGCCGTAAGGACCGAGACAGATAAGAACGCAACTACATTTATTTCAAGTAGAATCCTTCTAGCTTATAAGCTGAGGGATTTTTTATTTCATATTTAAACTCGAGAGGTGATCCTACATGATGGATGCTCTAAAACCAGTGAGTATCGTTAGTCTAAAAAGAATGAAACGTGAGGGAATTCCCATTGCGGTCATTACGGCATATGATTATCCCTCGGCTAAGCATGCTGACGAAGCAGGCGCTGATGTTATTCTTGTCGGAGATTCGTTAGGGAATGTTGTGCTTGGATATGATTCAACACTCCCCGTCACATTAGACGATATGGTCTATCATACAAAAGCCGTGACTCGTGCTGTACGACGTAGCTTTGTTGTTACGGATATGCCGTTTCTCACTTATCATGGCAATATTGATGGGACACTACGTAATGCTGCACGTCTTATGCAGGAGGGTCTGACCAAGGCTATTAAGATGGAGGGTGGGCTGGAAATCATACCTGCGATTGACGCTTGCGTTAAAGCCGGTATTCCTGTCATGGGGCATCTTGGATTGACCCCTCAATCGATTCATCAGCTTGGCGGATACATTGTCCAGGGTAAGACAGAGTCGAAGGCACAGAAATTAATCGATGATGCTAAGCGCTTAGAAGATGCAGGGGCGTTCTCAATCGTACTCGAGCTCGTGCCAGAATCGTTAGCCACACACATCTCGGAGCTGTTAACCATACCAACGATTGGTATCGGTGCAGGAAGAGGCTGTGATGGTCAAGTTTTAGTATTCCACGATGTTCTGAATTATGGAGACCCCCACCCGAAGAAATTCGTCAAAGCATTCGCGAATATCGGACAACAAATACATCAAGGCATCTCCGATTATGTTCGTGAAGTGAAGGAACGAAGCTTTCCAGATGAGCGTCATGTATTCCAAGTTGAGGATCATGAGGTTAGACAGCTATATGGTGCCGCTACTAATAAGGAGTGATGTTAGATGCAAGTGCTCCAGGAAATCTCAAAGCTTCAAGAAGCGATTCATACATTTCGAACTAAGGTAAGCTCTGAGAAATTAGTAACGATTGGGTTCGTTCCAACTATGGGTTATCTGCATGCAGGACATGAAAGCTTGCTCCATCATGCCCGAAGCCGGAATGATCTTGTTGTTCTAAGTATCTTTGTAAATCCATTGCAATTTGGTCCGAATGAGGACTTTGACACATATCCTCGGAATACTGAGAAGGATTTACAGCTTGCTGAGCTAGCAGGAGTCGATATGGTCTTCCTTCCAACAGTTGAAGAGATGTATCCTCAATATCCTCTAGCAACAAAAGTTACAATAGGCGATATTGCTTCCAGACTTTGCGGAGCATCACGTCCGGGACACTTCGATGGAGTAGCTACGGTTGTGACTAAGTTATTCCATATTGTAAAGCCTGATCATGCTTACTTCGGACAGAAGGATATTCAACAGGTAGCCGTCATTCAGCAAATGGTACAGGATCTGAACGTGGCAGTCCAGATTATACCATGTCCGACTGTGCGTGAATCCGATGGGCTAGCGCTTAGCTCACGCAATGTATACCTTAAGCCTGACGAGCGGTTACAATCCGTTGTATTATCGAAGGCATTGAATATGGTTGATGATTGGGTAAATTTACCGAACATAACCGCAGAGCAGCTAGAGGAACGGTTAGCCTCGGAAATTAAGATGGCCCCATTGGCTAATATAGAATATGCAACCATACTTTCTTATCCGGCACTTCAGCAATTACAAGCAGAAGTCCCCATTATACAATTGGTACGATTGAATGGTATTCAGCAAGTTGTTATAGCGTTAGCGGTCAAATTTGGCCGAACCCGATTAATTGACAATCGTATTATGAATCTTGGCTAATATTATTTTTTAATTTTTAGGAGGTGCTTCTCATGCTTAGAACTATGATGAAATCCAAGCTTCACCGTGCAACCGTGACAGAAGCCAATCTGAACTATGTTGGTAGTATTACGATTGATCAAGATTTGATGGAACTGGTTGACGTTTATGAGAATGAAAAGGTTCAGATCGTTGACAATTATAACGGCGCAAGATTTGAAACATACGTGATACCAGGACCTAGAGGCTCCGGTGTAATCTGTCTGAACGGAGCGGCAGCTCGACTCGTTCAGCCTGGTGACAAGATTATCATTATATCTTATGGTATGATGACAAGTGATGAAGCACGGAATTACAAGCCGTTAATCGCTATTCTTGATGAGAATAATCAGGTGGTTCATATAACTAAAGAAGAGCCTCATTCCACAATATTATAATTTGAAAGTTTCAGCGTATTATCCAAGAGGAGTTGAACCACATTATACGCAAATATGCAGTTCTCGACTTCGAAACGACGGGTGCTGAATCCCAAGATCGCATCATTCAGGTTGGGCTCGCCATTGTCGAGGATGGAGAAATTACACAAACCTACTCGTCATTCGTGCGCCCTGGAATTCCGATCCCGGAAACCATTAGTCGATTGACGGGTATTGTGGATTCCATGGTCATAGATGCACCTGAGCTTGATGATGTTCTGATTGAGATGCTTCCGCTTCTTAACCATGCTATTCTAGTCGCACATAATGCACTATTCGATCTCGGATTCCTCCAAAGAGCGCTTCTTGAGGCTGGATACGAGCCTTATAATGGCAGAGTTTTGGATACGATTCATTTTCTGCGTTTTCTGTATCCGGGATTGTCGAGCTTACAGTTAGGGCGAGCTTGTCAAGCGCTAAGCATCCCTCATGAGCGTCATCATCAAGCAGATAGTGATGCACAAGCTACTGCTAGCTTATGGATACATTGTCTGGAACGAGTGCAGAAGCTACCGCTGCTTACGGTACAACGTTTAGCCGGTATATTCTCAGTAGCACCCATGTACGAAGACATCGTATGGTTTCTTCAAGAAATCGAACGTGAGAAGGAAATTCGCAGTGATGTGATCGAGGGTTCCGATCATTATTATCGACAACTCCACCTCAATGTCAAGGATTGGAATGAAGAAGAGGACGATGTCAATCGTTCTCTTCCGGCTGCCTACTCTGAGGGTGAAGGTGATTTTCCTGATTTCTATAATCAGTTCAAGCCACAGCTGCAGAATAAATTTAAGCGATATGAGGAGCGAGAAGGGCAAGAGCAGATGATTCACGAGGTACATAGTGCCTTCTCTGAAGGTCAACATCTAATGATCGAAGCGGGAACGGGAACGGGCAAGTCGCTCGGATACCTGATTCCTTCAGTTTATTATAGTGTTCTGAACGAAGAGAAGGTTGTGATTAGCACTCATACGATTAATCTGCAGGAGCAAATTCGTCAGAGAGATATTCCATTATTACAAGAGCTGTTCCCTTTTCCATTCAGAGCGGCAGTTCTCAAAGGAAGAAGCCATTATTTATGCCTGCGTAAATTCGAGAATAAACTGAATTCTTCTGATTATGAGCACCCCAAAGAGGATCCGCTTACCGCTGCCCAGATGGTCGTTTGGTTAGGTGAGACGAATCATGGTGACGAGGAAGAAATTCATTTTGCTAATAAGGGCAAGGATTTCTGGCGTTCTGTTGAGAGTGACACAGATTCTTGTCTAAATCGGGCATGTCCATGGTTCAAAAAATGCTTCTATCATCGTGCAAGACATGAAGCGAATGTAGCGGATATCGTCATTACGAATCATTCTTTATTATTCACTGATGTTAAAGCAGAGAACCGTATTCTCCCTGCATATCGCTACCTGGTTATCGATGAGGCGCATCAATTCGAAGAGACCGCTAGTAAGCATCTCGGTCTTGAGGTTGGTTATTACACGATGGTTAAGGCTCTGACATGGTTATATAAAGATAATCGAAGTGGTTTACTACCGCAGCTCATCTTCCGATTACAACGCCAGGAAGAGGATGACAGTCGTGAGGCTGCGGGTCAGCTTGAAGCATTGATACCTGAAGTTATCAAGGTTCGGGAAGAGTGGGATCAATTAACAGATCGTTTGTATGGTTTATTGAGCGAGAATGGAGATACATCATCCGAGGTAGGACAGCATGTGTTAAGATTGAAGAAGGATTCACTTCCATTAGCTTGGAATGAGGTGCGTACGATAGAGGACAACATATATGTGCGTCTCACTGACATATTGAAGCAATTAGAGCGAATCACAGGTGAATTGAAGGAGAGTCAGGATAAATATGATCTACAGAGCTTACTAACTGATATGAACGGTTCCTTGAAGGATATATTCCGACTTCGAGATCATATCCGATTTATTCTTCATTGTGAAGAAAAAGAGGAGCCGTTTGTATTCTGGCTGGAGGCTCACCCGTATTATCGCAGTAAATCTCTTCAGTTGGTTGGTGTGCCTATCGATGTGAGTTCGTTGTTGCAAAATTATTTTTTTGAGAATAAAGAAAGTGTGGTTATGACCTCGGCTACGTTATCTGTGGAGAAATCGTTCCAATATGCCTGTGATCAGCTAGGCTTACAATCTTCACTTGATGCTAATAAACTAAGAACCGTGCAGCTACCTTCTGCGTTCAATTATCGGGAGCAAGCACTGGTATGTGTTCCTCGCGATTTCCCAAGCGTAAAGGGTAGTGGAGATCCTGTATTCCTAGAAGCATTAGCAAGATCATTAACGGATGTCGCTATACAGACGAAAGGACGAATGCTTGTATTATTCACGTCTCATCGGATGCTGAAGCAAATTCATGAGCTGATACGTGCTCCCTTAGCAGATCAAGGTATTCATCTACTAGGTCAGGGGATGGACAGTACGAGCCGCAGCAAGCTGATTCATCTGTTCCAGGAACAAACGGCGAGCGTGTTACTCGGGACGAGCAGCTTCTGGGAAGGCATAGATGTACCAGGTCAGGCGTTAAGCTGTCTAGCGATCGTGAGGCTGCCCTTCCAGCCACCTAACCATCCACTTG
>JBBDTA010000138.1:0-12416 GCA_040904605.1 Paenibacillaceae bacterium
TGCTGTCTGAACAATTCAGATATGTATTGTATTCATTATCTTCACTATTAGCAGCAGGAAGGTCGGTAGAGAATGCCTTTCGATTGGCAGAGAATGACCTCCGCACCTTATATTCTGCTAGTAGTCTAATCATCATGCCTGAGCTAGTAAGAGTGAATGGGAAGGTAAGTAATGGTGAGACCATAGAAAGGGCGTTATTCGATTTTGGCGAGCGAACCAATCAAGGTGATATAAAAAACTTCGCAGAGGTGTTCAGCATTTGCAAACGATCAGGCGGTGATCTAATAGAGGTTGTTCGTAAAACAGTGAATATGATTGCAGAGAAAATGGAAATCGAACAAGAAATCAAGGTGATTACTGCTCAGAAAAAATTCGAAGCCAAAGCAATGGCTGTAGTACCGATAGCTATTGTGGCGTTATTAGCCTTTAGTTCGCCAGATTACATGGAACCGTTATACACAGGTATGGGGAGAGTTATTATGACGCTTGCTCTTGTTCTATTCTCAATGTGCTATTACTGGATCTCCTCGATTACGAGTATAAGATTATGATTAAGCGAATAGAACTCACGCTCCCATCATTCTATAATGCGGTTAGATCGAGAATGCTCTATCTTCATGCTTACCATCAATCCGAAACTGAACAAGCCATCAGAAGATTCATGATGAATAGTATATTATCAATGACTTCGTTAATGGGAATATTCATATTGATCTTTATTCTGGGTCAAGCAAGCGCCCTTCTGATCATTATCAGTATATTACTACCCGGTATGATTCCGTTCTTAAAGCTGAAGCAGCTCGATCGTCAGATTAAGCTCATGAAACGACAAATCATCATGGAGCTTCCTGTTTTTCTGAATAAATTAACATTGCTAGTTAACGCTGGAGAAACGATACAGAAAGCTATGATTCGATGTGCTTCCAAGTATGAGCTTATTACAGATCATCCTTTTGCCCGCGAGATGAATCTCATGACCAAGCAATTATCGAATCTATACCCCCTAGCACAAATATTAGATGAATTCAGTCGCAGATGTGGAGTTCAAGAGGTATCTGTATTCGCTTCTGCTGTATCCATGAACCATAAGAGAGGAGGTGAGGAGTTTGTAGCATCGCTGCGGCAGCTTTCACATGAATTGTGGGAGAAGAGGAAGACCATGGTTAAGATGCTCGGTGAAGAAGCCTCTGGCAAGATGGTGTTTCCTTTACTCGTTATATTCCTTGTAGTGATGATTATTGTGGGTGCTCCAGCAATTATGCTGATGGGTTAATGAGAGGAGAGAAATTAGGATGAAACAATGGAAACAACGAATGATTCAATGGTGGTTGGAGGAGGACGGGATTGGAACTCTAGAGGTTATTCTTATTGTTGCTGTTATCGTTATTATTGCCGTAGCGTTCCGTAAATGGATTATATCGTGGGTGCAAAAGCTATTCGAAACCTCCAATAGTGAATTACAGCGAACGAATCAAGATGCCATTGTAGTTCCCAGCCCCTAATGATCCATAATGAATCAGGTCGATTCACGATAGAAAGCACATTAATATTTCCCATGCTGTTTATTATTACCATTAGCTGTCTTCTCATATCGATTGGTGCTGCTCGACATGTAGGTTTATCTATCGAAGCTACAACAGCAGCTGGAAGAGCTTCATTCTCTTGGAGTAATAGCAGTAAAAATCCGGTAACCGGTGCTTACTACCCAGGTCAATATGATGATTTATATTGGCGACTATCAGATGATAGAAGTGCTTCACCCTTAGCTGTTAAGAAAGTATCAAGCGCTCTAACTCTTATACCTGAGGGATTATTCGAGCGTGGTCAATATAAGAATAGCTTGCTGCAACGGGATATTCACGTTGAAGTGAAGTTTCCCTTCCGTGCCCCAGAATTTATGACCAAGCTATATGGATCCCGTGAACTGATTGGGAATGGGAATTCTTCAATTAGTGAGCCTGTTGAATTGATCCGACAGGTTGAACTGGCTAGAAGCTATTGGCCAATAATAAAAAAAGTTTTTTCAACCGAGCGATCTGATTCGGCGATTGAAGATTTTCGCAAGAGATCTGGAAAATCAGAGCAAGAACAATTGGCGTTTCATTCGCATGATGAAGCAAGGGCTTATCTTCAGAAGATTGTCCATGGCCATCTATCAAGGCGAACTACTGAACACGTGGGTGAGTGGAGACTTATTGATGCATTAGATGGTAATGGCATAGCCCATCAAGCTTATTATGGTTTTAAAGATTGGGACAGTAAGATCGAAGCCCAGCTTTCGAAGGATGCAGAGATCCTCGGTAAAGGGCAGGTCAACGGTGTGGTTTGGCATTTTTTTAAGCGGGAGCGTGATCGTTCGATAGGTTTATCCAATAAACTGAGAACACAGTTGGAGGCAAGGGGGATCGTTATTGTCGTACATGAGTAAGAAAATTCGATTCAAAGGAAGCTCATTCATTCGAGATGAACATGGTGTAGTCACAATTTACAGCATCCTCATTATTGTTCCTATCTTTATCTTTCAAGCTGTACTCATTGATTATGTTCGGATCAAGGTAGCTGCGATGGAGGCGGAGCAAGCACTTCGTGCGGCTACAAGATCTGTGCTATCTGCGTATGACAAGCAGCTGCTAGATTATGGTTTGTTCGGACTAAAGGCGAGTGCTGAGGAGCAGAAGTCAATCGCGAATGATGTATTAACGAAATACGGAACTGACCGTAAGCATTCGGACACATTCCATTGGATCGTGTTAAACACTCAGGAGGAACAAACGCTTATTGTTCCTATGTATTCTCTGGGAGATCATCGTCTCTTATATCAGCAAATTCTCGAAGACATGAAGTACAAAGCTCCCATTGAGTTTACTAGGAACTTATATGACAAATGGAAAGGTAAGAAGGAGCTGGTTGCTGAAACAGAGGAAGAAGTGTACCTTGCGGAGGAATTGGAACAATTATTACATCAAAGAGAGCAACGATTAAAGGATGCTTTCAATCATGTAGAACGGATGACAAAACGAGTTAAACATGTATATGCATCGTATAATAGAATGCTTTCAAGCGATTATATTGCAGAGGATTCAGACAACTTATCTAGTATGGCGAATAATGACTTTCTCTTCCTTCAGGATCAATTCAAGAATATGAGTAAATTTGTTCATGAAGCAGAGCAGATTGAACAAAGCTTAGTGCAACAATGGGATCAAGCGGAAGCGGGTTCACTTAATGATATTTATATTTTAGGTCATGAATTTTACTCAAATTATATAATTGGTGCAACGATACCGATTTCATCCTTTGGAGCCTTTGTAAATCAGCTGCGCTCTCTACTAGAAGGCGATTCACCTTCGAGCACGCAGGAATTCTATGATTCCTTCCAAGTATGGTTCACTCATCGTTCGAATGAAGAGAATAAACGGATTGCTGACTTCGAGAATTTAGAAGAAAAGAAAGAAGAGCAGCGGAAGAACGTTGAGGAACAAATGGACCAAACTAAACAAGCTTTGAATGATCAGGTATGTTCGAATGTGAATGAAGAACAATATAATCAACTAAATTCGTATTACTATAAGTATTTGAATTTCAACAACAACACGAATCAACAGGAATATGATTCAGGGTCGTCTTTAGATCAGATACCGGATCAATATCAAACAAACTCTATTTCGTTCTTATCCAATATAACTAATCTTATAGAGAATATTCGCGATGAAGCTTATGTGAATGAGTATACGATGTACTATTTCAATCATAGAACTTCTTCTAAGCAATTGAATGTAAGTCCTCTTCAAGAAAATTTGAATCAGCATGCACTTGAAGAGCAGGAAGTGGAGTATATTCTGTATGGATTATCTAGCTGTACGGCCAATCGAATGGCAGCTTATTCTGAGATTTATATGCTGAGGTTTGCAATCCGGATGATAGAATCTCTAACCGATGCTCGTAAAGCAGCCGTAGGATCACCATTGTTAATTGTTCTCATTGCTGCTGCAGAAGGTGGGATTAAAGCTTACCACGACATGGAGCGAATCATTAGCGGTGAGGAGGTGCCTGTATTTGCTAAATGGGGCGCTTTGACCATGAATTATGCTGACTACTTAAGAATGCTCCTTACTGTTCATAGTCAAGAGGATAAGAAATTATCTCGTATCCAAGCCTTGATACAACTGAATACACGGATTGATTTGCAACAAAGACCGGCTTATATCGAGCTTAAATCAATAACATCAATAAATTTATGGTTTTTAAGGGGGAGAGAATACCAAATAAAGAAAACGGCAGCGATGTCCTATTGAACAATGAACGAGGGATTATCTCACTAGAAGCAGCAATCGTTATCCCATTCTTCTTAACACTGATCATTGGACTATTAATATTAATTCGTATCGCATTTGTTCAGATTGCTTTGCAGAATGCAGCAGATGAAGCAGTTAAACAATTTGCATCCATTCTTTACCCCTTAGAACCTTCTATACAACAGGCTGTATCGACGAAGGATGAATGGCTAAATTCCTTCCTAGCCTGGGTACCGGATGTAATTATACCCACTATTGAAACTTTATTGACTGATCGATTGAATGAATCGTTGACTCAACCAGCTATGAATCGTCTATTTAAGCCAATCTACTGGCATTATGTTGAACAGTCTTATAAAAACAGTCTGATCCGATACGATCAATTGAACATAGAGTTTGTATCCATTCCCTTTATCAACAATGATGTGAGTATGTTTGGTATAGAGGTACGCTACGAATTTAGATTATCTCTACCTTTCTATCAGAGAACAATCCTGATTCGCAAGAGAGCTTATGAAAGAGTCTGGTTCGGCGCCTAAGGGAGGAATTACGATGTCCAATATGATTGGAATGATTGCTTTCATCTATGTAATGGTCGCATTCTACACTGACATACGATGGATGATCATCCCTAATAGGTTAACCTTGTCTGCAGCTGGACTGGGGATTACAATCCAAACGGTTGTCTATCATTGGACTGGTCTTATTACCTCAGTGATGGGATTAAGCGTTGCATTTGTATTAACACTTGGACTCTACTTAATTAGAGGTGTTGGGGCAGGAGATGTGAAGGGATTAGCAGCTCTTGGTGCTATCACAGGAGCTCAGTTTACTGTATCTGTTCTAATTATTGCATTAATCTATGCAGGGGTCGTAGGATTATTGATTGTTGTATTTCGAGGGAGAATCAGCGGATTGATCCTTCATTGGTGGATCAGCATCATCTGTTATTGTACAACACGAGAGAGAGAGCATCTTCGACTGATTGCTACTCATCGTGTTCATTCATTCCCATTCATGATAGCGGTTATGCCAGCTTTTATGACATGTTTAATTACTATTTAAAGGAGTGATTCCTATACTACAGAAGCGTTATGGTGTGCAGTTTGATTATGATCAACGTGATGGAACATATTTGGTCATTTCACTTGATCATCTTCAAGGCAAACAACTAGTTCCACATCAGCTCCAGATGATGCTGAATAATCAAATCCCACAGCTTCTTAATGTTGAGTTGGAGATCAAGAATGACAGCTACCAGCTTCAATATGATTTAACTTCAAAGAGAAGGCTATTCCAGATGCTCCAAACCTGTCCACCTTCTATCCCATTATTCTACGAAATGAGTTATCGGCTTGTTCAGACGATCGCTAATAGTAGTATGTATATGCTGAATGAGGAACAATATATATTGCATGGTGATTTCATATTCGGCGGGAGAGATGTAGGCGACCTATATTTATGTTATTTACCATTACCAACTACATACTCCGTACGTATTGAAGATCAATTGCGGCTAATACTTATCCGGATGCTTGCTACAATAGACGGTCTGAATGGAGATTGCGATGGAATTCTCAAAGTAATCAAGATCATACAAGAAGAAAATTATCTCATTCCCAATCTAATGAATGTCCTCAAGGATGCATGGTTGAAACAAGCGATAACTCCCGATAAACCTACAATTCATTCACAGCACTCCATATCTAAAGAAAACGCACCAACCAATCGAAGTCAACATATTTGGGGGGGAATCAAGAGAATATGGAATAAACAAAGGGAGCTTAAATCTCATTCGGTGAAGTCCGTGTCGATAGACCGTAAACCAATTACTGGAGTTACAGAAATGCTGGTCAAAAAACAGGAAACCACTCATAAGGAACTACAGGTAGTTATTAGTAAGAACGGAGTAGATGAAGTCATTCAATTCCTTGATGACCGTTTTATTATAGGTAGAAATCAGTCTGGGGTACATTATGTGGATACAACAGAGGGGATTTCACGTGTTCATTGTGAATTTATGAGGAACAAAGATACATTAGAAATCAAAGATTTAGGCTCTTTGAATGGGAGTTACCTGAATGGTGTGTTACTTGTGCCCTACAAATCGTACCCGTTTAAATATGGTGATTTATTGAGAATTGTTACTACAGAGATACGAATAGTGACTTAACGGATCTACATTTGTGCTGTTCTTTCCTGAAGATCCTTGTCTTTGGTGTGGACTGTGATTTTGGCAATAAGATGAATAGGATATAACACACAGTAATCGATGATGATAAAACCTGATTTAGCTTTATATCCAGTTATGACTCCACTTACTAACTTATGAAGTCGATTGTCATAAAGCTCAACGATGCTTTTGTTCTGAATCTCTTTCTCGAACATCCATCATCACCTCCTTCGTCAATATAGACAATATTATTACGAAAACGTTGCATCATACACACGAAAAAATGTCATATTCGACATTATTCTCGAAAAAAAGTTGAACTAGTCGATAGGGAAAGGTTATCATATAATGGATTACCTTAAATTCCAAACATCTAAGGTTATGCTTACGAAGTAGTTTTTATCGACCACTAGTGTGTTCATCAAATAACTTTAAGGAGAATTATTTATGAAGAAAGTGAAAGTTGCCATAATTGGTTGTGGATCAATAGCGATTCATCGACATGTCCCTGAATATGCAGACAATGCTTCCGTTGATATTGTTGCATTCTGTGATTTGAGGATTGAAAGAGCGGATGAGCTAGCTGAGAAGTACGGTGGAGCTGCTTATACTGATTATAAAAAAATGCTGAGAGACTTAGAAATAGATGCAGTTAGTGTATGCTTACCTAATGCCTTACACGCTCCCGTTACTATAGATGCAGCTGAAGCGGGATGTCATGTATTATGTGAAAAACCAATGGCAACAAACGCACAGGAAGCACTGGATATGATTAAAGCTGCTAAAGATCATAATGTTCTCTTGATGATTGGCCATAATCAGAGAATGATGCCGCCTCATGTGAAGGCAAAAGAGATTCTACAAACAGGTGAATTGGGCAGAGTCATTTCATTCCGAACTGCATTCGGTCATGGCGGTCCAGAGAACTGGAGCATTGATGGGGCAGATAGTTGGTTTTTCCGAAAAGAAGAAGCATATGTTGGAGCTATGGGGGATCTAGGTGTTCACAAGGCCGATCTTATCCGCTGGATGTTAGATGATGAGGTTGTGGAAGTATCAGCCTTTGTAGAAAATCTAGATAAAACAGGATCAACTGTAGATGATAATGCGGTGTGCTTGTTTAGAATGGGGAAGGGAGCCATAGGAACAATGACTGCCTCCTGGACATATTATAAGGGTGAAGATAATTCAACTGTTCTATATTGTGAGAATGGAGTTATTAAGATTGGAACTGATCCTCAAGATCAAGTCATCGTCGAGAAGCGTGATGGACAAGTTAATCGATATAATGTAGGTGCAATTGCTACGAATGATGTTCAGGTAGGCAGTGGTGTAATTGCCTCCTTTATAAACTCTGTTGTTAACGGAACGACACCAAGCATTACGGGTCAGGATGGCTTGAAATCTTTGCAGGTTATTCTTGCTTGTATGGAAGCTGCTGCTACGAAGAAGAACGTTACTCTATAAAGATTCGTTCGTATTCTTACTCTCATCAGCTATTTGAAGCTGCTCTTGGAGCTCAGCTTTCTTCGATTCAACGAGCTCCTTGGGTTCTGTACTCATGTAGGTAAAAGGCTGTCGTAATGCTTCAACATAACAATCATACGCTTGAGTAATTTTACCTTTGTTAAATAGCACAAGACCTTGATGGTAATAAGCTTCAGGGAATTTTGGATTTAAAGGGATCAGTTTATTGTAGATGTCCTCAGCCTTATTCCATTCATTCAACCGGATGTAGGTTAGGCCTAGGTTATCTAGAATGACCGTGTTCGAATCGTTATAATCATAAGCCTCCAAATTATAGGTCAGAGCGCGTTCCACATTCCCTTGTTCAATATAAAGGTATCCTAAGCTTCCGTATAATACAGAAGTTTTCATTCGTTCATTAATCTCTTCTAGCATGCTTACTGCTTCCATTAGGCGATTCTGCTTCCAACGAACTAAAGCTAAGTTCATGTTAATTAATGAACGTTGTAATTGAGTTGTATTCGGAGTTATGAGCTGCTCCAATACCTTCTCAGCTTGTACAATATGGCCATATTTCAACAAGTTATAACCATACGTTATGACGATTTGATGATGCTTAGGATCTACCTTATAAGCTTTATCTAACCATCGTAATGAAAGCTCTGTATCACCTTTGAGATGTGCTGTGTTGGCTAGTGAGGCGAATAAGTTGTTACGTTTGCTATACACGAGGTAAACTAGATAGAGCAGTAACGCTAATATGCCCAACAGTACATGCTTTGTGAATGCTGTGAAGATAATAAACACAATAATAATAAAACCTGAAATACGAATAATTCGGTTCATTAGGAAACCTCCGACATAGGTGAGTGTGCCATCAAGTATACCGAAATTCGTATATGAACTCAACGAATGACAGGAGCTAATGGAAATAGAGTGGAGGGAAAGGTATGAGTGAGGCTATAACGTTAGGAACCTTGTGTATGGTTGATTACAAAACTGGGAGATATATTGCTGAATTTGTTGAAAAATCACAGAACAATCATTCAAGAGCGATTGTTAAGATAATATCTGTAGTGGATCATCCGCAGCAGGGGGATTTGCATCACCCATATCAGGTGGATGTCCCTATATTCCACCAGCGAAAAGCATCCGCATACATGGAGCATGTGCTCCTGCCGATGAATATAATTGAAATCTACTCAGGTGAGGCTTTGGACTATTCATCCTCTCTAGCTAATGCTGTGCAACGACAATTGCAGGAATTAGCTGGGAAGGATGACGAATGGTCCAATAAAGCAAGGGAACAACTGCTGTTACTTAATAATGAATATGGTTTTTGACATTACTTATTCAACATCATGAGTTGAATGAGTTTTTCAGGGTAATCCGTAATGATACTCGTCACTCCTGCTTGTATCATCCGACTCATTTCCTTCTCGTCGTTAACGGTCCACACATGTACTTCTTTATTATACTGGGCTGATTTCTTCATCAGCTTACTGTTCACTGCACTGCTTTTGACACTGATTATATTGATATCACTATTAAGGAAAGTTAGATTTATTTGCTTTCGTGATTTTACAATCAATCCGGTTTTAATATTCGGATTTAATTGTTTTATTCGTTCTATGGCATTCTGATCGAATGAAGTTACAATGCATGAATGAACAAAACCATTGCTTTCTATTATTCCGACCACTGCGTCTGGCAATTGGCTGTCTGGATTATACATCTTAAGCTCAATATTCAGCTTAATATGATTATTAGCAATCTCAATAATTTCTTCGAGTCTAGGAACTCGCTCGCCTGTAAAGACGTTATCGAACCATTGTCCGGCATCAGAATTTATAATTTCAGTGTAATCTAATTTGTCGATCGCTGAAGGATTCCCTAGCTTCTTAAGCGTTGGATCATGATAAACGACTACAACACCATCAGCACTCATCTGAACATCAATTTCTGCAAATCCCGCACCATCTTCAATAGCCCTCAGGATAGAACTTTTAGTGTTCTCAGGTGCTGCTGAAGAGCTGCCACGATGAGCGGTAATCATATCCAATGTCCTTAAAGCATCAACCGTAGAAGAGGTGTTAAAGGTAGTTATGAGTATAAACACTAGTACACCATATATCGCTGTTCTAATCATGTGCTCACTCCCTTTATTGGGGTCACAGTTAGTGTGTACTATTTCTTAATAACTATCATAATCCATAATGGGAGCGCTTACAAGGTGCTAAACAAACAAAAAAGCCGACATATTATATATATGTCGACCCTTGTACTTACGATTATTTTTTTTCGCTAAGCCATTTGGCCAGATTGCTAATTTCTGCAGAGGTTAATTGAGTTTTAAAGCTTGGCATTCCGCCGATACCGTTCTCGATTTTGCCTGCAATTTGCTGCTCATCTAACCGAGATCCGACATCGCTTATCATTGGACCACCGCCACCTTGCAATTGATCACCATGGCACATGAGACAGGATTTTTCATATACAGCCGTAGCAGCTTCTACATTCAATGGTGCCTCTGCGACTGGTGCTGCTTCTTCGTGTGACCCTTCTTCAGGGATAGTTGTGAAGAGAATTGATAAACCTAGAAGACATGCAGCGCAGAATACACCAAACATCGTCCATTTATACATCGTTTCGCTCCTCCTTTTCTTAACATATTATCGTGTTTTTTGAGCAGTTTTACAAGAGCATGTTCAGGTAATTTCACTAAATTGACTTATTTATAAGCATGGACATAATGAATTGTGTCATAATGAACGTAATTCCGATCTAGTTTTTGAAGGGAGTGAGAAGGCCATTGTGTTCGACCCCACGATTTATGATAATTTAAAGGTCGTATTAGAAGGAGAGCTTTATGATCGTGATTTAAGTGAGCATATTCAGATTGTAGATCGCTCTGATCTTGTAGACTTAGCCATTATGTCCCGAATGTTCATTATGAGATTCCAAATTCCCAATCATCCTGAATTCGTTGCTGAGATCAAATTACATGCAGGTGCGGAGGATTTGGCTGGAGAAATTGTAGAGGTTAACAATCCAACTATCGGTTGTCGAATTCAAGTAGGATATCGGGTTCGATTAACCGGAGATTATATTGCTGCAGAAGAAGCGTCCCACAAGATAAGAAAACACCTAGTTAAAATTTGGGGAGAAGATATGGTTATTGGTCAGGAATTATGTTTTTTCCCGAATGTGCTGAAGGATGTACCCATCTATGAGTGTAGAAGTACAATAGAGTTCGGAAGGAAGATCACAGAAGAGCAGATTGGGGATATTCCTCGATTAGTCGATCATCTTATTATGTCAGTACAACATCAAAAACTTTAAGGAGTGCATTCATATCTATTCAACAATTAAAGTCGGATTAATCGGTTATGGATTTGGTGGTGCAGTGTTCCATGCTCCTATGATCAGTGCTGTTAATGGACTTGAATTATCAGTCATATTCACAAGTAATGAAGAGAAGGTAAGGTTAACTTATCCCGATGTGAAAGTAACAACAAATTTAGAAAGCATATGGAACAATACTGAAATTGATCTTATTGTCATCTCAACACCTAATACTTCACATTACGAGCTTGCTAAAAGCGCATTGGAAGCAAGCAAGCATGTTGTAATTGATAAGCCGTTCGTTATTGACATAACAGAAGGAGAAAAGCTAATTGAGTTAGCTAAAGCTAAGGGTAAGCAGCTTAGTGTGTATCAAAGTCGGAGATGGGATAGTGATTTCCAAACCGTTCATCGGTTAATAATCGAGGATAAGTTAGGTGAAATCTACTCATTCGAAGCTCATTATGATCGATTCCGTCCAGAAGTAAAGGATCGCTGGAAGGAGCGTAATGAACCAGGTTCTGGAACTTTGTACGATTTAGGATCCCACTTGATCGACCAAGCCTTACAGCTATTCGGTAAACCTTTCACGGTAACTGCGGATAGTTTATCACAACGTCAGGGCTCAGAGGTAAATGATTACTTTCATGTGATACTTGGATATGGAAGCTGCAGAGTTATTCTTCATTCAGGTTCATTAGTTAGAGGGAGAGCTCCGAGATATCAAATACATGGTAGTAAAGCGAGCTTCATCAAGTTTGGTGAAGATCCGCAGGAGAGGAACCTACTGGACGGCTTGCGCCCAGGCATGCCTGGCTGGGGACAAGAAGATGAGTCAGAATATGGGGAGTTCATTACTTCTGATGGTATGGCTAATGTGAAGATTCCATCAGAAGTTGGTGCATATGAACAGTTCTATGAACGTATGTATCAATCCATTATAAGTGATGCTCCCGTGCCAGTTATGGCTGAACAATCCTTGGATGTTATACGAGTAATTCAGCTCGCTGAGCGGAGTAGTGAAGAGGGTAGAACTTTGAAATTTAACTGAAGTAACCTAATTCTCGCATAGTGGGTGTCTGCGAGAAAGAGAGGCTCTCCTTCAGGTTTATAAACCTGTGGGATAGCCTCTTCGT
>JBBDTA010000138.1:12516-21245 GCA_040904605.1 Paenibacillaceae bacterium
TTAGAGGAATTGGAGTGGAAATGTAATGAAACGGTTTTTCAAAATTAGTTTGTGCTTTATTTTCATTCTCGCATCCGTATTCACGCTGTTATCCGCTTCAATAGCGGATGAATCCACTCAGACGTCGTTGGGTAATACTACACCTCAGTTGAATGACGGTCAGAAATGGCGTATCGGGTATGCAGAGACTGATCCATATGGGAATTTTGCAGGTACCTTATATGGGTTAGTTATTGGGTTGGAGAAGCTAGGTTGGCTATCAGGGGTTACCTATAGTGATCTCCCTTACGAATCAGGACAAGATGATAGTAAAGCGATGTGGGCATGGCTTGCTTCTCATGACATAGGATCATATATTGAATTTGTTACCGATGCTCACTATTCATTTATTGATGATAAAGTGGGCATTGAGCAGCAAATTAATGATCGTTTAATCAATCAGAATGACCTTGATCTCATGATTGTTATGGGTACATTGGCTGGTACTAAGGTTGCTACGGAGAAGCACCAAACGCCAACCCTTGTATTCTCCTCTAGTAATGCTGTTAGCTCAGGGATTATTAAGTCCGTAGAAGATTCGGGCTATGATCATATATGGGCGCATATGGATCAGGACCGGTATGTTCGGCAAGTGGAAGTATTTCACGATATTTTTAACTTCAAGACACTGGGTATGGTATATGAAAATTCAGAATTGGGGAGGATTTATGCCGCAGTTGATGATGTAGAAGGCTTTGCACTTGAGCGAGGCTTTGCGATTGAACGGAAATTCGTGAATGAACCCAACTCCCAAGAAGAATTCGACCAATATTATCGTGAGATCAGAGCGGCTAATATAGAGCTTGCTAATAAGGTTGATGCGATGTTCATCACACTAGGGCCTTGGGATGTGAAGAAGCTTCCAGAACTGTTACAGCCGTTTATCGACAAGAAAATCCCTGTATTCTCACAGCTTGGTCCAGAGGAAGTCAAACATGGTGCACTGCTTAGCTTGGCAAGGCCTAACTTCGATGGTGTTGGATTGTTCGGGGCAGACACGATTGCCAAGGTGTTGAATGGGTCTTCTCCACGTGAATTACCACAGGTGTATGGGGATACACCGAGTATTGTGTTAAATTTGGAGGTAGCAGATCTAATCGGTTATCAAATTCCATTCGATATCTTACTCGCTGCAGATGAGATTTTACCTGATATCGCTAAGCAACCTTAGAGCTTAATCTTTTTGGAGACAAAAAACTAGGCAAGGAAGAGGTATCGTAATGAAATCACGTAAAGCTGACCTGATCTTTGTTATTTCTTCCATTATGCTCATTCTAATCGTTATTGGATTTACAGGTGGATTAAATATAGCTTCTTTCAAGAAAAACTATACAGATTCGCTAGTGAATACGTACGCAGTTTCTGGTGGGGAAACCGTACGGAAAATTGAGTATGCCGTCAAGTATGGTAAACCTTTAAGTAATTTTTATGGAATCGATGAATTGTTGAGTAAGAAGCATAGGGATCACCCAGTTTTAACAGAAGTTCAGATTGTATTACCCGATGGAACGATTCTATATACCAAGGAAGGATCAGAAGGGAATTTAACTTTAGCTGCAGTTGTTACTGATCAAGTCATATCTACGGATGATTCTGAACCATTCTTACTCGTCAAATCCGAAGGAAACTACCATGTGTTCTTGCCTCTTCATGACCGAAACGGTACTTGGATTGGCAGTTTAGATCTTGTATTCAGCGAACAATCGGTTAATGAGGCAATCAAAGTATATTTATGGGAGCTCTTTCTGTATCTTACTATTCTCGCCATATTCTCATTTATATGTTTAGTCGTGTATATTTTCTTTGTGCCTATATTGGATACAGCAGGTCATGTTCGCAAGAAGGCCATGTTCACTGGACTTATTATTATTCTTAGTCTGGTTCAAATCATATTCGGGGTACTCAATTTCCAATTATTCAAGAAAGCATATCAGGATGTAGCTATGGACAATATTGCTCAGACTACCCAGATGATCCAGAAGGATATTGAATCTGTTGTGAATAAAGGAGTTCCTTACGATAAATTATTCGGGATTGAGGACTATCTGAACAAAATCTCAGAGTCTGTTCCTATCATTGATTCCATAACCGTGTCGACTTCAGATTCTTCGACAATATATGGTACTGGTGAAGAAACTTCTTCATATAATTTGGAACCTGCAGATGAGTGGAATATTATTCGTCCAATGCCTAAAGATAGGAACTCGAATGTAGGGACTATTCACATTAAGCTCTCAGAGTCATACATCGCAGAGAAAATTAAACAGATTATTCTCGATATGGCAACCGTATGGGTTACATCTTTCATATTCATGATGGAAATTACCCTATTTGTTCTATTCATCCTTCGCCGAAAGCTTAGGAATATACGATCTGAGGATGAGGATGATGATGATGTATCCTCTGGAGGCATTGATTCTGTAGGACCTCTTTCATTCTAATTATTCACGGCTATCTTCATGTCTACTTCCTTCATTCCCAACGAACCCTCGCACATTTAAGAAAACTATGGAGTAACGATATTTGCTATAGAAGGGAACACCATGTTATCTTGAATATAAATGAACTAGGTGATGGAGCTGATTTATACCGTGATTACAGTAAGAAAGTTAAGAGTAACCAAGGGTCCTGAGCATGATGTAATTTTGTCTAATGTGAATTTGCACGTCAACAAAGGAGAATTTGTTGCTATTCTTGGAGCTAGTGGCAGCGGTAAAACGACTTTACTCCGATGTTTATCTCTTAGAGATAAATGGGACGAAGGAGAAATTACTTTCAGGGGCGAAACATTAACGAAATTAAGTATATTCGGCAAGTATAAGATACGCAAGCAGTGTGCTTTTTTATCACAGCAGCCGGAGCTTAACCAAAATAAAACAGCGGCAAAGAATATATTATCAGGGAGATTCCGAACTTCTGCGCTTTGGCGTATTATGAGTGGTCTTGTATCCCGGAATGAGCATTTTACCGCCTATGATTATTTAGATCGTGTTGGTTTACTAGATAAAGCTAAGATAAAAGCTGGAAACTTAAGCGGTGGAGAGAAACAAAGAGTAGCTATTGGAAGAGCTTTAGCTTGGGGTGCACAAGTAATCTATGCAGATGAGCCCATATCCGGCTTGGATCCTCAATCTGCTGCTAGAGTAATGGAAGATTTAAGAAAATTATGCCAGGATAATAGGCTTACCGTCATTTGTTGTATTCATAATGTGGAGTTAGCAGAACAATATTGTTCTAGGATCATGGGATTATCCGAGGGGGTCATCCAGTTTGATGTATCTGGTCGCAGACTCTTGACCCAAGAAAAGAATTTGATTCATTAACGGAAAGGACTCCGATTGGAGTTTATCTTATCTCCAGAGAGGTGGTTTTGGCAATCGAATTATCAACGCGGCAGTTGAAAATTCTCGAACTTGTAAAGAAGAACTCACCGATTACTGGAGAACAAATCGCCGAGACCTTTGGATTAAGCCGTCCAACCCTTCGATCTGATCTATCTTTATTGGTCATGCTCGGTTATTTGAATGCTAAACCAAAGGTTGGCTATTATCTGGGTAATTCTTTACAATCGGATGTCTTATGGGCAGCCAAATTAAAAGAAATGAATGTCCAGGAAATCATGGGTGCGGCGCATGTCATCTCAGTCACTGCTTCTGTTCAAGATGCGATCATTTCTTTATTCACAGAGGATGCGAGCAGCTTGATTGTTATGAATTCAGATGGACTGCTAGCAGGAATTGTCTCTCAGAAGGATTTACTTAAGATATCCTTGGGAAATTCCAATAGCTCTTCCATTCCATTGAGTATGGTGATGACACGTGAACCTAATGTCATTATCGTATCGCCTCAAGAATCCATTCTCGATGCAGCTCGGAAATTAATTCACCACCAAATTAATTGTCTCCCCGTTATTCGCAAGAGAGACCAAGATCAGAAGGGGATGCCTCCAGAGGTTATTGGCCAAGTGACGATAACATCGATGACTCAAGTATTGATTGAATTAGCATCTACACAATCAATGGAAGCGAGGAACAATCATGAGTGATCAGCAGCATACGATATTCATATGCTCCGATGCCATTGGCGAAACAGCAGAAGCAGTTGCTAGAGCAACTCTACGTCAGTTCGTCTCGGATCATGTCAAGATAAGAAGATATGGTTACGTGAAGAGTGAGGAGGAGATTAATCATATCGTTGCCGAAGCCTCGCTCCAGCGTGGATTTATTGCTTACACATTAGTACAACCTGAGCTTAGAGAGATGATGCGAGAGGAATCAATTAGGATGGGTGTTCGTGCAGTCGATGTTATGGGTCCTATGCTTCAAGCTTATATTGATACATTCAATGGCTCTCCTAAGCGACAACCCGGCTTATTACATGAATTGGACGAAGATTATTTCCGCAAAATAGAAGCTATCGAATTCGCAGTCAAATATGATGATGGAAAGGATGTTCGAGGTCTTCTTCAAGCTGAAATTGTGTTAATCGGAGTATCTAGAACATCGAAAACTCCTCTAAGCATCTTTCTAGCTCATAAAGGGATCAAAGCAGCCAATTACCCGCTGATACCTGAAATTAAACCGCCGGAAGAATTAAAAAAGTTGAAAAATAAAGTTGTTGTTGGACTTAGCATGTCAGCTGAGCACTTGTTGAAAATCCGCACAGAGAGACTGAAAAGTATAGGCCTGCCCCATCAAGCCAAGTATGCTACGCTGGTCAGAATCAATGAAGAGCTAGAGTATGCTGCCAATTTCATGAAAAGCTTAAACTGTTCAATCATCGATGTGACAGATAAAGCAATCGAAGAAACTGCCGGAATTATTATGGGCTTAAGAGGTGGGGACGGGGAACGATTGTTGTAGAGCTTGTTCAATAAAGTATGTTCTTAATTAAAGCTTTATTAATAAATTCCAGCCCTTGTCCAGTAACAAGAGAGCCGTTACAATAGAAGGTAAGTTCAAGTTAGGATTCTAGGGGTGCATACAGTATATGAACCGTAAATTTGTGATCGAAGCTGTGCTTTTGGCGATCTATGGTCAATTGCTCATGCCGAGCCGTAAAGTCGAGTATATCATTCCTTATTCAACGATATTGGAATTACATGATATACATTACAGCGGTGAATCCGTTATGCCAGATGAGGAAGAGGACTTTCATGTCAAACAGAAAATCGCTGACTTAATTACTTTTCTGGAGGAATCCCTGAATAAGAAGAAGATTGAGCGTGCCCTGCTAGCTCCTTGGCGCATAAGCGCTCCATTATTGGTAAATACCAAAACTAGCTTGATGATTGTATTCGCTGAAGAAAAAGGGCAATTTGGTGATGTCTTTGACCCGATAGAAACCGAGCTCATATTAACCTCGCAGCGAGAAGAAAGTCCAATATTAACGGATCAAATTGAACTAATCGAGCGAATATTCCAGGAGGGAATCGATACTCAGGTTTATGACATTGAAGATTTCGACTTCGCCTTAGAGGATACAATAATTAAATTATAAGATAGGGGTATTAAGGAAGCATGAGTTTATTAACCGTTGAAGATTTAAGTCACAGTTACAGTGGAAGAGTTTTATTCAAGGATGTATCGTTTCGATTATTGGCAGGCGAGCATGTTGGATTAGTAGGAGCTAATGGCGTAGGTAAGTCAACTCTGATGAATATTATGACCGGTAAACTTCTCAAGGATCAGGGTAAAGTAGAATGGACACCTCGAATTCGATATGGGTACATGGATCAGCATACACAATTGACACCTGGAAAAACCATTCGTGATGTTCTCAAAGAAGCATTCCTCCCTTTATTGGAGCAAGAGCAGCAGTTAATGGTTATCGCAGAGAAGATGGCGGATGCATCTTTAGAAGAGCTTGATGTGCTATTACAAGAAATGGGAGAAATACAGGATTGGCTTGATTCTAGTGGTTTTTATCTACTCGATGTGAAGGTTGAAGAGACAGCGAATGGTCTAGGCTTGGATGCCATTGGCTTGGAACGAGATGTAGCCTCCCTTAGTGGAGGACAGAGAACGAAGGTATTATTAGCCAAGCTGCTGTTGGAACAACCAACCGTGCTGCTCTTGGATGAGCCTACCAACTACTTGGATGAAGAGCACATTGAATGGCTTTCCAATTACTTAACCAATTACCCGCATGCGTTCTTATTAATTTCGCATGATACAGAATTTATGAATCAGGTTGTCAATGTGATTTATCATCTGGAATTCGCCAAATTAACTAGATATTCAGCCAATTATGAGAAGTTTCTAGAGATGGCAGATATGAATAAGTCACAGCATCTAGATGCATTCGAGAAGCAACAGGAATTTATTAAGAAGACAGAGGATTTCATTCAACGGAATAAAGCGAGATATTCGACATCAGGTCGAGCTAAGAGTCGTGAAAAGCAGCTTGCTCGAATAGATCGAATTGATCGTCCTGAAGAGGCGATAAAGCCTACATTCCAGTTCAAGGAATCTCGTGCGAGCAGTCGTACTGTATTCGAAGGGATCGATCTTGAAATTGGATATACGAGTGCTCTTCTGCCTCGTATGACAATGAATATTGAACGAGGGGACAAAATCGCGGTTGTCGGATGTAATGGAGTAGGGAAATCTACACTCCTCAGAACAATTCTAGGTAAAATTGAGCCGTATAATGGCAAAGTTTATCTTGGTGATTTTCTGTTTCCTGGTTACTTCGAGCAAGAGGTTAAGACTGGGAATATTACGCCAATTGATGATGTATGGAACGCCTTCTCAAGTATGACTCAGAACGAAGTTCGCGGTGCATTAGCTAGATGTGGCTTGAAGAATGAACACATTACTCGTCCTCTTAGTAAATTAAGTGGTGGTGAGCAAGCCAAGGTTCGACTTTGTAAGCTATTAATGAACGAGAGTAACTGGCTTCTAATGGATGAACCAACGAATCATTTGGACATATTGGCCAAAGCTGAACTTAAGCGTGCAATGCAAGAATATAAAGGAACGATTATTCTGGTTTGCCACGAGCCTGATTTCTATGAGGGCTGGGTATCTAAAGTGTGGGACGTCGAAGAGTGGTCGCTTCAGAAAACAACGGCATCTTCTTAGATCTCATTATCCATTCAGTATACTTACATTCGACATATTTCTAGAGGACACACGGGAAAAGTGGGGCAATTGCACTTTTCTTTTAGGTTACTCAAACGTTGAACGATGATCTGTCCATTCTTGACGGTTATCGTTCCTTCTGCTTTTAATTCACTTAACATCCGGTTCACACTTTCACGAGTGGCACCAATGATTTCTGCGAGCTCCGTGTTCGTTAATTTAATATTAAGTCGGATGCCAGCTTCGCAAGCGACTCCAAAGGAATTACACATCCGAATAAGTGTAGAAGATAGAGCACCAGGTTTGCCATACATGAGTAGATCCCGGAATTTCGATTGAGTAATCCGATGCATAAGCCCCATCCAAGACATAAATTCGAGTGCGAAATCCCCATGTCTTTGGAGCAATAATTCTAAATCCTTCTTCTGAATGACTCCAATCTCAGCATCCTCAATAACAACAGCGCTAAAATTATGAAGAGATACCTGGAATCCATCCATCTCCATGATTAAATCACCTTTTTGAAGGATCGACATGACCATATCCTTTCCTTCTTCTGTTGATTTGACTAATTTAACTCTGCCAGTTAGAACATAATAGAGATATTCTGTTTCATCTCCATCCCAGAATAGATAGGAATCCGCAGCAAACTTCTTAGGATACATAATGCTATTTAATCTGCGATTGTTGTCCTCGGAGATGAATTTACAAATTCCGTATTTCTCGGTTAAACTGCTGGACTTCGTCATTGCTGCAAGCTCCATTTGATTAACGGCCATGATGGTTCCCCCCTAAAGGAAATGAATGATCTTATACATTCATCTTAAAGCTTTATTCATGTTCTTCATATCGGGGTATTCCCTGAATTATTGTGAGATAAATCACACGTAGTATAATCTAACTCCTTAACTTTCACGAACAAAACCCTTAGCGCTTTTTCAGGGAATTCCCTTACTTACATTTGAGTGAAATCAGTTTAGAATGATATGAGATGCTTTTATGATAATTCTGTTCAATCTTAGATTTGGGAGGGAGCCGAGCTTGATGGATGAAGATCTACAATTAAATGCTCATTTAGAGCTGTTGATCAAGCAAATTTCAAGCGATTTATCGGCCATTGCCCTTATTGATCAGAATAATAAAATCAGGTGGCGGTACATGTTCGGTAATATGAATGAACGGTATCGTCATATGGTCACGAAGCCTGGCCTTGGAATTTCTGGTCAAGTTATCCGTTTCGGGCGAACTGTCATTATAGACCAAATCCATTCGAGTACTGAGCTAGCACGAGGACAATTTCCGATTATGCTCGCAGAACAGCTCTTAGCAGCAATCGCTGTACCTTTGCTTAATAATAATCGAATAGTTGGTGTTCTTCTTGTTGGAGATAGAGAAAAACGGCTATATAATATGGAAGATATTCATCATGTTGAGAAAGCAAGGGAGCGAATATTAGCCATTATGCCAAGGGAACACATTCAAATTAAATAAGTTGGCATTGAATCCTTTATTGTAAGGATTCTTTTTTTTGTATATGATTATGGTTAGAATCTCATGTTTGACAGTGAAAACCACAGAAATGCCTTTGTAATGGGCGTTTCCGTG
>JBBDTA010000139.1:0-19817 GCA_040904605.1 Paenibacillaceae bacterium
AGAGGTCCAGATACTCTGAGTCCTCTTAAGCAACAATTAAGTAGAACTGAGCCTTTATTTTACTCTTGGAATTTTTCTATTCTTGATAATCACTTTCGGTTTCGAATTGATGATCAAGAGAAGCTGTTCCTCCATGTATTCAGGAGAATATTTAAACCCACCTTGAATCCAGTGAAATGCAATTCCTAATAAAGCATGAACAGTATAAATGATGCGAAGTTCTTGGTTAATCGAGAGTTCGGATTCCTCGAAATCAAAGTCTTCCAATGCAGTTTGGGTTAGGGCATGAAACATTTTCTCTCGGAACTCAGGCAACACCTCCGAATGAAGCAATGAGGCATACAGTGATGAATTTTGGTATATGTGATCAAAAATTACGATGGCATTAGCTGGTAATTCGTCGAGTTGGAGTGAATCAACATTCTGGTAAGGCGCCCGGTAAGACTTTATTAAATCAGCAATAACCTCGTTCATTAAGTCCTCAAGTAAACCTTCCTTATTTTCATAATGCATGTAAAAGGTGCCACGGTTACAATTTGCTAAATCCGCTATCTCCGTTATGAAAATCGCCGAAAATGGTTTTTTCGTCATAAGAGTCAAGAGTGCATTCCTTAGCGCCATTTTGCTTCGAGCGACTCTCCGATCGGTTTTAACTATGCTGGTCATCAAGATCTATCATCCTTTAATTTTTATTTCAATGATAATAAACAAAGATGTGGATTTCGTTCATTTTCGTACATAGCGTTCATTTTTGTTGATTGTATGTCCCGCTAAAACTCATTATACTTGAAATTGAGAGTTGTTCATAAATAAACATCTCTATAAAAGAATGAATTTAGCTTACATGGTAAAAACTAAGCGAATGCTTCCAAAACAGTTTTTTTGCGATGATTGATTGGAAGCTTCGCAAAATTTTGAGGAGGAAGTAGTATGAAACTTGAAGGTAAGGTTGCCATCGTTACAGGTGCTGGTTCTGGAATGGGGAGAGAAATTGCAATTCTATTTGCCAAAGAAGGCGCGAAGGTAGTTGTGTCTGACATTAATGAGAATTCAGCGAGCGAAACTGTAAACGCTATCAAGGGGAATGGTGGAACAGCAACAGTTACAGTCGCGAATGTTGCAAAGGAAGATGACGTACAACGGATGATTGACACTGCGGTGGAAACGTATGGTACTGTCGATATTCTGGTTAATAACGCTGGTATTATGGATGGCATGGTTCCTATCCATCAACTGACCGATGACCTATGGGAACGCATACTTGCGGTAAACACCACTGGTCCGATGAGAGCCATTCGCAAAACCCTTCCTATCTTCATGGAGAAAGGCAAAGGCAATATTATCAATATAGCTTCAATTGGCGGTTTATACGGATCAAGAGCGGGAGCTGCCTATACAACTTCCAAGCATGGGGTGGTTGGCTTAACGAAAAACGTTGGGTATCAATATGCGAAGTTAGGCATCCGTTGCAACGCCATTGCTCCAGGTGGAGTTAACACGAATATCGGCTTGGGAAGCTCTGTCCCTAATGAATTTGGTTTGGATAAAGCGATGACAGGAATAGGCGTCAATCCAAGAATGGGAGAACCTTCAGAGATCGCCGGCGTAGCATTGTTCTTGGCTTCTGACGATTCCAGCTTCGTTAATGGTACGGTAATTACAGCTGACGCTGGATGGACAGCATATTAATAATGCCAAAAAAACAGGAGTCATTAAGCTCTCATGAAAATTAAATCAGAGTAGGATTAATCTCCCACGAGTGCTTCCCAAAAGGGAGCGACAACCTGTGATGCACCGTGGAAAATAAAAACTTTACATCTTTATTAGCGTGCTAGCTGTAAATACCAGATAACAAACGATGGGGAGAATACAAATGAATACTATGCATTGGAAAGCGGATGGTTTGGATCTTTTACATGCGGGTGTAGTATTCTTTGATTCTGAACTCCAAATTACCAAAGCCAACCGATACGCTATTGAGATGTTAGGGTTACCAATTCATGAGTTGATCTACAGGAAATGGAAAGAACTATTTCCAGGAACTTTGGAAGGAGAACCAAAAGAACACTTCGAGGGTTTAAAAAATTTTGAATTTGTTTCGGGTGGAGTTCGTTATATTGCGCAGATTCATCCAATAACCGCTAAACATAATCATCAAGGTGCTGTAATGCTTTTTCAGTCCGATCGTTCATTTGAGGAAATTATGCAGCAATTGGATTCGTACAAATATTTAAGCTCTGACCTTCAAGCCATATTCGATATATCCTATGATGTGATTTATGTATCCGACGGTGAGGGTAAAACCCTGCGAGTTAGTGCGGCGTCTGAGAAGCTATGGGGATATAAGGAATCTGAATTGCTTGGAAAGAGTGTAAGTCAGTTGGAAAAAGAAGGGGTATTCAAACCGTCTGTGACACGTATGGTTCTGGAGAAGAGAACAAAGGTTTCTACAATCCAAACGACAAAAACAGGGAGACGCTTAATGGTTGTTGGTACCCCCATTATGAATGAGGAAGGTAATATTGTTCGTGTAGTAAACGCTTCGAGGGATATCACAGAAATAAGCAGGCTGCAGAATGAATTAGAAGAAATGAAGCAGGTAACCGAAGGTTATAAAAAAGAACTAATGGATTTACGCAAAATCAATGAAGAAAATCGAAAAATCGTATTCCAAAGCGAAAAAATGAGGCAAATCTTAACGTTAGCCCAAAAAATAGCCGGGGTCGATTCCACTGTACTTATACAGGGGAAATCCGGCGTAGGCAAAGAGGTCATCGCATCGGCAATTCACAATTGGAGCTCCAGAAAAGAAAAGCCTTATATCATCGTCAACTGCGGTTCCCTGCCGGAAGCGTTATTGGAACAAGAACTATTCGGCGGCATACATGGCGGACAAGCTTCGAAGATGGGAAGTTTAGAATTGGCCAACGAAGGGACACTGTTCCTGGATGAAATTGCCGAAATGCCCTTATCCATTCAAGCCAAGTTAATTCGTGTTCTTCAAGATCAGGAATTTACGCGGAAAGGGGCGGATATGCCCGTGAAGGTGAACATACGATTTATTGCATCTACAGCGAAGGACTTGAAGTCTGAAATGACTGCTGGACGTTTCCGTGAGGATTTGTATTACCGCCTGCACGTGATTCCTATTGTCATCCCGCCCCTTCAAGAGCGGGTTGAGGACATTCTTCCCTTAACTCTATATTTGGTTGACCTTATAAATAAGAAATACAACATGAGCAAGCAATTCGCCTCAAAAGTAGTAGAGTTTTTCCAAAAATATCAGTGGCCAGGTAATGTGAGGGAATTGCAAAACGTAATAGAAAGACTTATGGTCACAACAGATGAATCAATCATAGGAACCAAACACCTTCCCGACTATATTATCCATGCGTCACATGAGAGAAGAGATGTCGAGGTTAATAAAATTATCCCCCTTAAGGAAGCTATGGTACAGGTCGAAAAACAATTGCTTGAATTAGCACGGAGTAAGTACGGATCGACAACCAGAATCGCGAAAGCGCTAGGAGTGAATCAATCGACAATTAGCCGAAAACTGCAACAATATGAAGAACAATAGATCAATTATTTATCACCTATGCAGAACCGCATAAAAACCTATGCTGTCATGCATAGGTTTTTGTTTGTATGTATATTCGAAAAAAATAGAAAATATATGTTTTTTTGAACTTGTGATGAAGAAGAATGTTATGCGCAATTGCATAATTTGTCGCGGCGTTAGCTATTGTTTATAAAGATCCTTTCCTACTACAATAATGATGAAAGCACGTTAGATGCTGGAGGGGAGGTTTCAAAGTTAAATATGTCAGAAAGATTTAAAGCTGCAGCCATTCAAATGAACACTATACTCTACGATAAACTTGAAAACCTCTCTAAAGCCAGGTCATTGGTTGAACAAGCAATCGAACAGCAGGCTAAACTAATCGTTTTGCCAGAATTGTTTAATACAGGCTATCGTGTTGAGGATCGGGATCTTGAAATGGCTGAATGTATTCCCGGTACAACAACGAGCTGGATGGAAGACATTAGTAAACAACATAAAGTTTATCTTGTAGCCGCAATATTGGAAAAAGGTTTAACACAAGGTACGGTGTATGACACTGCCATTCTTACAGGTCCGAAAGGGCTTATCGGCACTTATCGTAAAACTCATTTGTGGGACATGGAGAATGTGCGGTTTACTAAAGGGAATGAATTTCCTGTTTATGCTACCCCTTTAGGTAATATTGGGATGCAGATTTGCTACGAAGTAGGTTTTCCCGAAGGAGCCAGAATTCTGACATTGAAAGGAGCTGATATTTTAGTTTATCCATCAGCCTTTGGAGCAGCACGTTCCTATGCATGGGACTTGGCTACAAGAGCGAGAGGATTGGAGAATGGCGCATATGTCATTGCTTCAAACCGCTCAGGCACAGAGAAGGAAGAAACGATCTTTGGAGGCCGAACCCGCATTGTTGACCCAACGGGAAAAGTGCTGTCGGAAGCAATAGCAGACGATGAAGTCATTATCTCAGAGATTCATCTTGACCAAATTGTCCAACAACGCCACGCGATTCCTTACTTGAGAGATTTGAACAAGCCATTGTATGAACGAGTATTCTCCGAAGCTTTCAAGAGCACCTAAATTACATCAAAATTGAAGGAGTGTAGGTTATGCCCCAAACGAACAACAGTTTGATTTCAAAAGAAATTCTTCCGGTGAAAAGGAAAGACCGTGTCATTTCCGGTTTAGGCTTCTTTAACATTTGGGTAGGTATGGCGGTAATCATTGCAACGTTCATGATTGGGGGTAACGGAATTGATTCCATGTCCGTTTGGGAACTAGCTATCGCCATATTTTTTGCTAATCTTATCATCGCCGTAATCGGAAGTTTGAGTGGAGATATTGGCATAGAGCACGGATTGTCCTTTGCAGCCTATATGCGTGCTCCGTTTGGAACGTTAGGCGTTCATATTCCTGCTGTGAGCCGTGGTATAGTAGCTGCCGTTTGGTTCGGTATTCAGACGTATCTCGGCGCTCTGGCTATCAATTACCTGGTAAACAGTTTAACAGGCTTTGATTCATGGTTCACGTGGTACGTTGTGTTTGCGATTATTCAAATTATTAATACAGCGCTTGGAATAAAAGCAATTGATCGATTTGCTGTTATAGCAGCACCTTCCATTATTTTGATCTCGATCTGGCTTTTTATGAAAATGAACGGTTTGGCTGTAGAGAAAGGTATCGATATTGCCTCCTATTCCGGTACTGCAAATACAACGACCTGGTTACTGATCATGATAGCTAATATGGGATTTTGGTCCGCGCTGGCTGTAGATATTCCGAATATTACAAGATATGTGAAAGCGCCTTCAAATGAAAGGAACTGGTTCAAGAGAAATATTAATAACGTTATTCCCCATATCACGGCTTTGCCGATTGTTCAAACCTTTATGGGCGTTATCGGTGCAGTAAGCCTTTTGGCTGCGGGAGATTGGAATCCGATTAATGTCATTCAGGGAACTGCAAGCGGATGGACGTATGTCATATTACTTCTTATGGTTGTACTTGCTCAATGGTCGACGAACACGGCAGCTAACCTTATTCCTGCAGCGCTCACGTTTGTAAATGCCGGCGCGAAAATTCGCATGTCATTCATCGTAGGTCTCATATTAGCAGGTATAGTCGGTACTATTGTTCAGCCATGGGCTATTCTCAATAACCTGTTTACTTACCTAGGCTATTATGGAGCAATCCTTTCTGCAGTAGCAGGAATTATCATTTGTGACTATTATGTCATCCGAAGACGGCGTCTAAATGTAACGGATCTATACCGCGTTGAAGGACAATTCAAGTATGATAACGGGATTAACATGGCTGGAATGATCGCATGGATTATCGGTGGCGGACTTGCTTTATACTTCATGGAATATATGTACGTTGTTGGCTTCCCGGCTGGATTTATTGCTTATTATATACTAATGAAAGCTTGGTATCTGAAAAAGCATAAACAAGCGGAAGTCGAATCCAATTACTCCGATCAATATTTAGCAACGTCAGTTGGCCGCGATTGGGAAATTGATATCAATACGAAATAATATATTTCTTATTTGTCATAATAACCAAATAACCATCCAACGTTAGAAAGGAAGAGATATAGAATGACTAAAAAGAAAGAAATTTTGGTTGCCTATGGTATAGATGTTGACGCAGTAGCTGGATGGCTCGGTTCTTACGGTGGAGAAGATTCACCTGACGATATTTCTCGCGGCTTGTTCGCCGGTGAAATCGGTTCTGAGCGTCTTCTAAAGCTGTTTAACAAATACAATCTCAAAACCACATGGTTTATTCCAGGGCACTCGATCGAGACGTTCCCGGAACAAACGAAGATGGTTGTAAATGCAGGTCATGAAATTGGCATTCATGGGTACAGTCATGAAAATCCGATTGCAATGACCGCACAACAGGAGGAAGACGTCTTATTAAAGTGTATTGAATTAGTGGAAAAGATATCTGGGAAACGGCCAACCGGTTATGTAGCCCCATGGTGGGAATTTTCCAACATCACCAACGAACTTTTGCTGAAGAACGGTATTAAATATGACCACAGCTTGATGCATAATGATTTTCATCCGTACTATGTCCGGGTTGGCGACAGCTGGACACGTATCGAATATTCCCAGCCAGCTCAAAGCTGGATGAAACCCTTGGTTAGAGGCCAAGAAACCGATTTGATTGAAATTCCTGCCAACTGGTATTTGGATGATCTGCCTCCCATGATGTTTATCAAAAAGTCCCCGAACAGCCATGGCTTTGTTAACCCACGGGACATCGAACAAATGTGGAAAGATCAGTTTGACTGGGTTTATCGTGAACATGATTATGCCGTCTTCACAATGACCATCCATCCAGACGTAAGCGGGAGACCACAGGTTCTCATGATGCATGAAAGACTTATTGAATACATCAATAACCATGAAGGGGTTCGTTGGGCTACTTTTGATGAAATTGCAGACGACTTTGCACGCAGAAATCCTAGAGAGTAATAGATGAATCGGAGGCTGGGAACGATTGTTCTCAGTCTCCTCCTTATAAGGAGGCAGGCAAACGTGTGCGTATTATGCGGTGAGTTTGTCAACCGAATCCACTGGACAGATCTGAACAGAAGCCAGTCGGGCGAAAACATTGTTGTAGGAGAATCACAAAAACAACGGCAGCAGGACCGATACAGGAAAACATATTTAGCCAATCAAATATTAACATTTTATGGATTGAAACTTGAGGACTGGATTGGAAGCAAATTTATTTTGCGGGATTTAAAAGGAAACACTGAAGTCGTTCAGGACATCGGTCAATTATGGCCAGCGGCAGAAAAGTTGTCAAAGAGGAAACTAGATCCTCTGGATCCAGCGCTCATGCAATTCATAATACAAAATCAAAAGGAAGACATGCCATGAGTATCAATCAGAGAAAAAAACCCGTTACGATTGTATCCGGCTTTCTGGGAAGCGGCAAGACGACCTTGCTTACGAAGGTACTGCAATCTGAGGTCATGAGAAATACAGCCATATTCGTCAATGAATTCGGAAAAGTAGGTTTGGATCACCACCTTCTTCAGAGATTGGATGAAAGTACGGTTCTGCTAGGAGGTGGTTGCGTCTGCTGTACAAGAAGAGTGGATCTCTTAAGTGGTCTGCAAAGTCTTTTGGATCGGATACAACGAAATGAAGTTAACGTAGATAGAGTGATAATTGAAACAACTGGTCTCGCAGACCCCTCACCGATTCTTTTTACAGTATTAACTGATCCCGTGCTTCAGCATCATTATTATATCGACCAAGTCGTTGTAACAGTAGATACCGTAAATGGTCATTTCCATTTGGATCAACAACCGGAATCAATTAAGCAAATTTCAGCGGCAGATCAAGTGGTGCTGACCAAAGTAGATATTGCGGATGAGGAAACGGTCAAAAGCTTAAAGGCTCGAATCGTCGGACTAAATCCAACTGTACTTATTCACGAATCTGTATATGGGGATTTGGCTTTAGATGTGTTTTCTTATCACCCTGGTATTCAAGCAGGAAGGCGTCCTGTAGCTATTGACCGAATGACTGAGGAGCAACATATTGAGGATACCAAATCAATTTCAATTACCTTTGATCGACCAATTGATTGGCATGCGTTCGGTGTATGGTTAAGTATGCTGCTATACGCTAACGGTGAAAAGATTTTGAGAGTGAAAGGTCTGCTTGATGTTGGTGAAGATGGCCCGGTTTCTCTAAACGGTGTCCAGCATATCATTCATCCTCCTGAGCACTTGGAAGGTTGGCCCGATTGGGATCATCGATCTCACATTGTTTTTATATGCCGTAACTTGGATCCGGAAGAAATTCTAGTTTCATTAAAGGCTTTTCAGCAATCCCTTGGTGCAGTTCCGAGGCAGTTGAACTTTCAAACAGTATAGTGGACGGAGAGAAGATGCTTTCCCAAGCAGCCTACCTCTGATGGATTCAAAAAACCAAACCTGAAAAGCCTATGTGAGACAGGAAACGCTCTGATGATATTGGAATCGATAAGCTATGTGCTAATGAAAAACGATAGTTCAATTAATCGCCCCGTTAATGAGGCGATTCTTTCCATTTAGGCATGCTTTCTACACCAACTACACCAACCACAGCAATTGAGTTCATTATATAAGTAAGCTATAATAGGTAGGATGATTTTAGGATAGGGAGGCTTTATTCATGGCAATTACCCATAAAGATGTGGAACATGTGGCCAAGCTGGCAAGATTGGAGCTGTCTGCGGAAGAGCAAGAACAGTTCACTGAACAATTGAATGCCATTCTATCATATGCAGATAAGTTGAATGAATTGGACACGGAGCATATCCAACCAACTTCCCATGTATTGAAGCTTGTTAATGTAATGAGAGACGATGTAACAAGACCTTCCTTGACGATTGAACAAGTTATGAAGAATGCACCAGAAGAGGAAGACGGTCAATTCAGGGTACCAGCTGTACTTGAATAATTATCAGAGGGGAGTTTGGACCCGTGTCATTATTTAAACAATCATTGCAGGATATACATACAAAGCTAAGTAACAAGGAGCTTTCTGTTTCCGATCTGGTTCATGAAGCTTATCGAAGAATCAACGAAGTAGAACCTAAGGTAAGGGCATTCATCACGTTGAACGAAGAGCAAGCTCGTGCCGATGCCCGACTTCTGGATGAACAATCACGTTCAGATCAGCCCAATGAGAGAGGGCTGTTGTTCGGACTTCCAATAGGGATCAAGGATAATATTGTGACGGAAGATCTGCTTACAACATGTGCCAGTCAATTTCTATCGAATTATAATCCGGTCTATAATGCGACCGTTGTGAAGAAGCTTAAATCAGCACAAGCGGTTACCATTGGGAAGATGAATATGGATGAATTCGCCATGGGCGGCTCTAATGAGAATTCAAGCTATTATCCGACGCGTAATCCCTGGAATCTTGACTATGTTCCAGGTGGCTCAAGCGGAGGTTCAGCAGCTGCAGTCGCAGCAGGTGAAGTGTACTTCGCGCTTGGCTCGGACACTGGAGGATCTATTCGCCAGCCAGCTTCGTATTGCGGAGTGGTTGGATTGAAGCCGACCTATGGTCTTGTATCGCGATTCGGGCTTGTGGCCTTTGCTTCTTCACTTGATCAGATCGGCCCCTTGACGAAGAATGTCGAGGATGCGGCATATGTGCTTCAAGCGATTGCCGGTCATGATCCGCTAGATTCTACCTCAGCTGTTGTCGATATCCCAGATTACCTAAGCGCATTAACTGGAGATATTCGCGGTTTACGCATCGCAGTGCCGAAGGAATATATGGGATCAGGTGTGGATGCAGAGGTGAAGCAACGTATTGTTGAGGCACTCACAGTCCTGGAATCCTTGGGCGCTACATGGGAGGAAGTATCTCTGCCTCATTCTGAATATGCTGTAGCAACTTATTATCTACTAGCCTCATCCGAAGCCTCATCGAATCTATCTCGTTATGATGGTGTCAGATATGGTGTGCGCGCTAAGGATACAGAGAATCTAACGGATGTATATATGAAATCTAGAAGCCAAGGCTTTGGGTCTGAGGTCAAGCGCCGTATCATGCTGGGTACCTATGCTCTGAGCTCTGGTTATTACGATGCGTATTATTTGAAAGCACAGAAAGTTAGAACATTGATCAAGCAGGATTTCGACAAGGTGTTCGAGTCTTATGATCTGATTGTTGGGCCTACGGCTCCAACAACCGCCTTCAGAATTGGTGAGCAAGTAGATGATCCACTAACGATGTACCTGAATGATATTATGACGATACCGGTAAGTCTTGCTGGGATTCCAGCCATAAGTATTCCGTGCGGCTTCTCAAATGGGTTACCAGTAGGTTTGCAACTTATCGCCAAGCCATTCAATGAATCCACTATACTGCGTGCAGCGCATGCATACGAACAACATACCAATCATCACCAATCAGTACCCCAGTTATAATGTAGGAAGGAGCAATTCTAGATGACAACGATCTCTAGCCAATATGAAACGGTCGTCGGTCTTGAGGTGCACGTTGAATTACATACGAAGACGAAAATTTTCTGTGGCTGCGCAACCTCTTTCGGGGCACCGCCGAATTCGAATACATGCCCGATCTGCCTTGGACATCCGGGTGTATTGCCTGTTCTGAACCAACAAGCCCTTGAATTTGCAATGAAAGCAGCAATGGCTCTGAATTGCACAATAGGTTCAGAGAGTAAATTTGATCGCAAAAATTATTTTTACCCAGATTCCCCTAAAGCTTATCAGATATCACAGTTTGATAAACCGATAGGTGAGAATGGTTGGATTGATATTGAAGTGAATGGTGTACAGAAGCGTATAGGGATTACTCGACTTCATCTAGAGGAGGACGCTGGAAAGCTGACTCATATTGCCGGAGGATTTGGCTCTCTGGTTGATTTCAATCGGGTAGGTACTCCGCTTGTAGAGATAGTCTCTGAACCAGATTTACGTTCACCTGAAGAAGCATATGCTTATCTAGAGAAATTGAAGGCGATTATGCTCTATTGCGAGGTTTCTGATGTCAAGATGGAAGAAGGCTCACTACGCTGCGATGCGAATGTCAGTATTCGTCCGATGGGTCAAGACAAGCTGGGTACGCGAACTGAGCTGAAGAATATGAATTCGTTCAAGGGAGTACAGAAGGGTCTAGAATATGAGGTCTTCCGTCAGACTGGTGTAGTTGAGAATGGTGGGGTCATTACACAAGAGACTCGCCGATTTGATGAAGCGCAAGGGAAGACAATCACAATGCGGAGTAAGGAAGAGGCACATGATTACCGATATTTCCCCGATCCGGATTTAATTCTAATGGAGCTTAGTGATGAATGGAAGGAACGAATAAGGGCGACTATTCCAGAGCTTCCTGATGCGAGGAAGATCAGATATGTGTCCACATATGGCTTACCTGAATATGATGCCCAGGTCATTACTGCCTCCAAGCAATTAGCGGATTTCTTCGATGAAAGTCTACAATTTACAGCTGATGCGAAATCAGCCTCCAATTGGATCATGGGTGATCTGCTTGCATACTTGAATGCGAACAGTCTTGAGCTGTCTGATGTGAAGATCACGGGCAAGGGACTTGGTGAGATGATTGGATTGGTAGAGAAGGGTACAATATCGAATAAGATCGCTAAGACGGTGTTCAAATCCATGATTGAAACAGGGAAAGCCGCTCAGACTATTGTCGAAGAGCAGGGCCTCGTCCAGATCAGTGATGAGGGAGCCATCCTGACGATTGTTGATCAGGTGCTCGCGAATAACCCACAGTCCGTTGCGGATTTCAGAGCGGGCAAGGATAAGGCAATTGGCTTCTTGGTTGGCCAAATCATGAAGGAAACCAAAGGGAAAGCAAACCCCGGACTGGTTAATAAATTAATTGCCGATCGGCTTAATAGTTGAAGTATAATGATGGTGTGTTCCCTCGGGGCACACCATTCTAATTTGAACATTCAAGACAAACCATTGGAGTGTGGATGATGATGTTCTATCGGAGAGAAAGCTTTAAACAATTTCTACAAAGATATCCCTTATTATCCTTGATCATTGCCTCGAATGTGGTGGTATTCTTCTATATAGGGCTGGTGAATGGGATTTGGGGTTCTTCTCCACTTGTAATCAAAGGAGGTATATTGCCCAGTGAGTTTATTAATGGTGAGTATTGGCGATTTATTACCTACGCCTTTCTCCATGATGGATTAACTCATCTCGTGATGAATATGTTCTTCCTGATTATTATTGCTCCTCCACTAGAAGTTATAATCGGTAAGTTCCGTATGTTGTTCCTGTTCCTATTTACCATTCTCTCGACTGCATTCTTCGTATCTTTTATTGGTACACATGCAGGGGTTGGTGCATCTGGCTTCACATATGGCATTCTGGGCTTGTACATATACATCGTGTTATTCCATCAGGGCTTCTTAGATGCGAATTCTAAGAAAATTGTGTTGATTTGGACGGCTATTGGGTGGGTGAGTACATTAATCATCCCTGAAATTAGTTTTTTGGGTCATTTGGGCGGTTTTGTAGGGGGATTCCTATTCGGCTGGATAGCAATAAGACACAATTCGCTTACCCACTGGTCGTCTACATAGAATTCATTGGATGAGAGGTAATTAACATGAATAATCCATGGGAGATTGAGCAATTAGAAATGCTGTTACGCTTGGGATTAGCGCTTGGTCTTGGCGGGCTGATCGGTCTAGAACGTGAAACCAGCAGTCGGGCGGCAGGGCTTCGTACGAATATTCTGGTTTGTGTGGGCTCAGCTTTAGTGATGTTATTATCTATGTATGGTTTTGCCGATTTCGCTAATGAGGCTAATGTGCAATTAGATCCTGCTCGTCTCGCGGCTCAGGTTATAAGTGGCATCGGTTTTCTAGGCGCAGGGGTCATACTGTTCAACGGCTTCTCGGTCACAGGATTGACGACAGCTGCAACCTTGTGGGTAGTAGCGGGAATAGGTCTAGCTTCAGGCGCAGGCTTCTATTATCCGGCGATTGGAACCACCTTTATCGTTCTCTTCAGTCTATTAATATTGAATAAGGTAGAAGATAAGTGGTTAAAGCCCAAGAGTGTGCATTTGATACGCATTAACACATTGGATCGCCCGGGTAGTCTTGGTGAAATTTCTGGTTTGCTGCAAACACGTAAAATTGCTATCCGAAGAATCAACGTGGAAGAACAAAAAGCGAGTGGGGAGCTATCTCCACGAATAATCATCACAATCACAGTGAATTTAAAAAATAAATTTCTGGTGTCGGTTATTGAAGACCTTCGTAATATTGAAGGCATCTCGGATGTTGCAGTAGAATAGCCATTGATTGATCATGATGTTGCATCCGCTACGACAAGACAGCTTGTGTTTCAGAAAGGAGTCATCCTATGTATGTGAGAAAGCGAGCACAAGCACTTATTATCGAAGAAGGCCGAGTTCTTCTCGCCCGGCACTTCGATCTGACCATACAGGAAGCTTATTGGTGCATGCCAGGCGGGGGAGTTGAAGCTGGCGAGACACCTGAGCAAGCGGCAATCAGAGAGCTTAAGGAAGAAACCAACCTTGATATTCGACTCGTTCGAAGGATCGGTGAGCTTGCACTCCCTGGAGTAACCCAGGGTTATATGACTGGGGTTACCTTCTTTGCCGAAGTAATTGGTGGAGACATGTCGTTGGGTCATGATCCCGAGCAGGTTAGCTGGGAGGATAAATTTTTGCAGGATGTGCAGTGGTTGCCAATTGATGAGCAGCTTTTCCATCAAATTCAATCGATTCTCCGTCTAGAGACCGAGAACAATCTATCCTCGAGTCCATATGTTTTGCTTTGATGACCGTGTATGATAAAGGTAGAAATCAAAGACTCGACAAACATTGTGGAGAAGAGGATGAGAACAATGATTAAAGTGGGGAAATATACTGCCGCCCTAATACTAGTTGTCGTCGGAAGCTTATTACTAATCGATCTAACCGCGAATACAGAATTTACAGGTGAGTTAATCAGATGGTGGCCTGTGATCATAATCCTATTGGGTATAGAGTATTTATTATTTAGCTCCATCTATCGCGATCCAGACAAGAAGATGGGCTTCGCTGTGGGGAGCTTGATTCTATCAGTAGTTCTATCTATTGCTGTAATTGGCTACACTTCGTTCCCGAATGTTAACTTCCTTCATTCCATTAATTTAGGTAATATTGCTTTCTCTGATAAGAGCGGTAAATCATATGATAAAGGCACAACCGTCGTCCCTGTTAATGATAAGCATGATAAAGTGTATATTCATAATCCTAACGGTGAGATTGAGATTATAGCTGATGACGTAGAAGATATTCAAATTGTAACAACCCTGTATGTTAACAAACTTAAGAGTGATGAAGCAGATGAAATTGCAGCCGAGTCGAGTATCGAATTCCAAGATAATGATGGTACCATTGAAATTGAAACAAAAGGTAAAGCATATAGGATATTCGGAATTAAACAGAAACCGAGAATGGATCTAAGCATTACTGTTCCTTCGGAAAAAGCATTGGACTACGAAATTGAGATGACGAACGGCAAGCTGGCAGCTACTGGTGTTGACGTTAAAGATAGCTTTAACGTAGATACTACTAATGGTAGCATTACTCTGAGAAACATTCAGGGTGAGATTATTGCTCAAACAACGAATGGTACCATGATCGTAGAGAACATCAACGGGAATGTCGAGCTGGATACAACGAATGGCGCGATTACTGCTAATGATGTGGATGGAGATGTTTTCGCAGACACGACGAATGGCAAAATCATAGCAGCCCGGATCTCCGGCAAGGTTGAAGCAGACACAACGAATGGTTCGATTGCTTTAACTGATGTGCTCGAAGATGTAACGGCCGATACGACCAATGGCGGAATAACAGTTCGTAGTACTTCACTGGGCGGAGATTGGGAGTTAGATACAACGCATGGTAACGTTGAAATTTACTTGCCAGAGCAGGCTAATTTCGAAATTGCGGGCTCAGCAGGGAATAATAACATTCGATCCGACTTCCCGTTAAGAATATCCGATCATGAAGTAAGTGGAAGTGTAGGTACTGGTGAACATGAGATCATCATCGATACCAATAGTGAAATAGGCATTTATAAGAATCCTTAATCGGGATTGTGATATCATTCATTGACAAAAGAAAATTGATCAACGTACAATAATAGAGAATGATTAATAACACCACAACTTATCAAGAGAGGATGGAGATTTCATGCCATCTCGCGTCGAGCAAGCTATGGAAAAGTTAAAAGTCACTGGTGTACGAATGACTCCACAGCGTTACGCCATTCTATCTTTCTTAATTGATGCCAGAATACACCCAACTGCCGACGATATTTATAAGGAAATAGAAAAGCGATTTCCTAGCATGAGTGTCGCAACGGTATATAATAATTTGAAGGTTTTCATTGAGTCTGGACTGGTTAAGGAAATGAAGTTCGGCGATGCTTCTAGTAGGTATGATGCGGATCTTTCTGACCACTACCATGCGATTTGTGATTCGTGTGGTATTATTGCTGATTTCGAGCATCCTCCCATCGAAGATGTTGAGGAGGCTGCTGTTCGAGCCACTGGGTTTACCGTACACGGCCATCGACTTGAGGTCCATGGTTTATGTCCGCAGTGTAGCAATATTATGACTCACTAACCACGACTGGGTAATATTGGAAGTGAATAAAGCTCGTTATATAGTATAATAAGACGTGATTGAATGCGACAGCGTTCAACACGTCTTTCTTATTTAATTTCCACCAAGCCATGAAAGGGTTGAATAATCGTGGAGATCCGACTAAATCCGAGAAAGAACACGCATAGAAGAAGAGGGCTAGTTTGGTTCATCTTGATTATTGTTCTCGCTCTGTTATTGTCAGGCTCGTGGGTTTACTATCAGCATTGGTTGGAGAGCCTGCCTAGTACCGAGAGAGTTGAGCTGGATTTCGATGGCAATCCTAAACCGATATTCCTTGACGGAAATCAATTGGATACACCTGCTTCTGGAACTGGTGAGGAGCTAATGCTACCTTTAGATGTTGTACAACAATATATAGATTCGAATGCATATTATGAGGAGGAAACAGAATCCTTCATTATTACGACTACCGATAAAGTCATTCGATTCCAGACGGAGCAGCTGACTGTATGGGTGAATGAGAAGCCCTTTGCATTACAATTACCCGTACAGAAAATCGGGGAAATTATTTATATTCCTATAGACATCCTACAGCCTTATTATCAATTTGAGCTTCGTGAGGATGTAACGACGGGTGCTGTATTCTTGCTGCAGAATGGCGATATTCTCCAGAAGGGAATCGTTAAGGTTGATGTGGATCAATCCGAACTCGTCGTTCATCTAAGAACCGAAGCCTCAATCAAAGCACCTATTGCTGCTGATCTGAATGAAGGTGACTCCGTCATGATTCTATCCGAGCAATCCGATTGGTATCAGATTCAGCTTGAGAATGGATGGAAGGGCTTCATACAAGAACAGAACTTGGTATTGAGTGGTGTTGAAGTTATTCACTACGAGCCAGAAAGCCAGACAACGAATATCCCTTGGAAACCATTAGGCGGGAAGATCAATCTGACTTGGGAAGCCGTGTATAATAAGAACCCTGACACCAAATCTTTTATTGATATGCCTGGGTTAAACGTAATAAGTCCAACATGGTTTGCAATCGATGATGACAATGGAAATCTAAGTAATAAGGCTAATAAATCATTCGTTACTTGGGCTCATGGCAAGGGCTATCAGGTATGGGCATTATTCAGCAATGACACCGATCCAGATCGAACAAGTAAGGTACTAGCCAATTATGAAACTCGCCTTCATATCATCCGTCAGCTACTCAGCTACGCAGCGCTGTATAATCTTCAAGGCATTAACATTGACTTTGAGAATGTTTATTTGAAGGATAAGGATAAGCTTACACAATTCGTTCGCGAGCTTACACCCTATTTGCACGAGCAGAATCTGGTTGTTTCCATTGATGTTGCGATCCGCGGCGGTAGTGAAATGTGGTCGTTGTTCGCTGATCGAGAAGCGCTCGGTCAGACTGTAGATTATATGATGGTCATGACCTATGACGAGTATTGGGCGAGTAGTCCAGTCGCGGGCTCCGTCGCATCTTTGCCTTGGACAGAGGCAGGTATAGTAGACATCATGCGTGAGGATAAGGTGCCTGCTAATAAATTAATACTCGGAGTTCCTTACTATACCCGTATTTGGTCAGAGAAATTCATCGATAATAAGCAAAAAATAGCCTCCAAAGCCGTAAGCATGGAGGTTATTGATAAGTTAATTAAGGAGAAGAAGCTAACCCCGGAGTTTGATGAAGCAACCGGGCAAGATTACGTCGAGTATACGGAAGATAAGGTATTGAATAAAATTTGGATCGAGAATGAAAAATCAATGAGAGCACGGATGGACATTGTTAAGAAATATAATCTTGCAGGAGTAGCTTCCTGGGCAAGGGTATTCGGTAATGCTGAAATCTGGGAAGCGATAAAGGATACATTAGAGAAGAAGCCTTAATGTATCCTATGATTCATTGACCTGTTCGTCTGCCGGCTTAGCGGCATAGGATGGGTCTAGAGTGAGTATGGATTTGCAGAACATACAGCGGTCTGTTCTGCCTAGAATTTTAGTTTGTTTACCACATTCCGGACATTCGATCACCATCGCACTTGTAGATAAAACCCCCGCCCAGAAATATATGGCCATGCTTCCCAGCATAGTGATCATACCAAGAATGAGGAAGATCGCAGCCATCCATTGCGCTTTTTGTCCCCAGAATACGATGCCTGCTGTCCCTAGAATCATAATGCCCATTCCGCTCATTGTAAGTATAAGACCCCACAAGCGAAACTCGTTCACCTTGCTTGATTTAAACCGCATGCTTAAGTCTCCTCTTCTCATAAGTAACAATCGATTGTCTTTGGCAGGAATTCTAGCTCTCATGTAGAAAATAAAAGCTAATAACTTGATATTGGTTTTACTGGAGGAAGTCATGAAATGAATTCATTATCTCTATTTATTCGCGAACAATACGCAGATGACCCGTCTGTCACAAGTGTGCTTGTTGTATCTACAGCTAGTCCGTTCTCACCGTTGATTGACGGGTTTGATTATCTATTCTTAGTTATCACCGATGATGAGGATCATGCTGATCCCATCTCTCATTATATTAAAGAAGATACAACGATACAAGAACGACGTATTCATTCGTCTGGTTTAGAGCAATGGATTGTATTCGGAGAGAATCATAGTATTATTCAGTGGATCTTACAAGGTGAAATATGCTTGGACCGTCATGGTTATTTAGAAGGTGTCAGACACCGGTTGCTAGAATTTCCTGACGAAATGCGGCAACAAAAGCTGTTTATCGAATTCACGTTGTTCCTCCGCACTTATTTGCAGGCTAAGCAATATAGCAAGGAGAATCACTCCCTCGATGCATACACGAGTATATTAGAAGCACTTCTGCATTGGGCGAGAATTGCTATCATCGAAACTGGTATTCATCCCGAGATGACTGTATGGCGTCAGCTTCGTAAGATTAATCCTGGTATTTACAAGTTATATGAAGAATTAACATTGAGCGGAGAGACACTGGAGCAACGTGTGCAGTTAGTCATACTTGCCTGTGAATTTAATGTGATATCCAAAATGCCAGATTGTTGTTCTGTTCTAACCAAGGTGCTAGAAAGCCGTGAAGAATCTTATAGTCCTACTGAGCTCATGCAGCATCCAAACTTGAGTCAACTAAATGTTGATATGGCTTTGGTTCTTAAGAAGCTTGTTATGCGAGGGTTAATTCGTGAGACGGTGGTTCTTGTTGGAGAGAGCATGAATTTAGAAGCGTTAGAAGTGAGATATTCCTCGGTAACAATGAACGGAAAAATCTTATAGCTGGATTGGCTTGACTTGTCTTGTCGGTCTATGATACATTATCCCTTGCCGCTTTGAAGGGCGACACAAACTGCAAGCTTCCGACTGCGTGGCATCACGGGTAATGAGGCAGACAATGAAGATGAAGGTTGAATCTCCGATTTGGTTTTGGAAGCAACTTACACTTGATTCGAGAGAGTAGAATGTGATATATTATAAAAGTCGCCTCGGGGGCAAACGTAAGATAAGAAAGTCCCAAAGCGCGAAAGATTGTTCCTTGAAAACTGCATAACGAGTGAGTAAGAAAATAGAGTGAGGCACCTTCGCATTAAGCGAAAAGGACTTCATTAAACGCAAGTTTTTGAAATGAGCAATCAACAATCCCGGCCCGTGCAAACAAGTTTGCACTACACCGTGTCGTTATGTCATTGCTAGCGCAATGGCAAGTAACGACATTTATGGAGAGTTTGACCTCCACGGATCAAACCTTGGAATCAAGCTTCATTTATGGAGAGTTTGATCCTGGCTCAGGACGAACGCTGGCGGCATGCCTAATACATGCAAGTCGAACGCTCGGGTTTCCTTCGGGAAGCCTGAGAGTGGCGGACGGGTGAGTAACACGTAGGCAACCTGCCTGTAAGTCGGGGATAACTCACGGAAACGTGAGCTAAGACCGGATAGTCAAGAGGAAGGCATCTTCTTCTTGGGAAAGACGGAGTAATCTGTCGCTTACGGATGGGCCTGCGGCGCATTAGCTAGTTGGTGAGGTAACGGCTCACCAAGGCGACGATGCGTAGCCGACCTGAGAGGGTGAACGGCCACACTGG
>JBBDTA010000140.1:0-19441 GCA_040904605.1 Paenibacillaceae bacterium
AAGTAATGAGGTAGCATCCGATGGAAAATCGCTCAATAAGGGGGTTCATATGTGTAGATGAACGCCTACCCCGTATCAGCTATGGTCGGTAATGTCAAGAATGATGTACCTGCTTGCATAGACCCACTCATTTAAAAATGATCATCACGTTTAGGAGAACAACAACAATGACAAACCATTTATCAACACCTACAGCAGAGAATGTCGAGTTTATGATCGAGGATATCAAGAAGAGACTGAAGATGGCAGCCGTTGCTGCAATACGCCCTGCGTCATTCGACATCTCACAATATGAGGATATAAAGGATATTTATGATTTGGTAAGCAGTAAGGACCATTACAGCATTAATGAGATGGAAGCGATCGTAACAGAATTAGGTAGGCTTAGGAAGGCATAAGTCAGCTTAAATCGGCTAGCTTGAGAAGGCTACCGCCGGGTACATTTTCTATCACTATTTTACTTTTCCGTGTCCGATTTGCCATAATATTTAGCTGCGTTTATTAATCGTGATTAAATAATTGTACTTACCCATATGAGTTAGTTCATCGGTAATGATATTGAAGAGCATATCCCTATGACGCTTCGAGGTAAGCTCTGCTCTAATCGTTCGGTACCTCTTCACAGCTGCCATCTCTCCGAAGAGAGCCTTGCGCAGATTGGCAATATAAGATAAGGATTGTTCGTCTGGTGTGCGCCCCGATTGTGAGCTAATTTCATTCCCTGTTAATTCGCGGTAGATGAGACGGAACTGGGCGAAGTGAGATATCTCATCATCTCGAATACCAGCTATGATCTCTTTCTCAGCCGTGGTCGGAGCAAGCTCAATAAGCTGTTGATAGAAGATTCGATCCTCTTTCTCACCTGCAACAGATTCTTCAAGCAGTCTTAGCACTTCCTGAGACGGTGCAGGATGATTAATTGGCATCGGCATTGCTGATGGCTGGTAACTCATCGGCATATGATAGGCAGCTTGGTAGGGTGCTGGGACACTTGGTCCACCAGCGCATTCGCATCCACCTCCACTTCCACTTCTCCTCGGTTGATATCCACCATACGGGTAATAGTTCATGTTCATGTAAGTCCTCCTAAATTTCCATGCCCTTGCGGGCAATGTGATTTGATAATGATTCGCTCTTCATTGTATGAGGAAATTCACAATAGGTGAATGCCCCCCCTTATCGTTCGGCATCCACTAATCCCCAGATGAGTACCTCTAGACGCTTAGAGTAATGAAGAAGCGGTTCACCAGCAGGTTGAGTGAGTCCAGCAGCAGTGATCATGGTGTTGATTGTAATTTCTGCTTCAGCATCCTGTAAAATCCATGGTTCGTGATGGATGTCTCCTCGGCATATTGTGCCGGACCGATTCGTTGTGTACAAGCAATATCTCTCGGTTAGCCAATGCTCCAGAGTCCCATCCTCGGCATAATACGGTGACGACACCGGGCGATAATCCGCAAGAAATTGAGCTGAATTGGCCCGACGATCTTGCCTCTTATTATGGTAATGGATGTTCTGACCTGCCGATTCCTCCATATCAATTGATGCATACCTATAAGGAAGATGGAAAAAGGTCCGCGCCACCTCAACAGCAAGGCGATGAGCTGCATCCAGACTAAATAAGTACACACCACCCTTATTCCCAAACTTCACATAGGTTCTCACGTTCAGTTCATGGAACGCGGAGGTATATGGAATCTTAGGTAACCCTCGTAAGCGAATGTTGTCCATAGAGAAGGGAACTATCCCAATCCAAGCTTGATTGTTGTATGTATCCAGCTCCAGCTTCTCTGGTAGGAAGGACTTTAGCAGCTCTGGGGAAACAGGCCAATGTGCAAACAAAAGCTCGTTCCACGTCTGAGTCATACTCCAAGGCCTATCCGGTAAAGGCCATGGTCGATGCTGGTTCTTAACTAGTAGATGCTCTGTCATCTTATTTGTCCCACCTTTACGATGTTAATTTCGTATAAGAACACTCTTTTCCGTAATTACCTTTTTTATGATAAGCTTTCAGGATAGACTGCAAATCAATGTTCTCGTTAGTCACAAATATGTTTTTTCGAATAGGAGGTAGCTATGAACCCCGTCGCATACTTTCTCAAATTAATTGTCATTATCTTCGGCACATTATTCGCTCTCCGCATCCTCTTCATTCTTGTTAATCGTGTGCCTGGTGTAGTTGTTGCACTATCCCTCATCGCTATTATGAGCTTTTCTATTGCTTATTACAAAGGGGGATTTCGCGCAATAGGTATACGATCACGTAAGGCTTCTGTGATTGCAATCATCGCCGCTACCCTGCTGTTCATTATATCGACAGGCATCCTGATGAATATCCATTAAGGAACAACCACAAGTTATTATTCGGTTGTTGCTAACCGCCCAAACCAAATATAGGCGATTGCATAGGATGAATGAAGAGGAGGCCTAAGCCTTCTTCAAGAATTCATCTGGAGGTGCAAATAATATGAATCCATCCATTGCCGGTCAGCCGCTATATCAAGCTGATCAGGCTATGCTGCAATCCATTCACCATTGCCGTGAGAGAGTGCATGAGATTTGTAAATATCACATGCATAAGTGTGTGCGTATCCAAACTACGGCCGGTGAAATGTATGAAGGTACAATCGCAGGTATTGATGATCACTTTGTCTATTTAGATGTATCACAGGCCCCTATGGGAATGCGTTCATTCTATCCATCCCCTTATTATCCCGGTCCTGTTATACAGCCGTATAACCCTTATTATTCCTCAACGATTCTCCCACTTGTGTTATATACCTTGTTAGCTATCTCATTAATTTAGGATTTCAGCATAAAGGAGTCCAATACTCGAAAAGAGCTTAGGACTCCTTTTTCCCTGCCCAATAGATCATCGTCGCGCTAAATAAGCAGCGTAACGAAGGGGGGTCTCATAGGTGCGGTAGAAAGCTACGCTTAATCCAGCTTTAGCAAAGCTGTAGCGTTGATCGCGACAATTCATCTCAATGAAATACGGTTTGCCGTCCCTGCTAAGGCCGATGTCCAAGCCTATATCAGCAAGTCGATACAATCTGCGACCGATATAGTTTGCGAATTGAAGAGAAACTCCAGCAACCTTAGCTCGTGTTGCATGAACAGGTAATCGACTATGACGGAATAACAGCTCACATCTCTTGACCGTTCCTCCCTTAGCCACATTCGTGACATGGCTGCCTCTCCTTGCTACTTTGCCAACCATCCCAGTAATTTGCCATTTCCCTCTCTGACCTCGCTGCACAGATACACGAATATCATATGGTCTACCTTGGTACGTAGCGAGATCGATTCCTTTTTGTATCATATATAGTTGATCCCCAACATTCTGTTGTACCTTGCGGTAAATCGCTTTCTTATTTAAAATTTTGGAGCCTCTTAAAGTCCGAATAGACCATAGCCCACCTTTAACCCGTCTTATCCGCATGATTCCACGACCAACCGAGCCTCTCTGCGGTTTTATATAGATGGTATCATAGATTTCCATCATCCTTCGAAGGCTTTGTCTACTGTAAGCCTGAGAGGGTGGAAGATGCTGACGAAGCCATGGATCACGTTGTAATAACCGGTGAATGCGATATTTGGGATAGCGGTTCTGCGAATTGAACACATAACTACGATGACTGAGGCTTCTTAGACGACGACGTTCTATCCCCCCTTGAGGAAACGTTCGGTTATGGATTACCTTGGGTATCAATCGGGTAGTTTTTGCATAATGATGATCCTTTCGGGAAAATCCTGTAGCTTTGCCACTTTGCAGATGAATACCAGCTAGTGACATATACATTAATTTTAATCCTAGTCGACGTGCGGCTTTATTATATAGCTTCACTCTTTCATTACCCGTTCTTCCTGATTGCAGCCTACGGTACGTACGATGATCTAACAATATTCCAATCGTTGTCAATGGCCAGCTCCCTCCTCCTTCCCAATAATATATGTGGTTAGCCCTGAAATGTTTGGGATGCTGTGAATATAGTGAATGGACACATCATATTCAGGAGGGGACATTATCTTGAGGATTCTTGTTATAGCACCGGAGCAGTTACCTGTGCCAGCAATTGTAGGCGGCTCTGTGGAAACCTGTATTGATCAACTGTTCCGCCGGTTAGCTGCGCGTGGACATCAGATCACCATCATAAGTCGAGCACATCCCAGATTACCTCGAACAGGACTTGCAAGCGGAGGAAGAATACGTCATATTCGTATCTCTGCTAAGAACAAAGCACGATATATTAGTCAGGCTATGCGAGCAACACATTCGCAAGCATTCGATATCATTCAAGTGGAGAATCGCCCCACCTTCATTCAACCTGTCCGCAAGCAATTCCCCAGAACTCCAATGATCCTCTCGTTGCATTCCTTAACGTTCATGTCCCGACTGTCCAGACATCGCGGTAATCAAGTACTCCGCTTAGTGAATGGTGTAACAACCGTTGGGCGATTTGTAACCTCTACAATGAAACGGCGCTTTCCTACTTACAAACATAAATTCTTCACATCACATCAAGGCGTTGATATACACCTGTTTCGTCCGCGTAATCCGTTAGACCGAGCGCGTCTGCGACGTGCATGGTCTGTCACGGGGACAACGAATATTCTGTTCGTGGGACGTACTGTACCCATGAAAGGGCTGCACACGCTCGTGAAAGCTATGGCCAGAATACCAAAAACCAGAAAACCCTTGCGACTCATTGTCGCTGGAGCATCCTGGCCTGGAAAGAAACACAATTCACCCTATATTCGAAAAATAAAACATCTCGCCCAAAAGCTGCACATCCGCCTTACCTTCACCGGCTATATCCCACCTGCACGTATTCATCACATCTATCAGCTTGCCGACATATTCGTATGTCCTACGAAGTACCGCGAAGGAGTTCCACTCGTCAATTCTGAAGCGATGGCATCGGGAATTCCTGTCGTCGCTTCAAGACGCGGTGGTATTCCAGAGATGATACAACATAATCACAATGGTTTACTTGTCTCCAATTATACTAATCCCTCAGCTTTCGCCCACGCCATTAACCATATATTGACGAGTCGCGCATTAGCTAGGCGGTTAGCAATCAATGGACGTAAGCGTGTTGTACAGATGTTTAGCTGGAATGCAGCGGCCCAACGTCTGGAGAGTCGATACCGTACTTTCCGTAGATAGTATCAGAGAAGTCTGCTCTTGACGGAACGTGGATCCGCTAATGTGAAAAAATCACCTGATTTGTGCTTTCAACGGAACGAGGATCCCTTATTTGATAGAATTAGCCTGTATATAACGGTGAAATCACAAATAAAGAATCGTCGTTCCCTTTAACCCCTCAAAAGCTTGTATAAGCAAATAATAAGTTACTGACGTTCCGCTAAGTGTTGTCAGTTCCTACTAAATTCCGCTGATCTATTCTCTCCTCTGCCGTTGCATGCTAGTATAATATATAGCTCACGCAACCATTATAAACTTTTAGGAGATCTCATATGTCACTTACAGTACGGACTGTATTCACCACGCTATTTTTCGTCATTATTACTATATTCACACTTGCTGCGTGGTTGATCTTCCTCTACCCTTCTACTGGGCATATTATCATTAGTGATCCGGACAATAATGAGAAGACCGCGCGCTTCCAAGTGACAACTCAGAGAGATGAGCTTGAGAAGGCCATCAACACATATTTGCATAAGCATGTTCAAACCAAAGGGTTGTCTTTCTCAGTAACCTTAAATACTGATCTGCAATTCCATGGGGATGTGCGCATATTTGGACTTAAAGTACCTGTTAGTGTAGGCTTCGACCCCATTCTACAATCGAATGGCGATCTTGTACTAGAGCAGCAATACTTCCAAGTAGGTGCATTAAGCTTACCAGCAAGTGTCGTATTAGAATACATTAACCGTAGCTATACATTCCCAGAATGGATCATATTACAGCCTGTTCAGAGAAAAGTATACTTAGCTACCACGACTATGAGCTCTGATAGCGAAATAAATATTCATGTCCAGAAGTTTGATCTTAACAAGGACGAGCTTCAGTTCGATGTATACTTGCCTGGAGCTCCCTAAGGCCTAAGTGTTAGTTGTTGCAACAATACCACGAGGTATAACGTTTGATGAGGAGGGCTATACATTTCGGAATCATAGTGATTGTAAAGGATGGGTGACGCAATATATGAACAGAATTATGTTATGGGCAATCTGCATACTTATTCTCGGAACCCAGATCGCCGGCTGCAGTTCGTTCAATACCATCGTAAAAGGGAATGAGCTTTCCTATGTCAAGAAGAAGCTTGAGCTGGGGATGAACAAAGCTGAGGTAAAGAAGCTATTCGGTCGGTCTTATACTAGCGTACAACATGCGGTCGATGGCAATGAAGTATGGCGATTCGATTGGGTCACCGAGGAAGGTTATGTGGTTATTCCTGAAGCAGGAATAGAAGCAGTCGCCCACTATGATCGTTCAGGCTACCTCACAGGCAAGCTCTCTGCTCAATTATTCGTAGGTTGGACTCAGGACAATGTAGTAAAGGATGTTAAGGTTTATTATATAGCTGACGGCAAGATCCATGAATATCACATTCTAGAGGACGGTCAGACTGGTGAGGTTAGTTTGTAGACTCAATTCGTAAAGTCTTAGTTCGTCTACAGTTAGGGCCGTTCCACCTTACGGTGCCTCTCCTGATATTCACCGGGCGGCATTCCAAAAAAATGTTTAAATACATGGGAAAAATGCTTAACACTGACGTACCCGACTTTCTCAGACACATCGTAGATTTTCTCCTCTTTACTGGATTTAAGTAGCTTTGCTGCTTGTTCCATTCTGACCCTTGTCAAAAATTTAATATAGGTTTCATTAACACTCTTATGAAATATATTGCTTAAGTAGCTTACGGAAATGCCGATTTGCTCCGCAATTAATCCCAAGCTGAGTGGCTCTGCATAGTGATCATAAATATAAGTTTTCACCTGGCTGACGATGGTATTCTCATCCTCTCCCCCCGCTTCGTGTTGCGCGAACATATGGACAATCGCTATATATAGCTCTATGATTCGTTCTCTACTCTCTTGATCATCACATCCTTCGTTATTCCGAAAGTCACGCAGCATGATAAGTGCTGCTTCAAAGGCTTTCTTCGAACCATCACCAAGCCCATCGGCCAGACGAGTGATCAAGCGATAACCGAACGAAACAATGCTGAGCTGAGCGTATTCATTCAATCCCATTGCGTCTAGAAGATTCTTAATACCTAGTGTATAGATGATTTCGTTATTCTCCAGTACCCCGGAAAGAACGGAAGTCAGCACATCGTCTATCCCTTGGATCTGCTTAAGCATCATGGATCGTTCATTCCATTCATACATAGAACCGCCGCCGCCAACAAGCCGACAGGGGAGCATTTGGGTCGCTTTTTGGTAAGAGGTATGCAATTGTAGTGCATCATAGACACAGCTTCCTACTGCACCAGTTACAGAGATTCCTGTGTTCTTGAACATCACATGATTCACTTGCTCATGCAGTACACGACATCTATGGAGGATTTCTTCCTCATCCTCACCTGTGATCAGAATGATCGAATACTCTTCTTCGTCGAACGATACGCATCCCATGTTATCCATCTCTATGATTTCAGTTGCTACCTGATAAAGAATATATTTGAACAGGGATAGATCAGCGAGAGATACCGACTTTTGCAGCATCAAGTCTTCATCCAACGCCAAGACCATAATGGCACCCTCAGATTCTATAAGACTAACCTTCATTCGGTACAATAACGGATATAAGGCTTTAACCTCTGCACTGTTATCCATGGCTGCAGCACGGAAGAAATTACGAATGACTTGCTTCTTCGTATCCACAGATAGATGCAGCATAGCAGCATGAGCATGCTCGGCCTGTCTTTCCTTATCGAGAAACATGACCATGCGTTGTAAGCAATCTCTCAGTTCATCACGGACGATTGGCTTCAACAGGTACTCATTCACACCATAATGAATCGCTTGTTGGGCCATGGAGAATTCGTCATGTCCTGATAGAATAACCATCTTCACCCTTGGAAATTGAGTGGAAACTTCACGACACAGCTCCAATCCATCCATGATCGGCATCTTAATGTCCGTAATTATCAAGTCAAAGGAGTCTAGGGGCTGCAATTGTAAAATCTCCAAAGCCTCTTGTCCATCCATAGCCTCCGCCTCAACGACCAATCGCGGATCTAACAAAGGAATCTGTGCCTTCAGATAGGTTCTAGTCAATGGTTCATCGTCGATCACCATTACTCTGTACATGATTCATCCCTCCTGCTTGGTTTCATAGGGTAAGGTGATAGTCACTCGAGTACCCACACCTTGTTGACTATCCACTTCGACACCATATGGCTTCCCATACCTCAACTGGATTCTGCGATGGACATTAACTAAACCGATTCCTGTACCGCTGCTTGTATGGGAGATATGGTCATCTTCGTGTGCATGGATCATACTCTGCTCCTCAGAAGCAGACTGCTCTAATTTATCCTGCAACTGCTTCAATGTATGTGCATCCATGCCTTGACCATCATCCATGATCTGGAATGTCATAGACTGCTTCACGATTTGACCCTGTATTAGAATGGTTGTAAGGCCGCGTTTGGTTTCACAGCCATGAATAACCGCATTCTCTACAACAGGCTGCAACAGCAATGCAGGAATCAGACAAGCCCGTAGTTCAGAGTCAATGTTGATCTTATATTCCAATCTCCCTTCGTATCGGCTGCTCTGTATGCCTAAATACGCATTCAACAATTCCATCTCACGCCGCAGCGGAATTTCTCGATCCCAATCGGACATGCTTCGTAGAATACTACTCAGCTTCTCGATATGATCAATCGCACGATCCTGCTTTCCAGATTGCATGGATAAGCTAATCATATTAAGCGTATTGAATATAAAGTGTGGCCGAATCTGATTGAACAAGGTCCGAATTTGTGCTTCCTTCTGCAGCAGCTGCGCTTCATATACTTCCTTCACTAACAAGGTATTCGTATTCAGCATATCGCTGATCTTAATCACCAATGCATTAAAGGATGTGCCCAGATAACCAATTTCATCGGAACGTTGATGGGGAAAACGGACATTCAAATTCCCTCGCTCCACATCCTTCATCAGCTTAACAATGGCCAGAAGAGGATTCATCACTTTCTTCACGAAGAAATAAAGAACACCTATAGCCAGAAAGGAGCAGATAATCGCCATGAGAAACGCAATATCACGCGTATGCGAAGCATCCTTGTTCAATTCCTTTAAGGAATGGATAGCTACAATAGTCCAACCGAAACGAGGTAAATCTGCACGATTAACCAGATACTCACTCTGTTCGGTCTGTACAGTTAATCTACCTGCTGATGGACTGGTTAACTGCTCCAATGCTACCTGATGCTGCTTATGATTCTTGGTTGAGGAGTAGATCACTCGATCACTCTCGTCGAGAATATATAATCCACCATCGATTCCCATGTCTACTCTGTTTGCAATATCTTCAATACCCTTATAATTCGCATCGACCTTGATCACACCAAGAATGTCTTGGGTATTCTGGGTGCTGCGAATTTGCTTAACAATCGAGAACAGCTGTACATCACGTAAGCCAGAGCCAGCTTGTCGATCAGTAGGGACGTAGATTTGATCTTGAGTCTTCAATGCAGCCTGAAACCAATCATATTGACGGTAATCGTCTATGCCCAGCGAGCCTGGATTTATTCTTCCACTATAGTAGATATCATCGGTCAGGATCATGACACCCCATATGTCCTTCCGGGGAATAATCATCATATCATCGAGAAATTGTTCTATCATCCATCGTTTCTCCAGTTGGCGGATTTCCGAATCCTGTTCAGAACGGTCAAGTGCTTTCATCACCGCATCATTCCGATATGGCGATAAAGACAAGCGAAACAAATCATCCAGATAAGTGTCGATATTAATTGAAACCTGCTCGATGATCTGATCGATCCGGTCGGACGATTGATTACTGAAATCACGAGTATATTGCATATAGGATAAAGCCGATACAAGAAAGACAGAGCAGAGAATTAATCCCGCTGTCATGATCAGCAGCTTCAGCTTGATGCTCCATTCAACGAATGCACGAATTTTTATATAGACCCCCGCCTCTCAACCCCAATATAGCAGAGCGCCCGTTCAAGGAACAGTGCAATTCATGGAAGTGTAAAAACCCGCACCAAAATCATAGAAAAGCGGTATTTCAGCTTCAGGCCAACTCCAGTACGATAGAGATGTCGACAAACAAAGTTTATTATGCTTCTATACAAAACTTTAAGGAGGAACAACAAGTGGTCAAAAAAGGGGTAACATTGCTTCTCTGCTTCGTATTCATCGTAGGACTAGCTGTTGGTTGTGGGAATAATTCAGACAATAACGCAACGAACAGCACCGGAGCAACGAATGAAGCACCAGCGAAAACAGAGGCAGAGCCAAAACCAGAACCGAGCAAGGATCCTGTAAAGCTGAAGTTTTTCACAGGAAAGATAGAAACTGTAGACTTCATGAATGATCTGATTGCCAAATTCAACGAACAGAATCCAGGAATTATTGTGGAGCAGGAATATCAGAAGGAAGCGAGCAATGTCATCAAGGTCAAATTCGCCTCCGGTGACGTTCCAGATATTACAACCGTATCTGAGCAAGATTATATTGATCAAGGCAAATATCTTGACCTTTCGAATGAGGCCTTCTGGAGCCGAATGCTCCCATCCATTAAGGAGTTATCCACAGATATTAAGACTGGCAAACAATTCAGAGTAGCGACGAACGTAACCACAGCAGGTATTTTCTATAATAAGAAAATATTCGCCGAGCTTGGGCTGAAGGAAGCACTGACTTGGGCTGATTTCCGAGCTAACCTGGATGCCATTAAAGCACAAAAGCCTGATGTAGTGCCGATGTTCTTAGCTGGCAAGGAAGCATGGACGCTCAATCATCTGATTGAATTCATGGCCCACGGTGTCATTAAACAAGAATATGGCGTGTACGATTCTCGCAAGGCACTGATTAACAATGAGAGCGACAAGTTGAAATTCGACGCTCCAGGTGGCAGCATGGATACTTTCGCCAAGCGAATATTAGAGCTTCAATCCGCTGGTTTGTTCAACAAAGACGCAGTTACTGCTACCTACGATAATCAGAAGGAGGCATTCGCTACAGGCAAAGCAGCGATCATCAGCCAAGGGATTTGGGTGCTTGGCGATCTATTGACCTTGAATCCAGACATGGCTAATGATATTGGCTTCAGCCCATTCCCTCCAATCGTAGAAGGTACGAAACCAACGATTATCTCAGCTGACGACTCTCGATACGCCATCACTTCCGATTCGAAGTATCCGGAGGAAGCTAAGAAATTCCTAGAATTCTTGTTCACCGTAGAGAATTTGAAGGCTTACAGCGAATTTACTAAGACTGCTCCTGCCTTCACAGATGTTACAGCCGATTGGGGTCCTCTGAAGGATCAGGTTACAGCAGCGCTCGGCACCGGTGTGAACATTGCTTTCAGTGATGTGCCGTCGGGGTTCTCCGGTGACGATGCGGGACGTATGGTCCAAGAATTATTAGTCGGCAAGTATAAGGAGTCCATAGACTTCGCCAAGGCTTATCGTGAAACATGGGATAAGGCCTGGAACGCGACGAACAAATAAAACTTTACTGTTCATATTCATCTAGATAAAGGATACATCATAAAGGGCTGTAGACTTATCCGAATCGATCAGTCTGCAGCCCTTATTGAGGAGAGAGCCTTATGATCTTATTACAGAAATTGAATACCAATCTGCATCGAATCATGGCCATACCTGCGATTCTGTTATTTGGGCTGTTCTTTATATATCCCCTGATCCAGGGCATTGGTATCAGTCTGACGGATTCCAATGGTGTGACAGCCCCAAGCTTCATCGGATTTCAGAACTTTATTGACTTCTTCCAAGATGACCGAGCCAAGACAGATGTATACAATACAGTATTCTTCGCTTTAGGAAGCGCCCCGCTGCTGAATATTCTTGGCTTAATGTATGCATTGTTGCTAGATCGTCCTTACCGAGGTAAAGCCATCGTTCGTGCTATTGTCTATTTACCTGCAGTCATCAGTCCTCTGATTATGGGTTATATATGGTACTTTATCCTCCAGCCTCAGCGCGGGTTTCTCTACCATGTGTTCGAGTTGCTTCATCTCCAAGCGATGGATGGCAATTGGTTGGGTGACAGCTCAACAGCACTGAAAATTATCATACTGGTCAACGTATGGCAATTCGTCGGCATGACCATGATTATTTACTTGGCAGGCTTGCAATCTATTCCTCAGGAAATTTATGAAGCTAGTCGAATTGATGGGGCTGGTTATATTACCACGCTAAGGTATATAACGCTCCCACTGCTCTACCCTTCCATTCAGATTAATGTAGTGACGAATATTATCGGTTCTCTATCTGTATTCGAGGTGATTATTGCTCTGACAGAAGGCGGACCGGGTTATAGCACGGAATCGTTAAGTATATATATTCTGCGAATGCTCTATGGCAGCTTTACCGGTTATTCAACGGCAGTAGCACTTGTCCTGTTCGTGATGATTATCGTGCCGGTTCTGCTCTTCCTAAAGCTGACTCGCAAGCATGAGATTGAGATGTGAGGATGGTATTGGATATGAAGAAAGCTTCCTGGTATACAGTCGTAACGTTGATCAGCCTTGTCTCATTAATTCCTTTCTATGTCTTGTTATTCCTATCATTGAAATCACCTTCCCTTACGTTCTTCGAGGGTTTCTCACCGCTGCCTGATTTTCGCTTTATCAATTTCTCCGACGCTTGGGAATCGGCGAGAATCGGCCGTGCCATTATCAATTCATTCATCATCACCACCGGAGCTGTTCTGATCATCGTCTTGCTCTCCAGTTCAGCAGGCTATGCGATTGCTAGGTTCTCCAACCGAATGAACAAGATTATCTTCTATACCTTCCTGGTCTGTATGATGATTCCCGCTATCATTATTACGGTTCCACTCTATACCTTAATGAAGACCATTGGCGGAATCAATACACACTGGGCGATGGTGCTGCTGACTGCATCAACATCACTACCCTTTGCTGTATTCCTGTACACCAGCTTTATTCGCACTCTCCCCAAGGAAATTGAGGAATCCGCAATTATTGATGGCTGTACGTACTTCTCTGCCTTCTGGAGAGTAACCTTCCATTTCATGAAGCCCGTCACCTCCGCGGTCATTATCCTGACGGGGCTGGGGATCTGGAACAATTACGGTCAAGCCGTATTCTTCCTGCAGAGCCAAGAGATGCAGACGGTCCCGCTCGCGGTGTCGATGTTCTTCCAGAAGTATGGTGCTCAGTGGAATCTGATGGCTGCTGCGGCTGTGATCGGACTCGGACCTGCTGTAATCGCATTCCTCATATTCCAAAGATATTTTATTAAAGGCATAACTACCGGCGCATTGAAAGGATGAAGCTCACATGCAAGCACAAATTATAGATGTATATCCAACAAAGGCACAATTTATATCCGGTGAAGAGATCAGCATCATTATCGAACTCGAGAATACATCACTCCTGCCCATCGATGGCTTACGATATGAAGCAAAGCTTGTATTCGGGGATCAAGTTATTGCAGCTAGTGGAGCTCATCTTGAACTGTCCGCTGAAGTCAAAGAACATAGATTGGTCATCTTCCCCGCACGTGAAGCGATATTCGACGGATTAGGCGTAGATGTAAAATTGTATACCGGTGACCATAGTATTCAAGAATTTTCCAGTTCACTAGATGTTGTATCGGATTGGCGCAGATCGATGCGTTATGGCTTTCTTAGTGACTTTTATAAAGATGATATCGATGATCGTAAGGATCTGGAATCCCTGAACAAGCTTCATCTGAACCTGATCCAGTTCTATGACTGGATGTATAGGCATGATGAGCTTCTTCCGCCAGCTGACGAATTTACGGATCTAATGGGTCGTACAGTAAGACTAGACGCTGTTAGGGAGAAGATCACCGCCTGTCACCTGTTCGGTATGAAAGCCATGGCTTATGGTGCGGTATATGCAGCCAGTAGAGAATTTTATGAGCAGCATCCAGACTGGGCCTTATACAATAGTGCTGGTAATGTCGTTGACTTTATCGGGATATTCCGTATTATGAACATCGAAGAACAATCACCCTGGCATCAACACATCATCGATCAATATCGTCGTGCCATTGTTCAGCTGGATTTCGACGGTATTCATATGGATACATATGGATTCCCGAAAGCAGGATTTTCCCGATTGGATGCCAACAGTGAGTATATACGCCTCAAAGAACATTTTCCAAAGCTTATTAACAACACCCGAACAGCGCTATCATCTGCTAAGGATGAGATTAGCCTGATTTTCAACAATGTCGGAAATTGGCCCGTTGATGCTACAGCCCCAGCCGATCAGGATGCCATCTATATTGAAGTTTGGAAGCCCTATGAGCGCTATCATCACCTAAGAGAGTTGATTCGATGGGCGAAGAATTGGGGACCCGGCAAGCCCGTTATTCTGGCAGCTTACCTAAGCCCGTTCCGTGAGCAGCCCGTAGAACGGACGCATATGGCAGAAACCTCTGCGCTGTTACTTACAGCCGTTATCGTGTCTGGCGGAGGCTACCATCTGTTACATGGAGAGAAGAACGGTGTACTCACACAAGGATATTATGTTGACTATTCACAGATTAGTAACAGCTTCATGCGAGAAATCCGCAATTATTATGATTTCATGATTCGGTATGCCAATCACTTCTACGATGATACTTATCAGGATGTAAGTATGACCCATACGGATGGAGATAATCTGGAATATATATTTGAGGGATTTGACTATAGCACCTACGGTGAGCCGGATAAGGTATGGGTCACCATGAAGGAGAACAGTGAGTTTCGCACGATAAACTTCATTAATCTGATGGGAATATCGAATGATAAGTGGAATGAGGGGAAAGAAACATCTCCTGTCATCGGTCCGCTGACGGTAAGCATGCAGATCGATCAGGAGGTTGCTACTGTCTATTATGCATCTCCAGATCAGCATATGGGGCGGCCACAGCACCTACCGTACTCGATCGAGAGCGGTGAACGAGGGAATGTAATGGTCTTACAGGTTCCTCAGCTTTCAATATGGAGCCTATTAGTTATTCAGCTTAACAAGTAAATGATATCATCAGTTCGGTAGTGAAGCTATATTTAGGTTCGATTTGCTATCCTAAATTACGCTTACTCACCCCTATATCCCATTTAGATTCATTCTGTAAAACTAATAGACGGTTTCTGCACTCCACTCTCTCGAACCCGTCAATTAATTCAACTAATCTGAACTAAATAGTGGTCTATCGTCTAATCGATTGATTTAGTTCGACAAATCCGAACTAACCCATCGGTCACATCCAAAATCTATTAATTCTGACCTTTTAAAAACTTGTTTATCATACCAATTTTAGAAACTCCCTGACCTGATCCGATGTTTTGGCAAACTTGCTGTGCAAATGGCCTACCTTTTGGCCGTTCTTGAATATCAGCAGACTTGGAATGCCTCTGACCTCATTTTCCTCGGCAATATGTTGATACTTCTCGGCATCAATTTCCAGCCATACCTTGTCTGGATGCTCCGAAACGATGTCCCCGATAAAGCGGTCGAGATTTTTACAATCTGGACACCATGTAGTGTAAAATTTCATAATTGTAGTCTGACTCTCTGCGATTTGTTTTTGATATTGATCTTCGGATGAGATTTTTTCCACTACTCTTCTCCTATCGTAATTTGACTAACATATCCTCATTTTATCGTATATTCAATTCTTTTTCTGTAAGATACATTACAGAATTTAGCTGAGAAAGCCCTTGTCTGTATCGCTGAGATTTGATCAGCTACGAAGATTCCTTCCTCGCTTAAGACACTCTCTCGCTTTTTCGACATGAACCATAATGGATTTCCGGCCGGTCATAATAACGCCATCTTTCACCAGTCCGTTCAAGAACACGGTTACCGACTCGCGAGTCGAACCGATCATGTTCGCCACTTCCTGATGGGACAAGGCCAAGTCAATTTTTCAACTGGTCGCTTAATTCCTTCAAGAATTTCATCGCCAGTTGAGGACGTTTACTCAGAAAACTCTCAAAATGCTCTTTTAGAACAGAACAAATGAGTGTTTCCCCCATCGTTTCTATATAAATGCCATTGGTACCCAAAGAAAATGAATCGATTCCTCTGTAAGTATCAGGTGTTTGCACCATGGTTCCCTTTGGCAAAGCGTTAAAATGAGTCATGGGAGTCATTCGATCAATTTCCAACAAATCTTCTTTGGGCAACGTTTCAAATAAACTGATTCTTGATAAATACCGCAACTTATCCATGACCATCCGCCAACGAAATCACTAAATCAAATAAGAACGGAATTTGCTCCAAACCATACTGTTTGATCATATATGCCAGAACCGAAATCACAGAAGCCAATACGAATCCGCTCAAGCGCCATATCCATGGTATTCCTATCGATGTGATCCGTCGATTTTGCGGTATATCAGGCTTAGACATCAGTCGGAGCATAAGTGGAGTGAACAGAAAGACGAGCAACATTGAAGTATAGAAAATGATCGACACATCAGGATGAATGCCCTGCATATACATTAACCACTCGTCATTCCAAGCAAAGCTCATTGCTCCCACTATGGCCAACAGGTTTGTCTGTTCCCGAAGTAATAACCAAGTTAGAAGCTCGAGCAATACTAGAAATCCTGTTGTTAATAAGAAAAAAACTTCCAAAATTCTTATATACTTGTACGTATAGATGCTACCCATTTTCACACCGATAAAAAATAAGAAGCAAGTCACGAATAATCGACCAACGATAGGCTCGGGCTTCCAATCTACCCCAGTTACAGCCATTAACGTGACCAACACAATGATGCCAAGTATTCCACCAGCTAGAGGCGGAGAAATGTAATAGCGAGACAAGCTCCACAACGATGAAAACCGCATTCCAGCATATGTCAAGAGGATGATAACGATAAAACTGCTAATGATCATAAGAGCATCGCTTATTAGGTTATTGATGACTGGAATACTCCTTCTTTATATGAAGTGCGGCATTCAATCCTTCTGAGATATGCACGCGATTCAATTTCTTTGGTAACCGTGTTGATCAATGTCTCCACTTCCTTGGATGATGAACCGCTACTGTTCGCCAGCTTTCGGACCTCAGCGGCTACAACTCCAAAACCAAGTCCATGCTCGCCAGCTCTTGCTGCCTCAATAGCGGCATTCAACGAGAGGAGCTTGATATCCATCATTGATGTTTCCCTTCTTTCTGTTCCCTAGATCTTGACTATACCAGAAGGCAAGGAAATAGTTCTGTGAAGTAGCTTACATTGATTCGCGCGGGTTTATGTCCTTTTTTGATTTTGATTTGCAATTGAGCCAAGATAGATTACTTACCAAAGTAAATAAAAAAACTGAATCATAGGATATATGACTCAGCTCTCAAATGAATGTTACCCGGCGCAACAAGATAGCTTGCTAACATCCTTTTCAAAGGTAAGCGCGGCCAACTTCAGACCTTCCGCCATCGTTAAGTATGGAGCCAGAGTTTCGCGCAAATCTTCCACCGTTAAACCGAATTTCACCGATAATGTTCCCGCATAAATCACATCACCGGCATTTTCCGCCACGATATGGACACCGAAACATGCCAGTTGATTCGAGATTTGCGACTGCTTCATGCCCAGTTCATCCACCAGCTGGCCGACGTTTTTTTCTGATTCCAATAAGGAAAGAACAATTTTTCAAATCCGGATTTTCGTCAGGCCCCTAATTGTGTATTAAAGTTTTCTCCACATTGCACTTCTCCCTTTGCCCGTTGATATGATTTTATTAGCATCATCACGGCATCCCATTGATGATTTTTTTAATGTTTCGTAATAACTCTCCTTGCTTTTGGAGAATGAGATTACTCGTTAGAGGGATAGCTTCATACGAAGCGTGAATCGTATTCAAGACATCGCGGCACCCTGCAATCTCCCCTTCTGAACGATCGGTAGGCTCTTCGTTTTCCATTATTCCTTTCAAACGCTTATCTGTAATGATGATCCCTTCAATTGCGTTAGATGGTTATGTCGTACGTGACAGTTCAAATTCATCATTAGATGTGCAACCATCCAATCCAACGGATTTCCCCTGCCATACATTGGTATGAAGCAAGATTAACGCTTCAACATCATATTGAGAGAGGTGGAACCTTTGCAACCGATCAGCCCCATATCTGCAGATGCGATTCGCCCATACATCGGTAAACAGGTCTGTGCTGTATTGCACGATGGAACCTATTTATTTGGCACAATTTCTGATTGCCGGGATGGCAAACTGTTTTTCAGCGGAGGCGCTCAGGGCCCTGGAACTGTATCAACGAACGCAACACGGGCAAAAACCCAAATCCGGACTAAACTTAAAAACAAAGTAAAAACATCTGCGTTTTCCCCGTTTTTCGGTTTTGGCGGGGGAGCAGCGGTAGCAGCGATTTCGCTTGCGTTGATAGCGGCTCTGTTTGCTTTCCCTTTTGGATTAGGATTCCCGTTCTTTTTTTAATCGTTTAGCGGTAATGCAAATCAGCGGAACCTGATAGATAGAAAACAGGTTCCGCTATTTCTTTAGCATATAATTGTGGAAAGCTTCCACAGGGTTAGCGAAACCATTATATCAGACTAATATGTACAAGCACGGAAAAAGGAAGTTCGAAAAAATATGTTCCATGCCCATCAGAGCGAGTTTTCTGATCTATTTTATTTAAAACCGAACGGTCTCTTTTTAGTCTAAAAAAATTATTGCCTGATGCTGCCTTCCAAATAGTTAATCAAATGATTAACGGAATAGTTGATATATTTCGGATCATTATACAGTTTGCTCAACATGACGGAACCTTCCATAGTGGATATAATGACCGAGAACAAGGCATCAGGATCAACTGTCGGTTGAATTTGTCCCGATTTAATCCCGTTGTTGACCGTTTCTGTAATCAATTGCTGCCATGAATTTACTACATCCTGTACTTTTCCGCAAAAGACAGGGTCCTTATCATCGGTTTCAACCGTTGTGTTCAAGATCGGACAACCGCCTGTAAAATTCGGGGAAGTTATGATCTCCTGAAACGTCTTTATGACTGTAATAAGTTTACTCACCGCGTTTTCCTTCTTCACAACTTCTTCTAGCAAACGGGTGTTTATCATGCTCGCATAATAGTCGAAAGAAGCATATGCGATTTCATCCTTCGTTCTAAAATGGCGGTAAATTCCTCCTTTCTCCAGACCTGTAGCCTCCATGATTTGCGTCATCAAGCCTTTTCGTTCCTGTTTTAAACCATTTGCTAAATTAAATGCTTTTTCCCAT
>JBBDTA010000141.1:0-19408 GCA_040904605.1 Paenibacillaceae bacterium
CAGAGCCATCTGTAGATAGGAATAAGGATCATTTCGTGTGTGGTCGTGACCCATCGATAGTAGCGACCATGTTTATGTAGTAAGAGACCGCAATCGTCACAGCAGAGCTTCATATTTGGCCCCTCAGATCTATAAAGGCGCAAATAAGCCTTGCAAGAACGACCAAAAGATAGTATTTTGATCATGTGTGTTATTGATGCTCCCGGGATCCCTCGCCAAAGGTCGGGAGCATCTTCCTTTTTAACATAAAAATAGCCCATATTTCCGTCATTGTACAGAAGAGATTAGGCTATTGTCGGTAATATGTATGTTTTTGTGCCGTCACCCCAAGTGACGAAAGTCTACAATAAAGCCGACATAGAATGTGGCGGTGAACAGAATATCATTATTACGGAATAACTGGAGCCTATTATCGATTTCATATAACTGCACATCAACAGGTTGCATTAGAAAAAGTAGCGAAACGAGTAAGAAACAAAGCTCTTATCGTGTATGCTAGCCCTGTTTTTCATACATATAATGATTTGTATGCACACATTCAAAACAAATCACTTGTAATTAATACAACTTTTGTAAAAGCTGAGAAGCTTTCCGGTCACAAAAAATGGGTGTATGATCAGCCTGGATCGGTAGGGTTAGGCTGTTCAGATATTAAATTCATTTCAGACCCCCCTTTAGATGAACAGTTGACAGAATGGATTACGCAAAGTTCGGAGTCAATCAAGTGTTTTCAGATTTGGATGAAGGACACTATATACGAGAATTAGCCCAAGATATTTACAACGTATTTTTAGAGTTGACTGAAAAGGGCAATCCAATTGCAATAGAATATTTACGCAGGCTAGATAATTTCACAAAACAATTCAACCGAATCCCTAATGAAAACCTCATCTCATTTTACAAAATATTGGTGTTCACTGATCTAACAAATCTTAATTGGCACGTCCCAATAGGTATCAAGAAATAGTGGGGGTGCCAATTAAGGTTGAAATTTGCATTGCTGAAAGAAAAGCAAGTAACCTCTAAACATTAAATGCTTTATAAGTACCCTTGATAGTCTTTTAGCTGCAGCTTCGATTAATATTTGAAAGCCTCCACGCTCAAAATTCCATATTTAGAAATCAACTTGGCAGCTCAACCGAAACGAAATATTCATAATCGATCCATAGGACTGATGCAATACGCGATCATCCTGATTCTCTGCTGTTGTCCGCTTCTTCTATTAATCAAAATGGTAGTTCATCATCAGCAAATGGATCCTTGGATTTGTTTTGATCCATATACTTTTGTTGTAGGATTAACTTATCAATATTATTATGAAGCCAACTCATTCCTTCTTTTGTTACATTGTATGCCTTATAATTTTCCCCCTGATAATCTTCTTGTTCAGAAAATTGTATGAACCCTTTATTAGATAATGCATCTAATCCTAACGTCACAGCAATTGGAGCAAATCCTGCTTTGCTCATATCCTGTCTAATTGTATATGTACTTACTGTATCGTTGGGACCATCAATATTTTGAGTAATAGAAACTAACAGAGTCATCTCATGCTGTGATAATCCTTCTGTTAAAGCAATAGGAGATTGGGTTGAAATTAATCCCATTTTTATTTGTTTTTGATTAATCGAAATAATCCGTTCTGTGATTTGAGATTTTAAGTAATCAAAATCCCGGGGAGACGAAGTTGTATACGTAATTATTTTTCTATGTTGTATGTCAAATGGAAACTTTGAATTACGTTGGTCTGAACAAATTAATACTACTTCTTTTCGACTCGCAATAGCATACCCGAGTTCAAACCATACATTTGGGTTATCTAAGGAAATTTCAGCTAATACTACATCTGCATTTTTAATTCCATTCTGTATATCTTCAATTGGAATGCCTACATTAGGATCTCTATCAACTCTATATGGGTCTAATCCAGCTTCAGATATAGCCGGAACCAATATATCTTCATATCTCTTATCAAATGCACCACCATCAAATGGTTGAATTACAAAACAAGTCGCCATCTTGTCACCTCTTTAGTTTGGATGAATTCAGATCTTATGACTGGGTCATATATTGTCTGAGATCCTTCATTGATTATACATCAGACAACCAAGGCCATTAGTTCGTTATGTGAAATTAATGTTATGTAAGCTATTCCACTATATAGAACTCTTCTTCAATAAAAATCCAATTCATAAAATTTCTAACGTAATTATCCTCACCAATATAGCTTGAATCCTCTTTCTCATAAAAAGAATAACTCCATTTTGATACCAAGTAATCTGCTTTACTAATGTGTTCGACATGGGCTTTGAATTTCTCATAATAGTTTTTTTTGAATTGTATTGGTTTTTTATGAGTCAAAGCTTGCATTAGCAGATCATCTGCCGATCTATGCACAATCCAGTTTCTTGATTCCCTACCCCTTTGTAACTTTACTAATTCATCCTCTTTAGTTTTGAAAAATCCCTTTTTTTCTTGCAAACTCAATAATGAATTACCCAGCAACATCTTGTCTAATTTATCTACATAAGATAAGTATTCTGAACTCAAAAATTCTTGTTTCTTTTTATCAAGAGAATACACGATGTTTAACATCTTGATAATATCCTTACATGTTCCTTCGAATTTCTGACATAGAATCAACGACTTTCCATATAATGGTCCGAACTCATCAAGACTTTTAAGGTTGATTGGTGTTAGCCACATATTATAACCCACACTCCATTAGTGATAATTCTCGTAACCCGTAATGTTTCTCTTGTATAGACCTTTTCTAAAGGTAGGCTATTATATTTAAGCAATTCTTTTCCTCAAATTTATCCATGGACCGAGGGGCGAATGTCCTGATGTATGAAAATGATGTTAGATGAAATACTCACCTTTATGAAATTTACTTTCACTGATCCTCATTCGTTCCTCTTTTTTTAACCTACTTATTTCAATATCAATGTCTGCCTGTGAAATACCTAAAATCACATGTAGATCATTTGAATACTTCTCCAATTTTTTATCTAATCTTTTAATGCGATCTACAAATACTTGGAATTCGTTAATAATCTCATTTCTTCCAGTACGAGTTACCGTAAGAGCAATTCTCTCTTTAAAATAGTCATGCACAATAAAATTTCTAACCTTCAAAATTTCCTTTAATTCATCCATCTCATCTGAATGTAAATCGAAGAGTTGTTTAATTTCGTTAATCAATTGCCCCATTGTATTCGAAAATTTCCTGGCATATAAAACGTCCAGATCATTTTCTTTCAGTATCTTTCCCTGAGTCTTTCTTAACAAAACTATCATATTTACCAGTTGATGCTCTAAAACTTGCACATAATAGACCGCCAGTCCAAAATATGCATATCCCTCTTTACTATGCTCATTTTCGTCATAGTCTTCAAGTATCACACAGCATCACCTATCTACAAGTATTCCATCTAATGAAGGACTTTACAGTATTTCACCAGAATAAATTACCATAATTTTGAAAATTTTGTGCTGATTATTATAAATATCTATACCACGGATAGTTATGTACGCTTAGGTGATCATTATGTTACTCATATAGTTCTATATCAAGTGTAGACCATGTTTGTTCAAAAAGTAAACAATTCTAAGAACATAAACTTTAAGAATAGTTTATTTGTACTAATAACGCGAACTTTTTAAGTTCATAAACTCAAGGATTTCATCCTTATCGTTTTGAGTCAAGCCTCGGAATACTGAAAGGAGTTTGAGTTCTTGCCCCTTAAGAGTAATATTAAATAAACTAATATCAGTTTCATTTTCTTCTCCAAATATTAACCAGTTAATATTTGAACCAAATTTCTTTTTGATTGCAATAATAGTATCCAGTGAAGGCTTATACTTATCTTGCTCTAGCTCACTTAAGGTTCCTTGAGAAACTCCAATAAGATTTGCAAATTGAATTTGATTTAATTTATTCGACTTTCGGAGTATTCTAATACGATCTCCTATTGATGAAGTCATGATAAGTCCTCCTAATAATAGAGAAGTCCCAATGGAACCATCGGGACTTCTCTGGGTGTGAATATAACTTTGGGTTACAAGCTTTATTTGTCAGTAACATTCTCTTTTTACCAGTTACAATGTTTATTTATCAGTTACGAGCTATATTTAACGCATTCAAATCTGGTTGCAAGGTTAACTCCCCTACTCCACAGTAACACTCTTAGCCAAATTCCTCGGCTTATCAACATCGTTACCTCTCGCCAGCGAAGCGTAGTAAGCCAACAGCTGCAGCGGAACAACCGACAACGCCGGAGTTAGCAATGGCAAAGTCCGCGGAATATGGAACACCTCATCCACCGACTTCCCTAGCTCATCATCGCCCTCATTAGCTAAACCTAGCACATAAGCGCCACGGGACATAACCTCAATAATGTTGCTAACCATCTTCTCGAATAGCTCATCCTGTGTAGCTAACGCAATAACCGGAACGCCTTCCGCGATCAACGCCAATGTTCCATGCTTCAGCTCACCGGCAGGATATGCCTCGGAGTGGATGTATGAAATTTCCTTCAGCTTCAAGGAGCCTTCGAGCGACACGGCATAATCCAATCCCCGTCCGATGAAGAAGAGGTTATCGTGCCCCGATATCGATTCAGCAATCACTTTAAGCTTCTCAGACTGCAACAGAATATGATCCACTTGCGCTGGCAGCTGCTTCATTGCTGCGATAACCTCGCGCACATAAACCGCATCCTGAGTTTCCAACACCTGAGCTATATACAATCCTAATAGGTAAAAAGCGATCAGCTGCGAAGAATACGCCTTCGTTGAGGCAACAGCAATCTCGGGTCCTGCCCAGGTCACAATCACATCATCGGCTTCACGAGCAACCGAGCTACCCACGACATTCGTGATCGCCAGCACCTTCGCGCCTGAGCGCCCAGCTTCACGCAATGCGGCTAATGTATCCGCAGTTTCACCGGATTGGCTGACGACAATCACTAACGTCTGCTCCGTTATGATCGGTGAGCGATAACGATACTCCGAAGCAACATCCCACTCCACAGGAATTCGCGCCAATCGTTCAATGATTTGTTTTCCAACCATCCCTGCATAGGAAGCCGTTCCACACGCCACGATATGAATGTTGCGAATCCCACGAATTACATCATCAGTCAGCTTCTGCAATTCCGGCAGCACCACCCGCTCCCCACTCACATCAATGCGACTGCCCATCGTATCCTGGTACGCCTTCGGCTGCTCATAAATTTCCTTCAGCATAAAATGGTCAAACCCTGCCTTCTCAGCAGTCGTAATATCCCAATCTACATAGAACGATTCACGACGAATGGGATTGCCCTCGAGTGTCATCAGATCCACACCCTCGCGCGTCAGCACCGCCATCTCCCCATCGTTCAGGATGAACACATCACGCGTATGCTCCAGAATAGCCGGGATATCTGAACCAATGAAGTTCTCTCCATCTCCCAAGCCAATAATCAGCGGACTAGCAAGCCTTACCGCAACCAGCTTCTCCGACTCATCCTCACATAACACCGCAATCGCGTAGGCACCACGCATTCTCTTGACCGCTTGTTGAACCGCCTTAACGATATCCCCCTCATATAAAGATCCGATCAGATGAGAGATGACCTCGGTGTCTGTCTCCGACACGAACACATTACCTTGAGCCTGCAATTCCTCTCTTAACTGGCGAAAATTCTCGATAATCCCATTGTGCACAACGGAGATTTTCAATGAATTATCCGTATGCGGATGCGAATTAATGTCGGACGGCCGACCATGTGTAGCCCAACGAGTATGTCCAATACCAATCGTTCCCCGCAGAGGAATTTCATCCAGCTGAGACTCCAAGATCGCGATACGACCCTTCGACTTCTTAACCTCCAACCCATTATTCGTAAACACTGCAATCCCCGCAGAGTCATACCCACGATATTCTAATTTCTTAAGTCCTTCTAATAATATAGGCTGGGAATCCCGCTTCCCGACATATCCAACTATTCCACACATATAGGGTAACCTCCTGAAAAATTCTAATATATAAATCCATAAATTTGCATACAAAAACAAACATCCCAGCAGAGTCTTGTCGGACCAGTCACCTAGTCGTTTTGCACTCTGATTCACGGTAAGGATGATCTTACCGGGAGGCCCCCGCCGAATAACCCGAACACCTCCACCTCGTCAACTTGTCATGACACTTGTGCTGCGACACATTATCCATATGTACTGGATCCCGCTCGCTATGCTCATTGCACAACCACACTTCAAGTTCTGGCGCTTGCTAACCCTAACCTCGACCCTACCCTTCCATTCCTGAGTAAAAAGATAATCTCATCATATTCATTTTTCTCATATAACGCAACTGGTACACTTCATTCAATCGATACAAATCACCCGTACAACAACTATAACTCCTAGAACATCGAAAACCTCTTCTTAAACAGCTGATCATTAATCATATACGTCCATGTCGAGGAAGGCCGCTTCAGCCCCTCCTGCTCCAAATTCAGATTCTCCTTCGTCACATCGACCCTGCGGAATGCACTTACAATCTTATCCTCAATGGTCTTAAGAATATGCTCATAGGCATCAATAATCTGATTGTGAAAGGAATGCAGTGGATCCCTGTTACTAATACTCTCCAGATGGATCCCTTCTCTAATATAAGCCACATGCTCTAGATAATCCGCCCAGCACTGATCGATCTGGAACAATGCAATCCGCCGCTCAATCGACGATAATCTTTCTTCACCTATTTGCTCAACTAAACGTTGATAAAGCTGCGGATCTCTTGTTAACAACACATCATAAGACCTCTTATCTATCAGAATATCCCGTCGTTTCCGATAGAGAATTCTTCGCTGCTGCTCCACAAGATCCGCATACTTCGTAAGCGTATGACGAATATCCACATTCTGTCCGTCAATGACACGCTGGATATGGGCAAGCGCCTTCTGATACTTATCGTCTATCAGCGGAGCCTCTTGTTGAGCCAGTTGAAGATAGGAAGGAATCACCTTCTCAATGCCGTAACGAACCATCAGGTCGTCCTCCAGGCTAACCCAGAATTTCGACGATCCGGGGTCTCCCTGTCTACCTGCCCGACCTCGCAATTGATTATCAATCCGTACACACTCGTGCAAATTTGTTCCGATCACATATAAGCCACCGAGCTCGGCCACCTTGTCCGCTTCCGCTTTATTCCCCGCTCCGAGCGCGATGTCCACACCACGACCGGCCATATTGGTCGAGACGGTAACCGCACTTAAGCTGCCTGCTCTAGCGATGATGTCAGCCTCCATCTCATCGTTCTTGGCGTTCAGAACATGGCACGGTATACCGACCTGTAAGAGGTCAGCAGCTAGTAGGTCCGATTCCTCTACACTTGCAGTCCCTATTAGAATCGGCCTACCTGTAAGATGAACGTGTCGGATCTCTTCAATTAATGCTTGCTGCTTTGCTTCCTTATGTGTAAAAACAATATGTGCATCATCCACCCTGCGGCAAGTGCGGTTCGGCGGAATCGTAATGACAGCGAGGTTATACGTATCTCTGAGTTCTGTCGCAGATGTTCGAGCCGTCGCGGTCATCCCACATATGCGCGGGTAATAGCTCAAGTAGTGTTGCAGAGTGATGGTCCCGAGTATTCTTCCGCTGACCTGCCGCGATAAGCCTTCCTTCTCTTCAACGGCAGCTTGTATGCCATCTGGCCAATGTCGATTATCTGCGACACGACCGGTGAATTCATCGATCAGCTCGACTTTCCCATCCCGTACGATGTAATCTATATCTCGCTTGAGCAATGCTTCGGCATGCAACGCGCAATTCAATCTGGTCAGAATAGAAGCATTCCTATCGTTATACAGAGGACCGCATCTTAATGCCGCTTCCGCCTTATCCATACCGCATTCTGTGAGATACACATTCCGTTGATTCTCGTCCATATCATAATCGACTTCTCGGATCAAGCTCTTGACAAGTCGCGTGGTCGCTTCCATATCTACCTTCGATTCCAACCGCTCCCCCGCAATAACCAGAGGTATTCTCGCCTCATCGATCAGAATGGAGTCCGCCTCATCAACAACGACCAGCTGGAACGGTCTATGAACCAAATCCTCGACTTCTTCACATAACGAATCCTTCAGATAATCAAAACCCGCTTCTTTGGCCGTAACATAAGTAATATCCGCCGCATAAGCTCGTCGCCGCTCTGCTGTATTCATTCCCTCCTGCACTGCACCTACGGTGAGTCCCAGAAATTCGTAGACAGGGCCCATCCATTCCGCATCTCTCTTAGCAAGGTAATCGTTAAACGTTAGAATATGCATACCTTTCCCCGGCATAGCGTTTAGGTAAGCTGGCAGCACAGCAGCCAGTGTCTTCCCCTCACCCGTCTGCATCTCGATTAACTTGCCGTGATGCAGAGCCATTCCAGCAATCATCTGGACATCATATGGCCGCATACCGAGCACCCGCCATGCCGCTTCACTCGCAATGGCGAATGCTTCAATCAGTAAACTGTCGGGAGAGGACCCTGCTCTGGCACGCCCGATCAGCTGAAGAGAAGCATCTCTCAGCTGTTCATCACTTAGTTGATTCACCTGCTGATTGAGAATATCCCCGAGCACCGCCTCAACGGTCTCAGCTGACGATTCATCAGAGCTTCATTGATTTTCCGCTTCATGGTGCTAGCATACTGCGTAATATTCATGCGGCCCACCGATCCTGAATCCAGCAATCGATTCGATTTTCTACTATGTACGTAACAGCAGAGGAATCGTTTCTACCTATATCTCTCTGGCTACCAACTCCGACACAACAACTTTTCTCACTGAGTACCTCTTCAGTCTTCTGAGTCCAGGGGATACAATTATAAATCGAAAAAAATAAGTAGTTATTATCTCAAAATCGTATGATTTAGGTTTAGTTCGTGAAACTAAATCATACCCATTGAATTGAATGTCCAATTTAATTTCATTTTGCACAACTAAACAGGGGTTTAGATTTGGTGGTCTATTCATATCTGGGTTTAATTGCGCTAATCTGAACTAATGGACTGCTTCAAGTTAATCACATCAATTTAGTTGCGCCAATCCGTACTAATCCTATGTATCCTCCTCGATACAGACCGCCTATGTCGGACTATTCGATTGCGGTACTTCTCATCTCAATTTCGGATACACCCTTATACTTTCCTATACACTAAAAAAAGAGCCTCGCGACCCTTCAATGTTCATTCCATTACACCAATTCCGCTCTAACCACTTCCGCAATGTCCTCTGCATAACGTTCGATCTCGGCTTTATCCGGACCTTCGACCATCACACGAATGAGCGACTCCGTACCAGAAGGGCGTACGAGTACCCGACCATTACTACCTAACGCTGCTTCTACACGGTCGATCGATGCCTTTAACGCGATGTTACTATTCAGCTTACTCTTATCCGCCACTCTAACATTCAGTAGCACCTGAGGAAATTTCAGCATCATGCTCTTCAGCTCACTCAAGCTCTTGCCGGAGCTCTTCACGGTTCCAGCCAATTGAATTGCCGATAAGATGCCATCACCTGTTGTATTATGATCTAGGAAAATCACATGCCCCGACTGCTCGCCGCCTAGATTGTAGCCGCCAGCACGCATCTCCTCCATCACATAGCGGTCGCCAACAGCTGTCTTCACGGACTGTATCCCATTCTCTTCCAGCGCTTTATATAGACCGATGTTACTCATAACCGTAGTAACGATCGTCGATTTATTCAGTCGTCCAGCTTGCTTCAATGCATCTCCAAGAATGAACAGAATGTAATCTCCGTCCACTTCCTCGCCAAGCTCGTCGATAGCTATGAGTCGATCGGCGTCTCCATCGAAGGACAGGCCTATATCCGCATTCTCAGCCAACACTACTGCCTTCAGGCATTCTGGATGTGTCGAACCACACAGCTCATTAATATTCAGTCCATTCGGCTCAGCTGCAATCGTAATGACCTCAGCACCGAGCTCACGGAACGCTTCAGGCGCTAATTCATACGCCGCACCATGGGCGCAGTCCAATACAATTCGCATCCCTGCTAAAGAAACATTCATTGTTGATTTTAAGAAATCCACATAGAGGTGTGCTGCTCTAAGATCATCCCTAACGGTACCAATCCCCCCGCCAATGGGTCTTGGCAGATCATCTCCAGCCGCATCCATCCGTTCTTCAATCTGCAGCTCGGTTTCATCTGATAGCTTAAAGCCATCGCGTCCGAAGAATTTAATACCATTATCCTCTACAGGATTATGGGAAGCCGATATCATAACACCTGCATCCATACCGAGCATACGGGTCAAGTACGCAACCGCTGGAGTCGTTACGACACCCAGACGAACGACATTGGCACCAATCGATAATAAACCTGCAATCAATGCTGCTTCGAGCATTGGACCTGATATTCGTGTATCTAAACCAATACAAATCGTTGGCTTCTTCACATCTCCTGTTAATACATACCCACCACATCGACCTATTCGAAAGGCAAGCTCTGCTGTCAAGTTGGTGTTAGCAACACCACGTACGCCGTCAGTGCCAAAATATTTTCCCATATCCCTCTATGTCTCTCCTCTGAATGCTTTAGCCGATCCTTACTGAACGTTCTCTACCCCAGCTTCCTTAATTTCCACCGTAACCGTTTCTTTAGCCCCTGGGACAATCTTTACAAAAGACGGGAAGCTATAAACAATAGGAACCTCGTGCTTCCCAACAGGCAGGTTCGTTATATCAATCATTGCATCAATATCCTCTGCCTTCATCCCCGACACCACCGCTGGAGCTCCTTCTACCATTACATCCAGCTTTCCACCCGGTGGATCTATAAACTCTGCCTTATTCTGCGCGCCTAATCCGGTAATTTCCACCTGCATCTGTTCGAAGGTTTTTCGTTCTGACGGCACAATCGTGAGCTTTACTTCCACCTGGCTCGGCTCTACCCGAGACACATCCGTATGCAACGGAATGTCTAATGTAATGGTTGTGTCAGCGCTCAGTCCTGTCACATCAATCTGCGATCCGTCATAAAACTCCAATTGATCGAGTAGAGCTTGCTTCCCGTAAACCGTGACTTCCTGTGGATTCTGCTCTGTCTTGACGAGACTGAAGCCATCAGCTGGAGTACCTATTAATTGCACCTGCAGTGTCATCACCTTGGAAGGCTCGGTAATCGGCACCTCTATATTAACAACGGAAGGCACAATCTCCACATCAACCTTCGCACCATTCTTATCATATGCAGTAAGCTTGATCAGTTTACTGACGGTTGTGGCAGCATTCGATATATCGATTTCCCCTCTAATCGTCTGCACAAACTCCTTCTTACTCTCTGGTATCGTGACGATTACGCGGTTCGGTTGGATAATCGGCGTACCTGCCACATAACCCTGTTTAGGACTACCCTTCACATCAGGCTCAACTGGCATTTCCTTCTTCAATTTCGCTTCGATTCTAACAATAACACTAGTAGGTATGATCTCAACATTAAGCCCAGAAGGGAATCCCACATGTGATAATTTGATTGCCTGGTCTCCAGACTTTACGGTTGATAAATCCAATCGCACCTTGGAGGTCTCTAGGTTAATCTTCTTGATCGCTGAAGAGCTGCCACGAACTCTTACACGTACATTCGTTGGTTCAATCGATACTAAGAGAAACTTGGTTTCATCCAGACCTATCGTCTCTATACTTACATCCTCGATTTCATTGCTCGTATTCGTATCACTAACTAGCGGCGCAGGCTTGCTCTGCTGCTCATCAAGATGGACTACAACCCAGAGCAGAATCCCTAATGTTAGCGCAATAATCCGGACGACGTTGGGATTTCTTAACCACTTATCCATTGTTCTTCGCCCTCCATTTCCAGAAGGACGTTCTTTCTTTGACCTTACTCTTCTCAGGACGGAGCTCATCGAATAGCTTGGAGATCAGGGATTCTTCCTTGATGTCACGCACAATTTGGCCATGAATGGCCAAGGAAACCTGTCCAGTTTCTTCAGAAACGGCTACACAGACCGCATCAGAAACCTCACTCATGCCAATCGCGGCACGGTGTCGAGTACCCAATTCCTTGCTGATAAAAGGGTTCTCCGATAGTGGTAAGTAACAGCCAGCAGCCAGCAGCGTATTCTTGCGGATCATCACCGCACCATCATGAAGCGGTGTATTCGGAATGAATATATTCGTTAGGATTTCGGAGCTGATCTGAGAGCCAATCTGAATGCCCGATTCCACATAATCGTTCAGTCCCGTCTCTCTTTCGAATACGATCAATGCACCAATCTTCCGACGGGATAAATAATTAACAGCCTTAATAACCTCACTAATCCGCAAGCTGAAATCTCCGTCTTCTTCAGCAGACGAACGCATGAATAATTTCCCTCGACCCAATTGCTCCAACGCTCGGCGCAGCTCTGGCTGGAATATAATAATGATCGCAAGTACACCAAAGGTGAACATCTGATTCATTAACCATTGCAGCGTGTATAGATTGAATAACGTGCTGAGACCCCAGGTTAATAGAACCACGAATATGCCCTTCAACAATTGAACTGCTCGCGTTCCTCGTACGAGCAGAATCATCTTGTAGATGACATAACTAACGATAGAAATATCTATAATATCAGTGAAACTGATTTTTGATAGAAACTCCACTTACACTTCCCCCAAAACCCATATTATATCTCTTCTACCTATGGATCTGTTCTGATACATCCTTACATATAATCATATCATAAATGCTTGTCCTATAGTAACTTTCACACCCAAGAAAAAAGCGCCCCCCCCAAAAAAACTAGGAAACGCTTCTGAGCGGTTAACCTTCATTCATCTTAAAAACCCCGACATAAATTCCTTGACCTTGAACCAGAAATGATCGATCGTCTCATTCACACTGGTGACCTGTCCGGCAATACTCGCCGTAGATGCTGTGAAGATGCTTCCATCCACCACAACCAGGTTACCTTGAATGTTACCGAAAACCTGCAGTTTGCCATTCTCTATCAAGAGATCGCCATCTACCGTTCGACCTTCGGGGATAATTACCGTATCTCCTTGGATAATGACATCCTCTAAATCATGACCTTGAACCATAAGATCATGCTCACTATCCCACAGGGAAAGGAAGCTGCTCATCATCACCATAACGAACACTGCAGCAACAGATATTGCCGGGTGACGCTTGAGCCAACGTCTAAATTGTGTAGCTTTACTCCGTCTAGGTAAGGCGAACATAATCCGTTCAGTAAGACCATCGCTAACGATCGGCTGGGGCATAACACGCATACATGCTTCAGCTTGCTCCAAGCCATCTAGAACCTCGCGACATGCCGGACAATCAAGGAGATGTTGCTTCAGTTCGGTCAGATGTGAACCCTCTAATGCGGCATCCAAGTAATCGTGAATCAAAGGGCTTGCTTGTTTGCAATTCATGACCGACAGACTCCTTTCACAGCTTGAGATTTAGTACTCTACGTATGAGATCAAATATTGTTTCATAAATGCGAGTAATTTTATTCTCTTGAATCCATTTCATATGGGTATCTAGGTTAACCATTCCTTCTCTTTCTCAAGCCGTCTACGCAGGTAGTCTCGTCCACGATGAATCCGCGTCTTAACGGTAGAGACCGGGATATGGAGAATATCGCTAATCTCTTGAAGGGATAGGTCCTGATAATATTTGAGCGCCATGGCTGATTTATATTTCACCGGGAGTGCATCCATTACCCGTCGTACGGTCTGCTGCCGTTCACTTAATATGAATTCCTGCTCCGGTGAAGCATCCTTAGATTGCAGAACAGAATAACCGTCTAATCCATCCCCCTCCGACACATCAGCGTCCAGAGAGTAGGCCGCCTTCTTCCGACGAAGGCGATCAATGCACAGATTGGTAGCGATTCGATAAATCCAGGTTGAGAATTTATGAGTTGCATCATAACGATCCAGATGCTCATACATCCGCATGAACGTATCCTGGACCACATCCTCAGCTTCCTGACGATTGCCCAGCATACGATAGGCAAGATGGAACAACTTGCCTTTATATATATTTACCAGCTCGGCGAACGCTTCACGCTCACCGTCCCTGGCTAAGGCCACTAGCCGTGCTTCCATCATATTCAAGCTGATACCTCCAGAGCGCCCATCCATCGTAAATCTTCAGGCCATCAGCCCGTATTCCTAAGTCCCGCAGCGATTCCATTGATCGTCAATAGAACCTCTCGCAACAAGTCTGTATCGTCCCCATCCTGCTCTCGCAGCTCACGCAATTCCATCAGAAGCTGCACCTGCATATAGCTGAGCGGATCCACATATGGATTACGCAATCGAATCGATTCCTGAATGACAGGGACATTGTCTAGAATTTCCTGCTGTCCAGTAATCTTGAGCAGTAACGATACTGTTAAATTAAATTCATTATTGATGCAGCCGTAAATACGCTCCGATATCGTCTTATTCGGGTTCATATCGGCGTACTCACTAGCAATGATCAGATCTGCCTTAGCCAATGCCATCTGCAGGCTGTCAATCATAGAAGTGAAGAAAGGCCACTTCTGATACATCGTCTTCAATATGTTCAGATTCTCTTCATTATCTTGGTAGAACGATTGTAGCCCAGACCCTGCAGCATACCATGCGGGGAACAGATAACGGCTTTGCGTCCAAGCGAACACCCAAGGAATGGCTCGAAGATCTTCAAACTTATCGCTTCCCTTACGCTTAGATGGTCGTGAGCCAATATTCAGCTCACCGATTTCTGGTAACGGCGTAGATTCCTTGAAGAACTCCAGAAAGTCGGGGTCCCGGAACACCAGATCCTGATATTTGGTCTGTGCGTGCACAGATATCTCTCTGAATATATTGTCCCACTTCTGCTCATATTGTTCATTCTTTGGATACTTGGCATTCTTCTCAGCAGTAATCAATGCTGAGGTTGCTTGTTCCAAGCTGCGATAGGCGATACCACGCATCGAATAACGCGAGGATAACACCTCACCTTGCTCGGTAATCTTGATACCCCCGCCTAATGTATGCGGAGGCTGTGCCAGAATGCTACGATTCAGCGGCATACCGCCACGGCCCAACGCACCGCCACGGCCATGGAAGAACTTCAGTCTTACACCAGCTTCATTGGCCGCTTGTGTGATCTGATCAAGCGCCACCCGCAGCTCCCAGTTGGCTGTTAGCATACCGCCATCCTTATTACTATCAGAATAGCCTAACATGATTTCTTGCAGGCTGTTATGCGAGGAAATTAGACTATTCCGATATACCGGCAATGCTAGAATCGTTCGCATAATCTGTGGTGCCTCGTGCAGATCATCGATAGTCTCGAATAACGGCACGGATTGAATCGTGGATCTGAAGGTACCCTCTGCATCCTTAACGAACAGTCCTGCTTCCTTGGCGAATACCATAACCTCCAGCAGATCCGATGCACCCTGTGTCATACTAATCAGATAACTGTTTATGCAATTCCGACCGAATTCGTGCTGGCAGCGCAGTACCGTACGATAAACCTCCAGGCATTCCTTGGTGGAGTCGGAGTAATGAGTATGCGGAGACGTCAGTGGTCGCGGGTCCGTGAGTTGTTTATATAGAATTTCCATCTTATCCGCTTCACTTAGTGCACGATAATCCTCTGTAATACCCGCTAATGAGAGGATTTCTGTCATCGCATTCTCATGCTCCTGACTATGCTGACGAATATCCAGCTGGGCTAAGTGGAATCCGAATAGCTCCGCTTGACGGATCAGCTTCCTCACATAGGTGTTCGAAGCATATTCGGCATAATGTCCTCGCAAGCTACGATCAATGACCTTCAAATCAGCAATGAATTCCTCTGGCGAATTATACTGAATATTGCTATTCTTAGACGTTAATGCGCCTGTGTTATTAATCTTCTCTAGCATATAGGATAATTTAATACGGTAAGGCTCCTTCTCATTCCGCCAAGCTGATTCCGACTTAAGTGTGATAAACTCGCGGTCTGCTTGGATGGATTCGAATAATTCCTCCCCGATATGGACGATGTTCTTGCTAAAGCTTAGAAGAGACATAAGCTCGCGCAGTGCTTCTGTATACTTCATCAGTACTAACTGACGTTGAAGAACGAGTGTCTCCCAGGTCACATCAGAGGTTACAGATGGATTCCCATCCCGGTCTCCACCAATCCATGAACCAAATTTCAAGTAAGTAGGCACATGCCATTCCTCATTCGGGTAATACTTATCCAAGCATCGTTCCAGCTCTGCGTATACTTCAGGCAGCACCTCGAACAGCGTTTCGTCAAAATAATACATACCATTACGCACTTCATCGATAACGGTGGGCTTACGATCGCGCAGCTCATCGGTCTGCCAGAGGATCATGACCTCATTGAGCAGCTTATCTCTTAGCTGTAATCTCTCTCGATGTGTTAACGTTGGGTTGTCCAATTCCATGACTTCGTATGCAATGCGCTTATGAATATCTAACACCGCACGACGTGTAGCCTCCGTTGGATGAGCTGTCATAACGAGCTCTAACGATATATCGTCAAGCATCTCTCTTACTTCTTCGACAGGAATGTTCTTATACTTCAAATTAAGGACAGAGCTCTCAATAGAGCCTGGCTGAATGGATTCACCTGTCGTACGCTCATAATCACGCTTGCGTCTTATCCGATGGTTCTGCTCCGCGATATTCACAAGCTGGAAGTAAATCGCGAATGCCCGAATCACCTGATGGCGAATAACCGGATCAAGTGATTTAATCGTTGTGTGGAATTCGTCAAACAGCTGTGCATCCTTATTCACTCTAAGCGATTTACTCATCTCGCGGATTTTCTCCACCATCTCCAGAAGTCCATTGCCCCCCTGATGTACGAGCACCTCACCAAGAATATTACCTAAGAAACGCACATCCCGTCGCAACGGGTTATTGCTACTTATATTTGTTTGTTGATTCAATTGTGTCAAATCCGACATCTCTCTCACCCCAGCACGATTATTAAGCCGAATAAACCTCACTACATCATACTATAAAATATGCCTTACGTCCTCTGTTTCACGACAATTTCTCGCAACACTCACATACCTCCGGATTATCATCCGTGAGCATGAAGCTCTCCACCTTCTCCACTGGCAGCGGATGGCTAATATAGAATCCTTGCAGGTAGTCATACTCTAACTCCTTCAATATATCATGCTGCTCCAATGTGATTTCCCCGATGAAGGACTTGTCTATTTTGAGCATATTAATTGGAAGCTTCTTCAGCATGGACAGGGACGAATAGCCGGTCCCAAAGTCATCGAGAGAAAATTTAATGCCTAAATCGGCAAATTCACGGAACATGCTGATCGTTGCTGGAAGATCATCGATAATCGTACTCTCCGTCATCTCAAAGCATAAGTATTCCGGATCTACACCTCCATACCTCTAACCTCTCACTTATAACATCGCATACCAGAACCGTGACCAAATTAAGTGCGTAGTTACAATTATTCAATCGTAATCAGACTTCTGGCAAAAAGTAAGTGTGAAATTACAACTAAATCTTGGTTGCAGCGATAATTCCATGGAATATTGATAAATTAATTGCAATATGTTACTATTCGGCTCCTTCTACCCTACTTTGATAGAAATAAATGTAAATAGACGCTATTTGTTCGATATACGCAACTTTCGCAGGCAGCAACCCTTAGCAACACCCACCAAGCGAACCCCTCGGCCAACCTCGAAAATTTATAAAGTCATATATTGAAATAAAAACCCTTACAGTTGTAAGAGTTTGTTGTTAAATCTAGATGATTAGGACATTCTGCTTTCCTACAACTAATTCTACAACTTCCTATGACTTATTATTCAATATCCACTTGGGATACCGACTTGAACCACTATTACAATCTGATCTTTCTTGGACATTTCAAAAAGTAAATTGCCAATTCGTAAATCATCAATAGACTTCCTTATTGCCACATTATATTGCTTAGAACAAATCATCTTGAATTTCCGGTAAAAGGAACGTCTCCAGATTCATAACTCGTATTTTGCCGAACGGATCAATAAAATCTTTGAGATTGTATGTTACAATGATATTCGCATTATGTATAATTGCTGCAGCCATAACTGGATAATCATCGGAATCCTTTAACGGTTTCTTACGGCCTCTTTCCTTCGTTGCTTCTTCCTGTAGAGAAGCTATCGACCTTCCCAAGTATCGTTCAATTACATCTTGTCCCTTATGGGACCAACCGTATTCCCTTTGCAATATTCCATCAACGGTCAGTTTATACTTGTCGGAATCTATGGGCCAAGTCAAATCCTTCAGTGAATCTAAAAACTCAAGATTGAAGATTCCACGGAACATCATAAAAAGTTTCATGAGCTCAATGTGTGTAAATGTTCTAGGGAGCATCGGTCCATTAGGTTCATTTCGGATTGCTATGCTTCCGGAACGTAGCAATCCGTAAAATTCTGTTTGTATCGCTTTAGGTAAGCAAAATTCAACAAGTCCATTCAAGTGCATATCGTACAATCGGTCGAATTCTTCACGAACTCTTCGGTTGCGATAGATAAACCGATCGGCAAGTATGCACCCATCCCAAATAACTATATTATTCACAGCTATTCCTCATCACGGTAAAGGTCTTTAACGCGTACGAGCTCAGCCTGGGCAGTTTCTTTGAACAATTCATGTTCCATCCGATCAACCGATTCCTTAGATGGAGGGTTCGTGAACTGAGCCTTCGGGATCCGGATATCTCGACTGCTTTCATTTGATCTCACATACAGGATTTTTTTCTGATCAATCCATTTATAAATAGCTTTATCCGAAACTTGAAACCGTTCAGCCACTTCCTGCACCGTATAAAAATCTTTGGATTGCGAATTGTAACTTGTCGGTAATTGGTAAGCAAGGATCCGGCGCCTAACTCGAACATGGGGCTTTCCCTTGCGCAATTCGCTTCGTGGTAAAAGAATGATTGACGAATTCAGAATGGACTGTGCTGTTTGGATGTCTTCATTCGTAACATTTCCTTGTTCTACCTTATTTAAGATATTCCTTAAGGTATCTTTTACCGTTGTCATATACTATGCGCCTCCCTTTGCTTTAGTATACCATACAATTCATTAATTCAACCATAATTCAACTGATTAATTGTGCGGATTTTACACTTATCTATCCCTTAAAACTTCATCTATCTAGCAACGATTCTAATAATGATATTCTTGCCTCCATGTAAATGTAACATTCGTGCGCTGGTTTAAAGTCGCTCCCCATGCGGGGGCGTAGATTGAAACTTGATCGGGAATCGATTCGGCCCAATGTGATCGCGTCGCCCATGACATGAGATTTGAAACCAGCGACAAAGGCGTGCGCTGGTTTATTTTTGCGGTGAAAAA
>JBBDTA010000142.1:0-19292 GCA_040904605.1 Paenibacillaceae bacterium
GATTCAACTACACCATCAACCGTTTTCTTGACGTCCACACTTCCTATCGTCAAGTCAATTGTTGTTGTTCCTTTGGTTAGAATCACCTCAGTGCTGCCCTTAGGATGAATATTATATCCTAGTGCTTCAGTGATTGCTCGAATGGGAACCATGACACGTCCATTCACATTCTGAGGCTTCGCATCAAAAGTCACTTCTTTGGTGCCATTCACTACATGTATGGAACCGTTATTATTCAAGCTTGCAGGGAGCTGATAGAGGCTCACCTTCTTAATCTTATTATTATATGAATCGGCAATGAAAAGGTCTCCCGTACTGTTAACTGCAACATCCGTTGGGTTATTGAGCATCGACCTTCGCTCCGTGCCATTCTGATCACCGAATGTTCCTAACCCATCACCTGCAACGGTTATTACACGATTATTGAATAGATAACGGATAGCATTATTCTGACTATCTGCGATGTACAATCCACCTTCAGATGATAACGCTAGACCTTTGGGAAAATTGAATTTCGCCTCCGCAGCTACACCATTAATAAAGTCTGCTTCTGCGTACAGTGAGGTTTCTGTTAGAACAGCTTCTGTACCTCCAGCCACAGTCGAAACCGTACCAGCAGCAAGATCAATGTATCGAATCAGCTGATTTCCTGTATCACTAACGTATAGATTACCTTTAGCATCAAGTGCAAGTCCAGTTGGCTCATTGAATAGAGCTTCACTTAGCTTACCATCCTTGAAGTCTCCAGCTAGCTCAACTACTCCATCGAATATCTCAACGGATCGGATCGATTCAGCATTCAGTGTCGCTACTACACCCTGAGCTGTTATACTGCGAATTGCATGGTTAAGTGTATCCGTTACATACAATGTTCCATTGGATGCAACTACAACGTCAGAGGGCTGATTGAATAATGCAAGCTGACCTTTACCATCTGCAAAGCCTTGAAGGCCTTCTGGATTTCCAGCAATGGTCGTTACATTGCCTGCACTATCAATCTTGCGTATAGCATTGTTCGAATTGTCTGCGATGAATAAATTTCCTCTGGCATCGACAACCATACCCTTGGGATCCTGGAATACCGATTGTTCCTTCTTGCCATCGGAAATCCCACCCTCAGGCAAGCCTAATTCATCTAGGTCCAGGGTCAAGCCTGCAAAGGTCGTTACTTGATCCTCCTTCACCTGGCGAATCAGATGACTTTGTGTGTCAGCAACGAAGATCGATCCATCAGTGGCTAGCGCAATACCTTGGGGAGCACGATATAAAGCATCGGCTGTTGCCCCATTAGTACTACCAAATTCACCATTGCCGGAGACTGTTGAAACCGTTAATAGTACATTTCCATTAGAACCTGTAATTAAAGGTACCCTCTCTGCGGAGAATGCAGTCGTAACACTAAATAATGTAACAACCGCTATTGATGAAATGAATATGGATTTTAACTTTTTCATTCTATTCTCCTTTATCTTCCTGTGTTAGTCACTTCTATTGGTACTTCTGTCACAACAATATCGAATTCATGCTTTACTCCTGTATGATCGACAATGATTGCTTTAGTTAGCGTTATCGTTCCTGCTTCATAAGCATCAAAGTAAATAGAAACAAGCAACTTTTTGCCTACAACATCAATATCATTCGAATCATATTTGGTAACAACAAACATTGTTTCTACCATGCTTATATCTGACTCCACATAATATGAATCACGTATCAAATTGACGAACTCCGGATCATCCTCAGTGAATATTTCAGATTCCGTACTCTCAGTTCCATAAGCATCAATATCAGAACTGTGAGTAAAGTGAAGCTGAGCCGCATAAACACCCAAATCTTCAAAATCCTTCACATATATATTTAATTTCGCCGGGACACCATCTACGTCTTGAATGATCTCCATGAATAGTTGCGGGTCAGCCAGTGGTTCCTCGTCATTATCATCATTATTATTAGCGTTCTCAGCCGCTTCTGCTGCAGCCGCATCGGCGATTGCCTTCAGTCGAGCTGCTTCCGCATCTGCGGCCGCTTCTGCTGCGGCGGCATCTTTAGCTGCTTTAGCAACGGCATCCTGCTTCGCCTTCTCATCGGCAAGTGCTTTCTGCTTCGCCTCGAATGCTAATCTAGCAGGATCTGCGAGCTTCTTCACGTGCTCTTCTGCAGCTTTCTTCTTCGCAGCTTCTGCAGCTTTCTCCTTCTCTGCCTTCTGCTTCTCAAGCTGTTCCTTCAATTTCTTCTGTAGCTCTTCGTTCTGTTTCTTCAGCTCTTCCTGCTTTAACTTCTCTGCTTCTTGCTTATGCTTGCGTTCTTCCTCTAATAGCTTGACCTGGGCTTGTTTCGCCTTCTCTGCATCAGAGAGCTCCTGAGCTTTAACATTATCAAGATCGAGTTTCTCGTCCAATTGCTCATTAATTTTCGCAATAAATTCTTTAATCGCTGCCTCATCCACTTTATTCTGACTGATCGCGCTCTTAACGATATTACCAACGAGATTGTCCAGATTCTGATTGATTCGATCAATCGCTTCCTGATTCGATTCGCCTGTCTCATCTTGTTCCTTTTGAAGCTTTTCAATAAATTGTTCATTCTCTTGATCAATTGCTGCTTTACTCGCAATAATAGCTTCGATGATCGCATCACTCGTATTCGTAATTAAGTCATCTAGGTCTGCTACATTCTTATAATCGTCGAAATCATCGGAATTTGTATCCTTGTCTAGCGCTATCTGCTCATTCGGGTTCAAGGTTGTACCACTGCCTGGATCTTCCTCACCCTTCTTACTCACTTGTCCTTGACCTGAGGCGATATAGAACTTAGATTCACCTGTCTCTGGGTCAACACCTACGAGCAGGTTCGTCCCACGCACGCCCATGACTGCAGTTGGGGTTTCGACTTCGAATTCATCGTCTGCACCCGCCAAGGTCTTAACCTTACCCCACAGAGAGCCAGCCCACATCTTTACCTTAGACTTCTTTCCTTTGGTGTTCTCCGATAACTCAGATATGTACATACTCGATTTTTCGTCAATTGTAACTTCATCATCATGGTCAACGATCCGTAGAACCACCTTGGAGCCTACACCTGTCTGGATGTGGTCACCTTGATTCAATGTCATTCCTTCGAATGCTCTGTAGCTCTTGGAACCACCAGCCTTGGTTACATTCACTTCGCCTACTACACTCTCAATAATTGCTTCACGAGTGGATTTAGCGAATGCTGGTGTAACAGTGCCTAGTACCAAGCTGAACATTAATGTAGTACATAAAAGAATGGATAGCCTCTTTCTTATTCCCACTTGTATTCTCCCCTCTCATCTCAAACCTATCGTAATCCTATACCGTTTCATCATAAGCCTTCAAATGGCTTTTTACTTCAAATAACTTAAGTGCAACAGTCTTCCCTTTCATCATCTTCTCACCGACATACCCATACTCGAAGTGCTCTAAGGTACGTTCATAAGTAACTTCAGATACTAGAATTTGATTAGCTACTGTATTGGATTCTATTCGTGCGGCTGTGTTCACGTTGTCACCAATTGCCGTATAATCAACGCGTAAATATGAACCGATGTTACCTACTACTACCTCACCAGTATTAACGCCAATCCCTACACTTATTGAGACACCATATGTATCCTGAATTTGCTGGCGAACCGCTTCCATCCCTTTTTGAATATCGTAGGCAGTTTTGACCGCATAATATTCATGATTTGGAACATCCAGAGGGGCATTGAATAGAATCATTGCTGCATCCCCAATAAATTTATCGATCGTGCCATGATTCTCTAGCGCTTTCTCTGTAATTAAGTTGAACATCATATTCAGAAATCCAACAACCTCCTCCGGCTTAAGTCTCTCTGTGAGGGTTGTAAACCCGCGCACATCCAAGAATAGAATAGATAATTCCTTGTTAATCCCACCCAATTGAATTTCTTGACCGCTCTTGGAAATTTCCTTCACTAAATCTGGTGAGATGTAACGGCCAAATTGTTTGGTAATATAGTTTTTCTGTTTAGTTTCGTAGAAGGTTTTGATCGCAATATTAATCAAGAATGCTGCATACAATCCAACTAATGGATAGATCGGATCAACGAATAATTCATAGAATCTGAATATCATATATTGAGCGACTAATAAGATAACCGTCACTCCGAATAAATAAACGATACTAGCGATCGATTTAAGGCGCCAGGTTAATCCTGCTGTGATCAATAATAGAAGAATTGTGAGAATAAGAATGGTTACATCGCTCGCAAGCGCTGGCTCTTGACCATTCAGTAGCTGGTCAATAATATTGGCATGTGCATAAACGAGATACATCGTATTGTCTACTGGTGTTGTACCTACGTCATCACCTGCAGCTGTACTCCCCACGAGTACGATACGATCCGTGAATATCTCAGGGTCCATCTCATCGACCTTATTGAAAGGAATATAGAAGAATTCTGAACTATCTGCGTTATATCGAATTAATTGCTCTGTCTTCGGAGATTTGCTCAGCTGCTTCGTCTTTGATACTGATTCGAGGTATGCATTTATATCAGCACCATACATGGTGACAGCTTGGTAAGCTAATGAATAGATCGATTGCTCGGGAGATTCCACCATGAGATGTGTTCTTCTGAGTACACCATCTTCATCTTTATCCCGATATATATGGCCCAATTGTACGGCTTCAGCCAGTATCGGAATCGGTTTGTTCAAACCATAGGGCTGTAGAGGTTGTCCTGACTTTAGTATCATAGACTTCTTCAAATCAGTTTCCGTTATAAGAGAAGTGGCTAATATCACTTTACCATGCTTCTTCAACGCTTCCGCAAATAATAGATCACTCTCTAGTTCAGCACTCTCTGTGTTAAACATAATATCAAATGCGACAACCTTAGCCCCTGCGGTCTGCTGCAGAAACGGTATGTAGGTTTTACGATCCCATGGAAACTTCCCTATCTCCTTCAAGGAATCTTCATCTATCCCGATGACAATAATATCTTCATGTGGCATATGGGACATGGAATGTTTGATATCATAATCATAAATCGTATTCGACAAGGTCTGGAACACAGTGAATAGGAAAAACAATAAAACGAGTAACCATACAATTGCATTACCAAAAATCGTGTTTCTAATAATCGTTCTTTTCACATTCGAAGCTCCCGTCCAAGGTAAAGTATATAATTACCAATAATTATAACGGATTTGTCGAATCTTGTAGAGTACTAATATTATTAACCCCCCAACACAGAAGAGACCCAACAGTTTAAATGAACTGATGGATCTATCTATACTGAAAACTTACTTCAATATGTCCCTGCCAATAGCCTTATTTATTGAATGCTGTGTCTGCGATCTTGATCGAATCAGTAGGACATCCGTCTGAAGCATCCTGCAAATCATCCAATAAGTTCTCTGGTATGGCTGTTACCCCACGATTGTTGTCACCATCAATAATAACTTCTGCTAAACCCTCATCGTCATAATCATAAATATCAGGTGCAGTAGCGCCGCAAGCTCCGCATGCGATGCAGGTTTCTTTTTCTACCCAAGTATACTTTGCCATGAAGTAAATCACTCCTAAAAAATTTTGATGGACTAATCTTATTCCACTCTACAATATAATCTAATTCATTGTAAAGTTCAAATATCACTTCTGTTAATATTAATTATAGAAGAAATCGTTCTCAAATACGTATGGATTTAATTCCCTTCCTTCTCCATTATACACTGATTTCCATCCATTCGCACAGAAATTCAGCAATACCCCTACTATCGTCTATTCCATAAACAGGAACTTCCATATTATGAATATATGAAAATCCAGAAGCAATAGCTAACAATTCGCCTTGCAGCTCACCCAGAATGACTGTCTGCTCAGGAAAGAGGAATACTGCAATTTTGGGGTGCACTGATTTTTTGTACCCTTCAACCAGAACGATATCCAATTCAGGCATCCCTTCAACCAGCTTATCTAAAGAAGGCTCAACTTGTGGAGTTTCAAATCGAACGACCTGTGCCTTACCCGATAACACAACGGCTACAGCACCACTGTCCATGTAACGGGAGGAATCAGTATTCTCCACCTCTTTATAATGTCCATGCGCATCATGTTTAATGACACCGACTCGAAGCCCTTTATTACGCAAAAGAGGAATTAGCTTCGATATAAGCGTCGTCTTCCCACTATTCGATAGCCCCACAAATCCTACAATATGCGCCATAATCACCCTATCCTCTTGATCAATTCTCATCCTTAGGCAAGCGGAGATGATCCATCTGAAGTGAGGTGCCCCTCCGTTTGTGATCCCGGATTAAGGCGGACGGATCATCGCTTAGCATTCCGGCAGTTAGAACAGCGTGCTCACCGAATTTATCACGCAGACGATCCATCGTCTCATTCAGCTTCTCTCTTCCGGGCTGCTTCCTATAATCAAACATATCTAATTGGAGTGCTGATTCTTCCTTGGATATTAGATTCTGTAGCGTAATGCCCAACAGACGAACTGGATTACCTAACGGCCAATGATTCTCGAATAGCTGACATGCTTCCAGATGAACTTCATCAACATGCTCAGTAGGTACTTGAAGTGTATGTGATCGGGTAATGGTTTTCATGGATGGATCACGCATAGTTATCTGGACGGTTTGGGATAGCAGCTTCTGACGACGAAGTCTGCGACATACCTGATCAGCCAAATTAAGGAACACCCTATGAATATCATGCATGTCCGTGAAATCCTTAGGCAAGGTCGTTGTATGTCCAATAGATTTGCTCTGCTCCCTTACAGGATTCACTGGGGAACTATCTATCCCATTTGCCGCTTGCTTTAACCAACTGCCCACGATTCCAAAAGCGTCACGCAACACATTCTCATCCGCTGTTGCAAGCTGACCTAACTTCCGTATATTAAGCTTGTCTAGCTTGTCAGCTGTACTCCGACCGATTCCGAATAGCTCACCACATGGCAATGGCCAGAGGAGCTTAGGTACATCACGTATACGCAGCACGGAAATTCCATTCGGTTTCTTCATATCAGAGGCCATCTTAGCAAGCAGCTTATTAGGTGCAATTCCTATGGAGCAAGGGAGCTTTAACTCATCTTGGATTCGACGTTGCAGCTCTGCAGCAATCTCGAGGGGTGTGCCGAACAGCTTCGATCCAGTGATGTCCATATAACACTCATCGATAGATACAGCCTCTATCATCGGCGAATAGCTATATGCTATTGTCATGAAACGATTGGAAAATTGACGATATAAATCGAAATCTGGTGGGATTATGATCAATTCAGGGCAGAGCTTTAACGCCTCTCTCACCTGCATCCCCGTCTTAACGCCAAGTTTTCTAGCTGTATAAGAGGATGTCACGATAATACCATGTCGCAATTCTACACTGCCTGCTACTGCGGAGGGCTTATCTTTATAAAGACTCGGCTCCACTGCTTCATGCACAGAACAATAGAAGGCATTCATATCTACGTGGAGGATTACTCTTCCAGCAGTTGGATAGGCATCACTCGTTCTCGTCATACTCAGCACGAACCGTTGTATAAATACCACCACGTACGTTAAATTTCCCTACAACCTGCAGCTTCTTCGGCTGAATGAATTGGACAAAGTCCTTCAATATCTGATTCGTTACATCCTCATGGAAGTGACCTTCGTCACGGAAGCTCCACAAATATAATTTCAGAGACTTTAATTCTACAATGCTAGGTCCAGGTATATATTTGAAAGTAATCGTTGCGAAGTCTGGTTGTCCAGTAACAGGGCATAACGCACTGAATTCCGGGGATTCGATCTCAACTTCATACTCTCGATCCTGATGTGGATTCGGTACTGGCAATAACGTTCGACTTGGCTTCGTTGACATACATAACATCCTTTCAGAATAAATACGATCTCTATCTCACAGAATACCGCCCGCAACCAATCAGGTCAAGCAACAGTATGATAAAAGCTAGCCAGTTGACGTGTACATTAACATGTTTGAAATGCTATAATTATTAATTATATACTCATACCGAATGATTGCATCACCTCATTATCATCAGGATAGGAGAAATTTCAATGGCAAACGCAGTAACTATCTTCGACACCACTTTACGTGATGGCACTCAGGGCGAAGGAATTAGCCTGTCTGTGGAGGACAAAGTCAAAATTGCCCAGAAGCTAGACGAGCTGGGTGTTCATTATATTGAAGGTGGCTGGCCAGGAAGCAATAACAAAGATATTGAATTCTTCATTCGTGCTAAGCTGCTGAAACTGAAGAATGCCAAAATCACTGCGTTCGGGAGTACAAGACGCAAGGATACTCTGCCTGAGAACGATCTGAATCTTGCCAAAATTATTGAATCCGGTGTTTCAGTAGCAACGATATTCGGAAAGTCTTGGGATTTCCAAGTTCACACTGCTCTCCAGACAACATTGGAAGAAAATTTAGCTATGATTTATGACTCTGTACTCTATCTGAAAGACCAAGGCATGGAAGTCATCTACGATGCCGAGCATTTCTTCGATGGGTATAAGAATAATAAGGATTACGCGCTCCAAACTTTAGCAAAAGCGGTCGCGGCGGGCGCTAAGTGGATTGTATTGTGTGACACAAACGGCGGATCCCTTCCTAACGAAATCGCAGAAATCGTAGGGAATGTATGCTCCTTATTCCCGACCCCTGTCGGAATTCATGCGCATAACGACTGTGAATTAGGTGTAGCCAATAGTCTTGCAGCAGTTACGGCTGGTGCTAGACAAGTCCAAGGAACGATCAATGGCTTTGGAGAACGTTGTGGTAATGCTAACCTATCCTCCATCATTCCGAATCTTCAAATTAAGATGAATTACGAGGTTCTCAGTACTGACCAGCTTGCATCACTTTGCACGGTCTCACGGTATGTGGATGAGATTGCCAATGTAAACATGCCTGTTAACCAGCCCTATGTCGGTGCTGCTGCCTTCGCTCACAAGGGAGGTATACATGTCTCTGCTATTATGAGAGATTCCAGCACGTATGAACACATTAAACCGGAGCTAGTCGGCAATCAACAACGCGTGTTAGTGTCTGAATTAGCCGGGCAGAGTAATCTTGTGTTTAAAGCACAGGAATTAATGCTTGATATTAATCTGGAGAGTGAGCAATCCCGCCTCATGATTCAACAGATTAAACAATTAGAGCATGAGGGCTACCAATTCGAAGGAGCAGATGCTTCATTGGAGCTATTGCTTCGGGAAGCATCTGGTCAACAGGTGAAGGAAATATTCACCGTAGAATCCTTCAAAATTCTTGTTGAGAAAACCGCTGAACGTGCTGTTACCTCTGAAGCGATTGTAAAGCTTATGGTTCATGGAGAGACTGTATTTACAGCTGCTGAAGGTAATGGTCCCGTTAATGCGCTCGACAATGCACTTCGCAAAGCCTTATCCCAATTCTATCCTGAGTTAAACGAGATGCACCTATCCGATTACAAGGTTCGTGTGATTGATGAGAAGGACGCTACTGCCGCTAAGGTTCGTGTTCTTATCGAATCAACTGATTTCTTGAATACATGGAATACGGTTGGTGTATCAGAGAACATTATTGAAGCAAGCTGGAAAGCCCTCATCGACAGCATGCGTTATGCATTAATCGGCAAGGTCATGCTAGATAGCCCTAGTGAAACAAATAAAGAGCGTCATGGCATTATGAATCATTAACAGATGAAAAAGTTTACCTTATAGAACGCGTAATGATACAAGCTCTAATAGCGTAATGGCGTGAATGCCCACGCCATTATTTTTTTTGAACACATAACCTCCAGTTTCACTTATATACCCTTGCATACCAGCAACAAGAACCAAATAACTGCTTAATTACAACTAATGTATCCTCATCTAACTCCCAGCAAGAAACAATTGTAAATATACAACTAAAACTTGATAAGTGCGATAATTACATGGAATGTTAATCAAATAATTGTATACTGTTACTATTCCCCACTTTCGCCCCACTTTGCTAGGAATTAGATGTAAGTATGCGTTATTTCTTTCGTTCTTCCCATTATTGTATCCATTTCTTAATATCCTGTTCCAATTCAGATTTATTAATGAGCCCGAAATACACCTCTACAATAACTCCCTCTTGATTGATGAGGAAGGACGTTGGGTACCCGTCTATCCGATACTTACTTCGTGTTACATCTCCGCTCGCATCTAATAGTGTTGGGAATGTAAGCTCATATTCCGCTACAAAATCTACGACCCCCGCTTGACTATCCAAATAGGTTGCATTGATTGCATATAAGTCTAATCGATCTTTATATGTAGTGTAGATGCTCTGTAAGTCCTCAGCTTCCATATGGCATGGTTCACACCAAGAAGCCCAGAAGTTAATAAGCAGCAGCTTATCTCTCTGGCCCCCTACGGTATAGTTCTTACCGTCCAATCCGGGCAACTCGAATGCAGGGGCTCGAAATTTAGGTTTGGGAGCCTCTTCCAAGATTATATTCACATCTTTATTGGCAGTAGCTTGATTCTGATATAACGCACATATGACAAGCATAATAATTAAAGCTGCAATTCCCATATTTTTTTTCTTCATTATTCATTCATTCCTTATGCTATTCGGTATAAGCTTATCATCCCATTCCTGCATCTTATTCATACGTAAGGGGTACATTATACTTCGGAGCAACCGAATAATTTGTTGCGGTTATTCCTCAACTTCGACCTAAGAGGAGCTATGTGAATGCACTCCAAATCAGCTAATTCAGCTAATTCAGCTAATTCATTCAACTCAGTTAATTCGTCTAAATCAGCTAAATCAGCTAAATCGTCTAAAGGTCATACCTTGGAATTTATAGCTATTGCCAGTGTTCCTTTAGCGTTAGTTCTAGGTAATTCCATGCTAATTCCCGTATTGCCTGCAATGAAGAAAGCACTAAATATTAGTCAATTTCAAACAAGCCTAATCATCTCCTTATTCTCACTTACTGCAGCTATGGCTATCCCTATCATTGGTTATTTATCCGATCGATTCGGTCGGAAGGTCGTCATGATTCCAGCGTTGATTATATATGGCTCTGCAGGCATACTCGCAGGCTTCGGAGCAATTTGGGAGTCCTACCCCATTATTATTATCGCGAGAGCATTGCAGGGCTTAGGAGCCGCTGGAACAGCTCCAATCGCTATGGCGCTTGTCGGTGATATGTATAAAGGCGCGACCGAGAGTCAAGCACTCGGACTTGTAGAAGCGTCTAATGGAGCAGGTAAGGTCATAAGTCCCATAATCGGTTCTTTATTAGCTCTGATTGTATGGTATGCTGCATTTTTCGCTTTCCCTCTAGTATGTCTATTAGCCGTTATCGCATTGATATGGGCAGTCAAGGAGCCTAAGCGACAAGATGAACCTAAGAAATTCAAGGAATATATTCACTCTATTGCAGAAATTTTTAAGCAGAAGGGCAAGTGGTTAATACCGTCATTCTTCGCTGGCTCATTAGCACTCTTCATCCTATTCGGCGTTCTGTTCTACTTATCCGATATACTTGAGAAGAAGCCTTACACCATTGACGGGGTCATTAAAGGACTTGTATTGGCAATCCCCCTTATGGGGCTCGTCATAACTTCATACACAACAGGCAGCTTGATTAAGAAAAACGGAGTACTCATGCGTTGGTTAATGAATATCGGACTCGCATTGATGACGGTATCTTTAGCTCTGACTATATTTTTCTACGAGAACATCTATGTATTTATTGGCTTGTTAACGCTCAGCAGCATCGGGACTGGATTGCTTCTGCCTTGTCTGAACACCATGATCACCGGTAGTGTCGAGAAGCAACAACGAGGGATGATTACTTCGCTCTACAGCAGTCTGCGATTTCTAGGAGTCGCATTCGGACCTCCATTATTCGGTTGGATGATGGCTATGTCGCATCAGACTGTATTCATTACAGTTGCTTCCTTAGCGTTATTGACTCTTGGATTAGTGTTCTTCCTCATTAAGCCGGACAAACAGGTTAGCTAAATTCTATCAAGGGTCATTATGTTATAATGCTTATATGCAAATACTCATGCCAAGACTTATCTATAATCAAATCGAAATCTATTGTAGGGATCAGCTACCCTGCGAAGCATGTGGAGCTCTACTCGGCATTCAGGAATTAGCGACAATTGTAATCGAGCAGTTCATCCCACTGTCCAATATGGCCTTGAATCGTGAGGCCGAATTCGAAATCGATGAACGTGAATGGACTCAGTTATTATTCGATGGTCTTGCACGAGATCAGTATGTCATGGGCTTGATTCATTCTCACCCTACCACCCCTGCGATCCCGTCTTATGCCGATCTTCAAACACTCTGGTATACCCTGCCTACCCACTGGATCATATCCTATATAGACATGAATAGTCCCGTCTTGAAAGCTTTTGGCTTCCACGCAGACGGGACTTATAAGCAGGTTAATTGGGTTATACAAGATTAATGTCTGCTCAGATACATATATAAATCACCTAATGTGATAACCTGCCGATCTGTGATTTCAGCGATAAATTTAACCCATAACTGTGCTGTCATCAGACTGTCTTCTAGTGCATGATGCCGCGTAGTGATTGGTATTTCGTACATATCCAATAAACGGTCTAAATCATAATTTTTTAAATCTGGATGCAGCCACTTCGCAATCATCATGGTATCCAAGACACGATGAGTTAAATTAACCTTGGATGTTTTCCACAAAGCAGCATTCAAGAATTGCTTGTCGTGACCCGTGCCATGTGCAATCAAGATCTTCTTCTGCACAAATTCAAAAAAATGATGCAATACCTCGATTAAATCTGGTGCCGCCTCTGCCATCTCCTTAGTAATACCTGTAAGCTCCTGGATCATGAGCGGAATAGGTTTTTGCGGATTAACCAAGCTATGGTAGGCCTGATTATTATTAATCACACTTCCAGATACCGTTACAGCTCCAAAAGATAGGATCTCATCTCCATTGTAAGGGTTGAAGCCTGTAGTTTCCAAGTCGAATACAACAACCTCCAGACTTATTAGAGGAAGATCGAACAACGAGGTTTGCCTCTGTAGCTTCATCGCGGATCTTATGAAAGCCATCTGCTGCGCACTTTGCGATCCGAAGACCGAGGCAACTGCCGGCGTTATTCCCCCTTTTTTATATATGTTCCACATTCGACCAACAGGTCCTAGTTGATCTCCCATCATCGCTCTTCCTTCCCAGCTACATCGTTACGCAAATCACACTAAGCTCTGTTAATGTATTTCTGTAATTGTTCACCTACATGAAGGCAATCCTTTAACTTATTAGCTACTTCCTTATTCAAATCCAGTGCACTGAGCTTGCCACGACTGGAATAATATCCATCTTCAAGTTGAAAAGCTGTCATCGAACGCAGCAACAATATATATTCGAATGCTACGCGTAACTGTGTGCATAGCTCAACCCCGATGTGTACAGCTAAACGATCCAAACGTTCGAGTGTAGAGGTCGCACGAATGCTATACTTGATACTTAAAAGTCGAATCGCATTCACAAAAGGAATGTAAGCACCGTATTTAATATCAAAACCACCAGCATCTTCACCATAAGGCTCCCTAATTAGATTGCCGAATGGACCGAGTACAACTTTATGTCTAAGCGTATTCTTGAGCAGCGCTTCCTGGCTTCCTGGCGTATTTAGAACGAGCTGATCGAAGGTTTGCTTCAATTGATCAACTAATGTCTGATCTCCATATAAACATCGTGAGTCTGCAATGATTAATAATTGCCGAATAGATTCCCACGAGGCATCAAGAAACCACTCCTCCATCATTTGCTCCCAAGCTTTGATGGATTTACACCATAGGTTATTGCTAGCAACTACTCCTCCCTCGCAAGGAGGGTAACCGACTAATTTTAATCCGTCTTCAATGACAATGGCCATATGTTCAAAGTAGCTTTTATCTGAAGTACTTAAATCTGTTTTGTAGATTAATCCGTTGTCTTGATCGCTCCAGAGTGTTTGTTCACTACGGCCACCACTCCCAAACAGGATGAAAGCATAAGGGGCAGGCGCTAAACCCATTCCACTTCCGCTTAGCATAGATTCGGCGATGGATACTGTCTTCTGAATGATCAGATCATGCGCTGCGTTGACACTCGCTACCCATGCTTCTGTAGTAGAGAATAGGAGACGATCATGAAGCTCAATCTGGATAAGGTCTCGTAACGCGCGTAATTCTTCGAAGTTATATATCTTCTGAATTCGCTGTTCCAATCCTCTCAGGATCTGCTCCATGATACGTCTCCTTTGTGTGTAAGTTCATTTCGAGACTATCATACTAGATACTTACTTTGCTTGCCTAGTGTAAAATGATTATACAGAGGTATTCGCAGCATTCTTCATTTGCTCTGGATATCCATAAACACCATGCTCACTTAAATCTAAACCGATTATCTCTTCCTCTTCCGTTACGCGAAGACCGATTACTGCTTTGATAATGATAAGGACGATGAATGAAGCTGCTAGAGCATATGCAGCAACCGATACTACGGATATCGCCTGAACGCCAAGCTGATGGAATCCACCACCGTAGAACAAACCTCCAGTACCTGTTGCTGCTCTCTCAGCTAATTCTGGTGTTGCAAAAAGTCCATTTGATAAAGTACCCCAGATACCAGCCATACCGTGTACGGATAAAGCATAGATCGGATCATCAACGCCTAATTTTTCGAACATTTTCGTGCTCCCATATACTAGAATCCCAGCCACAAAACCAATAACCACTGCAGCCCAAGGATCAACGAATGCGCAAGATGCAGTAATCGCTACTAAACCTGCTAGTGCACCATTCAGCATTGTCGTGATGTCTGCTTTACCCATAAAGATCCAAGAGATGATCAATGCGGCAACAGCACCACCAGCTGCTCCTAATTGGGTTGTGAAGGCAACGTAGCCCAAGAATCCTTCACCTACACCTAACGTACTACCTGCATTAAATCCGAACCAACCTACCCACAGTAATAGAACGCCTAAAGCAGTGAATACTTGATTATGACCAAATATTTCATTTGCTTTGCCATCTTTATTGAACTTTCCAATTCGAGGCTTGAGAAGCACAGTTGCGGCGAAAGCTGCACAAGCACCAGTTAAATGAACAACTGTTGACCCCGCGAAATCCTGCGCACCGTCTTTGAACAACCAACCGTCTGTACTCCAGATCCAATGTGCAATGACTGGGTAGATAACAGACACAAAAGCTAAAGTAAATAATAAGTAAGCTCCCAACTTAGCACGCTCCGCAAATCCGCCCCACGCAATGGTTAGAGCAATAGCTGCAAATGCAAGCTGGAATACGAAGAAGATTGTAGGAGGAAGAGTTGAACCCTCTTCAGCAGCGAAGCCTGGATTAAACATAAAGGTATCCAAACCCATCAATGCATTACCACCGCCACCAAAAGCAATTCCATATCCAACTGCCCAATAAACAAGGGTACACAGACCTACAGTAAAGATCGTTTTACCGGCTACATGACCAGCATTCTTCATCCGAGTAGAACCAGCTTCCAACAGAATAAATCCACCTTGCATTAATAGGACAAGAACAAATGCTAGCATTACCCATACCGAGTTTAGACCTAATACTGTTAAATCCATTCCAACCACTCCCTAATGTTAGTTATAATGACATGAATCCATTTCTTAAAGTCATTATAGTCTGAAAGGTTAGGTTTGACAATAGATATTTTAGAGAAATTAAGCAAAAACCCGAAAATTGATCGTTGTTTTTACGATAATAATTCGCTTTTAGCATTATTATGTTAGTTTTAATGACATCAATGACCGCTATTTGTCCGCTTATTCTCCATTCAACTAGTAAAAAAGCAAATCGTTGTTTATTGAAACTATCGTGAATTTGAGTCTATTAGTGAAACTATTTCATTACCATTTCGTATTGAAAGGGGTATTGTTGAGTAACCTAAACAGATAATGGAGGTATGTTAAATATGTATCCTTTTTTCTACTATCCGTGGGACATTCTCATTTTCGCAGCATTCGGCCTTTCTATATGGGCTTCATTCCGTGTGAAGAGTACTTTCCGACGTTGGTCACAAGTACCGATCCACTCACGAATGACTGGATATGAAGCTGCTAGACGCATGCTTGATGCGAATGGATTACATGACGTGCCCGTAGAAGCAGTCCCCGGCCAGCTAACAGACCATTACGATCCTACGAAACGTGTTCTTCGATTATCAGAGCCTGTGTATTATGAGCACTCCATTGCAGCCGTATCAGTTGCCTGCCATGAGGTTGGTCATGCTATCCAGCACAGCAACCATTACCCTGCGCTTGTCATGCGGCATCGGATGTTCCCATTAGTCAATTTCACCTCAGGAATTTCACCGTATTTGATCATTGCTGGTATTCTTCTTAGCATGTCAAACTTAATATTCATTGGAATATTATTCTTCTCTGCTGCTGTCGCTTTCCAATTGGTTACTTTACCTGTTGAATTTAATGCTTCCAGCCGCGCGAGAAAACAAATGGTTGTCCAAGGCTTCATTAATGAACAAGAGAATATCGGCGCAGGTAAAGTTCTTAATGCCGCTGCCCTGACTTACGTAGCTGCTGCATTGGTATCTCTGCTCCAATTGTTGAAGTTCGTAATGATTTTCTTGAACAACCGCAGATAATTCAAGGTTTATGCAACACAATACTACTTGTAAGGGGCAGTCATTGAAGTAGAGCACTCTACTTCAACAACTGCCCCTATTTATATGAATCTGAGATCATTTATTCGATTTGAAATATTCATCAATTAAAAACCGACGAAACACCTCTGCTACAATCGGAAGCTTCTCATTAGATCTTCGGATTAAACCAATAGTACGAGTTACCGGAGGTTCCGTAATCTTAATTTTAACCGGTTGTAATGGACCGGTCTCAGCCAGTGCCATCTCAGGCAATAAACTAACACCCATCCCCGCCGCGACAAGCCCACGTATAGTATCCGTCTCCTCACCTTCAAATCCAATAATCGGTTTAAAGCCTGCTTTCAAACAAGCGTCCATAACTATAGGTCTCAAAGAGTATCCTTCACTAAATAATACAAAGGCTTCATCACTCAGCTGTTCTAATCGGAGCGTCTGATATTCGGACAGGATATGATTAGGCGGTAAGATTGCGAATAACTCCTCTGTGATTAGAAGCTCACCCATGACATGGTCATGTATCTCGGGAAAAGGTGAAATGAGTGCCAAATCGACTTCGTTATTAGTCACATCGTTGATTAAACTATTGAATTTCCCTTGTTTAAATTTAAATTTTACCTTCGGATGCTCCTTTCGAAATTTAGAAACGATCGACGGAACCAAATTCACCCCTAAACTGTGGGGGAAGCCCAAACGAATTTCTCCTAATTCAGGATCTAATAGTTCACGGATTTCTAGAACGGATTTCTCCAGCTCCGTAAGAATCGTCTCAATTCTATTCAAGAATAGTCTGCCCGCACGTGTTAATTGAACATTACGTCCCACTTGTACGAATAGGCTGATCCCTATCTCCTCTTCCAGCTGGTGAATTTGACGACTAACTGCTGATTGAGCTACATGAAGCTCCCCAGCCGCCTTAGTGAAATGTTCTTGACGGGCAACTTTAACAAAGTATTGTAATTGTCTCAGTTCCATGCTCATCCTCTTCTCGATAAATATAAGTTCCGATTGGACAATTGCAATTTATAGATATTATAATATAGAAAGTTGATAAAGCATAATACATATAAAGAAGTTATTATCGACCGCCCGTGTTACTACCAAAAAATTTATAGGAGGAATCATTCACATGTCACAACAACGTACAGGTGTTGCAACAATTAAAGGAAATCCATTAACCCTTATCGGTCCGGAATTGAAAGTCGGCGACAAAGCCCCAGATGCCACAATTAACGTTAATTTGGTGGAACAAGCTCAGCTGTCAAAATACGATGGCAAAGTTAAGCTGATTAGCGTGGTTCCATCCTTGGATACAGGTGTGTGTGATGCCCAAACACGCAGATTTAATGAGGAAGCCGCTAGTCTCGGTGATAATGTAACTATTCTAACCATCAGCATGGATTTACCCCCGGCACAAGCTCGCTGGTGTGGCGCTGCCGGAATTGATAAGGTCATCGTAGTCTCCGATCATAATAAAGCTGATTTCGGAGAGAAGTATGGCGTTCTTGTAAAAGAGCTGCGCCTCGATATGCGTGCTGTGTTCGTTATTGATAAATCCAACACGATTCAATATGTAGAAGTGCTGAAGGAATTAACCGAGCACCCTAATTATGAATCAGCTCTAGCTGCCGTTAAAAAATTAGTTTAATCCCCCCGAAAACGAGTTACATGATACATATAAAACCACTTGGGTAAGTGACCAAGTGGTTTTATATGCCTTATCCTAACAAATCCTTTACTTCGAGTCTTTGTATGTCTTAAGCTTCTGATCAAGGGATGAATAAATTTCTAGGATATTCCGATAATTCGAGCCTAAATCACCAAATGAGCCCCTAGATGCTGAATACACATCTACTGCAGATTTTACTGGTGTTATGGAGAATAGAGTTAATGTAATATCCTGTGAACGTCCTAGAGCAGTACGTTTTTCCAAGACAATCTCACCCACTGTTGGTACCTCGTGAATAATTTTGTAGCCCTTCATCTTCTTAATAACACTAATGACTTCATCCCACAGCTTGTCTTTAGATAAACGATAATATCTGGTTTTCAATAATGGATCTCTGGCTTTCTCTCCGGTGGATTCAATGCTTCGAACCAACCCGATGAATATGCGTTTCAACATTGATTTGAAACCCCCTGTTATAATGTCCGCTCACGCACTAGATTTAATCTTATCACTTTTTGTTCAAATGGGAAAGAGCATGACCCATTAAGTAAATCAAAATAATAAGAAAAACCGTTCGGAAAGATCACCGAACGGTACTTTTGTTCTAATCCAACCTATAGTGGGGGTGAGCGGGAATGGGTATGGGGTTCCACCGCAGTTGAAGTCGTGTTCTTCTGAATTTAATATGCGGTAATATCACGACTTCAAAAAGCGGCCGTAAACTTTCCACCCCACACCCATTCCCTCTCTATACTGTAATGCTACCTTCGACTAAACCCCATTAGTCTTTCTGACGTCCGAAATCCTATACTCATAACCATGTACCCCTTTGTAATACTCTGGGTACATTCCTGCTCCGCACTTTTCACATGCAAACTGTGGAGGAACAGTGCTCTATAATGCCGTACATATTCGCTAAATCATCCTCAAGTTGCCTCCATTGGT
>JBBDTA010000143.1:0-19044 GCA_040904605.1 Paenibacillaceae bacterium
TGCTTCGCTGCTTCCTTCATCTCTACTTCCAATCGTTCGATTAACTTTAAACGATCTTTCTTCGATAGCTTCTCAAGCTTATCGGACGATAGGTAGTCCGCCTTCTGCTCTGCTACCTTAGTCGCTTCAATAATGTCACGGACTTTCTTACGGATCGTCTGTGGTTCAATACCATGCTTCTCGTTATGCGCAACTTGAATCGTATACCTGCGCTCGGTTTCCTTCATCGCTCGATCCATGGAATCAGTAATCTTATCTGCGTACATGATGACACGACCTTCTGAATTACGTGCAGCTCGGCCAATCGTCTGAATCAATGCGCGATCAGAACGAAGAAAGCCTTCCTTGTCTGCATCCAGAATCGCAACAAGTGATACCTCTGGTAAGTCTAACCCTTCCCGAAGCAGATTAATCCCTATAAGTACATGGAAGACCCCTAGCCTTAGATCACGTAATATGGACATTCGCTCCAATGTCTTGATGTCGGAGTGAAGATAACGAACCTTAATACCAATCTCCTTCAGATAATCCGTTAAATTCTCAGACATCTTCTTCGTCAATGTGGTGATGAGTACTCGTTCATCCTTAGCAATTCGGTCGTTAATTTCGCCAATCAGATCATCAATCTGCCCCTTGGAGGGACGAATTTCGATCAATGGATCGGTCAACCCAGTAGGTCGTATAATCTGCTCAACCATAACTGGACAATGCTCTAGCTCATAAGGTCCAGGTGTTGCTGACACGAAGATGATCTGCTCATATTTCTCTTCGAATTCCTCAAAACGTAGAGGGCGATTATCCATAGCGGAGGGCAGACGAAATCCAAACTCAACCAGCACACCTTTACGAGCTCTATCTCCATTATACATCCCCCGAATTTGCGGTAATGTCACATGGGATTCATCTACAACGACAAGGAAATCGTCTGGAAAATAGTCCATTAATGTATAGGGGGTAGCACCCGACTCTCGGAAGGTTAATGGCCCGGAATAATTCTCAATCCCTGAACAAAACCCCATCTCCTGCATCATCTCAATATCATAACGTGTGCGTTGTTCTAACCGCTGAGCTTCTAGCAGCTTGTTATTCCCCCGCAGTTCGGCTAATCGTTGTTCAAGCTCACGCTCAATGTTAATGATCGCTAGCTTCATCTTCTCTTCTCGGGTTACGAAGTGAGAAGCTGGGAATATCGCGATGTGTTCCCTCTCCCCCATAATCTCCCCTGTTACAATGTTGATCTCTGTAATTCGTTCAATCTCATCTCCGAACAGCTCAACACGAACAGCCTGCTCTCCTCGGGATGCTGGGAATATCTCAATAACATCTCCCCGCACCCGAAAGTTTCCTCGTGTAAATCCGATATCATTACGCTGATATTGGATATCCACAAGCTTGTGCAGCAGCTCATTACGAGATAGCGTCATACCCGTACGCAGCGAGACAACAAGCTGACTATATTCTTCTGGTGATCCTAATCCATATATACACGATACACTAGCTACGATGATAACATCGCTGCGTTCGAATAATGCGGTTGTTGCTGAATGTCGGAGCTTATCAATCTCATCGTTAATACTGGAGTCCTTCTCAATAAATGTATCTGAAGACGGGATATAGGCCTCCGGTTGAAAATAATCATAATAACTAACAAAATATTCTACAGCATTATTAGGAAAAAAATCCTTAAACTCACTACAAAGCTGTGCAGCTAATGTCTTATTATGTGCGATAACGAGAGTTGGTCGATTCACCTTAGCGATCACTTGTGCGATCGTGAAGGTTTTACCTGTCCCTGTAGCTCCCAATAATGTTTGATGTCGTTTATTCTCACTTAACCCTTGTACCAACTGTATAATCGCCTCAGGCTGATCACCTTGTGGGGAAAATTCGGATACAAGCTGAAATTTCGCATTACTCTTGTCAAAATCCATGCCTTTCCACCCAATCTATATGATCCCTTTACTCATTAACCATCAAGGACCAGAATATGTGTTCCCGTTAATTATAACGTGTATTCATCATCGATGCAAATGATAAAATCGAAAAACCGTAAGAGATTAATACCTCTGCCGGTTTAGTTATTGTTCATGTACGATATTGTATTATTCATAATTATTCCAATGTGTCGACACCTGTCTCCACACCACTAGCTACCTCATTATTGATAATCGTGGGCTGCCGACGTTGCTTCCAGCGGGAAACTAGCAGTGACAATAAGGTTAGTGGCTTCCATTCCACGTAGTGAGGAACTCGTTCATCAGGCACAAGAATGAGTCCAAGCAGATGGTGATCACCATCGAATAATGCTCGGTGCATAAATTTATTCTGTCCCTCTAGATTTAAAACCTCCAGCTTACAAAAAGCCGTATTCGTGCGAAGTGCCTCATGCAGCTCTTCCTTCGAGTTTACCGCAAAACCATTCGCCTTCAGAATAACCTCACCACACGCAATCCCCAGATTAGCAGCCGGGCTGCCTGGAACGACTGCTAGCAGCCTCAACCCTCTTGCAGCATGAACGAAATATGGACTTCCGTTCCTCTCCCGCATACTACTATAAATCAGTATAACCTCATGCAGGACAATGGACACCAAACCAGCAGCAATCGTTAAGATCGACCAATATTCAGTAGCCACAGACAGGATTCCTATAACAGCGGCAAACCCGAATAGTAGGTTAGCGCTTCTCCGGGCATTCCGTTCAGGAAGCTCCGTTATGGTCATCTGAGAGAAACCAATCAACGCCGGAAAGGCGAGCATAGACCAGCCTGCATCCCATTCCGTACCACCGAAGAACATCGGCCAAGGCAATGCTTCAGCCCCGACTCCCGAGGAGAAAGGTACAACAAGGAATAGGGGGACAGCCCAGAAGCCCTGCAGATGATAAGCCCCTACTACCTTCCCGCGTTTCCCCTCTACAAACAAAGGCGTCGCCGTACGAGCCCCATGAATACGAACCAGTAATGCCTCTACTAGATGCAATAATGCAACAAGCGCGAATAACGAAGGGGGATGAACTTCACTGAGCGACGCTCTGAACGGTTCAAGTAGCTCGATCTTCGATAATCCAGGTATAGCTGCCGCAACGGCATGCAGAATTCCAATAATTCCAGCGGCATAAGCTAAGCAAGCAAAGCGAATGCGAAATAATAATAATACAATCGTTACAGCCCATATCCATATAACGGTAGACATATTGAGCACAATACCTGTCCCAATCACACCTAAAGAAATAACTAAGCCGCCGATCCAGCCCCACATCAAGGCTTTAAAAAATTGAGTAGACGCAGCATGCAAACGCACAGCAAATAGCTTCCGCTCCAACGCCACTTGACGACGATACAACAGAGCGACTAGGAACAGTCCTATATAATAAAAAGGGTTAAGCACAAGCTGTAGCAGCGCCGCCCCCAATTGTTCTAACCAAATTACTGAAAAATCCATAAGCCTTAGTCTCCTAGGTTATTAGAGTGCACGCTTAATGATTCTTATGGCTTCCTGAAGCTGTAGGTCGTTCTCTGGCTTTACCATCAGTTGAATGATTTCTCTTTCTAGCTGTTCAATGGTCTCTACATTCAGTTCACCTGTAGCATTCAGCTTAATCTTTTCTTGGAATAATTTCAATGCAGCTTGTGTCTGCTCGTTGAAATATCCATCCTTGCGGCCTGGGTCATAACCAAGACCATATAGAATAATCTGTGTATTCTTAATATCATCGTTGTTATCAGAGAGCTTCCAGGTCTGCTCTCGATTGATAAACGAGACATAGAAATATTCCGGTTGCTTAATCTCGTAATCGGGTAAAATTCCTTTTTCATGTATCCATTTACCGTTTGGTGTTAGCCACTTTCCAATTGAAATCTTCAACAGACTGCCATCTGTAAATTGGCCATCATATTGCGTCTGGATCGTTCCCTTACCGAATGACTTCTCCCCAATCAGCTTACCCTTCGCAGACTGTTGAATAGCTGCTGCAAGAATTTCCGATGCACTAGCGCTGCCACCGTTAATTAATACAGTCATGGGATACGTACGGCCAGGTCCCTCGGATACCGTCTTCACTGGTGGATCATTCCGATATTCGGATTGCATGCTCACATTACCTTTTGGCACAAGAACATTTAGAATTTCTAACACACCTTGTAAATATCCTCCGGGGTTGTTCCTTACATCAATAACAAGACCTTTCATTCCTTTGGATTCGAGATCGGCCAATTGCTCTTTAAAGCTGGCAACGGTATGAAGCGAAAATTGACGAATTTCAATCTTGCCAATGCCATCCTCCATCATCTCGGAGAAAACCGTTTCCAAATCAATTTCATCTCTTACGACAATAAGCTCCATGTTGCTCTGATTACCAGATCTCTGTATCTCTAGCTTTGCTTGTGTCCCCTTAGGGCCGCGAATTTTCATTACAGCATCGGTAAGAGATAGACCTTCCAAGGATTCTCCATTCACACTTAGAATCAAATCCTTCGAACGTAAACCCGCTTTTTCCGCAGGAGATCCCTTAATTGGAGCAACAACGACTACCTTACCATTGTCCAAGGAAACCTCCGCACCGATACCGGTAAAGAATGAATCCACTTCCTGCTCGAATTGCTTGGACGTTTCTGGATCCATATAGGTTGTATAAGGATCTTCAAGTACGGATAGCATGCCTTGAATGGCACCGTTCAGAATCTCTTGACGATCTACTTCGGTCATAAATTTAGAATTAATAATCCGGTATACCGTCTGAATCTTTGCGATTTCAGCAGCGGTTAATTCGGCAGTTTTATCGACAGATGACTTGTTATCGTTCGTGGGAGTAGAATTTTCTATGCCCTCCCGAGGCTCATTTATTAATTTCAACAACAGTCCCTTTGGACCTATCATCATGACCGTCATGATACAACTAGCTACCAAAGTCACTAGAATAAACGTAAGTACCGTACGGCCGCGAAACAACATGAACTCCAACACCACCCTAATCCTAACGATGCTACTCTATGATATTGTACGAATATATCTAATAGAACCTCATTTAATGAACAGTATACTTCAATGGATCCACAGCCTCGGAATTAATCCGAACCTCATAGTGCAGATGATTGCCGGTTGAACTGCCTGTCGATCCGACCTCACCCAGCTTTTGACCCGTCTTAACCATCTGACCCTCTTTTACACTGATCTTACTCATATGTGCATATAGTGTCCATTTGCCATTGTGATCAATAATAACAGCATTCCCATAACCACCATAATACTTGGCAACAATGACTTCTCCATTACCAGCAGCCATAACCTTGGTTCCCTTGGGAGCTGCAATGTCTGTACCAGTATGCAGCTTTTTCTTGCCGGAAATAGGATGAGTACGATAGCCAAAATTAGATGAAATTCTAAATTTCTCAGGTAATGGCCATGCAAATTTGCCCTTCTGCGAAGCCACGAATTTCTTCGCCTCTGCATCACGTTCCTTGCGTGCTTGCGATTTAGCTTTAGCAATATCCATCAACGCTTTTTCTTCTTCTTCATTAAATTCTAATAGGTCTTCTTTCTTAACCTCTAGCTGAGCAACCATGACCTCTTTATTATGCTCCTTGATCTGTAGGTCTGATTTTTCTTGTTCAAGCGCTGCATATAGGTCATTCAGTTTTAAGAGGTCCTTCTCCACTGTAGCCTTGTTAAGGGCAATCAGCTCTTTATCCTGAATATTGCTTTCTAGTATATCCTTATCCTGATCAACGATCATAGTAAGAGATTGATAACGCTCGAGGAAATCTGCGAAGCTTGTTGCATTGAACAGAACCTCAAGATAAGATACTGCACCATTAGTATACATTAACCGCAGACGTGCGCGCAGTAAGTCGTCTCTAAGAACAACACGCTTCTCAGCTTCATCTAGCTCTATTGTAGTCTGCTTTAAAGTATCTATAGTCGTTTTAATTTCATTTTCTTTCTTCTCAATTTCCGCAATCTTCGCATTAATTTCATCTAGTAGATAATTAATTTCATCCTTGGTTTTCTTGGTTTTGACATCTATGCTCTTAATAGTTTTCTGATTTTTCTTAATAGCATGCTCTACTGCTCTTTCCTTGGCCTCGATTTCCTTAATTTTTTTATCAAGCTGTTCCAGCTTCGAAGCGGCTTGTCCATGCTCAGGCGGGATAAGAAATGATGATAAGAGTGCTATAACTACAACGAATGGCAGGATAATTTTCTTCAAATGGTGGTTACCTCCTAAACGTGATGGTCGATACAACTACTTCGTAAGCATAGGCTAAACTTTAAGGAACTTGCGTACGGATATGGTGCTTCCCCATATACCAATCAGAAATCCAATGCCTAGTAATAACAACGCTATCTTCGGACCAATCTCCGCCAACGGCATCATCTGGATCATTAATGTTCCCAGTGCTAATCGGCTCCTATCTACTAGCTGCCAATACCCGTATAGCAGAATAATTACTGGAATTAGTGAACCCACGATACCTAGCATTGCTCCTTCAATGAAGAACGGCCAGCGAATAAAATTATTCGTCGCTCCTACCAGCTTCATAATCCCGATTTCTCGACGGCGAGCAACAATCGTTAGCTTAATCGTATTAGAGATCAGGAACATCGCTGTGAATGCAAGTCCAATTACAAGAATAAGTCCGGCATTCTGCACGATACGTGTTACTCTGAACAGTGATTCTACTGTGCCTTTGCCGTAATCCACTTTCCATATGCGCGATTCAGCTTGGCCTTGATCTAATGCTTCAATTTTCTCGGCTGCAATTGATACCTGACGAGGCTCGAGAACCTGAACATTAAAAGCATCTGGCAACGGATTACCATCACCATCGAAGCCTTCTAATATCTTTGGACCATCTTCCCCAAGCTTCTCGCGGAGTATATCAATTCCTTCATCCTTGGAAACAAATCGCACCTTACTGACCTCAGGTATACTACCAATCTCATTCTGAAGCACACTGATTTGCTCAGGCGAGGCTGTCATCTCCAAGTAGACATTAATCTCTACCTGATTCTCAACCTCTTGGGTCCAATGATTCACATTCACAGCAAGTAATAGGAAAACGCCTAATATAAAAAGAGATATCGAAATAGCACTTGCGGATGCAAAGCTCATCCAACCATTACGGAAGATGTTCTTCCCACCTTCACGGAAGTGGCGACCTACGGTGCTAATCTTCATAGCCGTATTCACCCCTCACCTGATCGCGAATGATCAAGCCTTTCTCAATCGCGATAACACGCTTACGCATGGTGTTAACAATTTCTTTGTTATGGGTAGCCATAACAATCGTAGTCCCCCGGAAATTAATATCCTCCAGTAGTCGCATTATCCCCCATGATGTCTCAGGATCGAGATTACCTGTTGGCTCATCCGCAATAATCACAGACGGATTGTTAACAATCGCACGGGCAATCGCCACACGCTGTTGTTCACCACCGGACATCTGTGTTGGCAGTGCATCAATACGTTCCTTTAAACCAACCATTTCCAATACTTCATGGGTCCGGCGTTTAATGGTTTTCTTCGGGGCTTCTATGACCTCCATAGCGAAGGCAATATTCTCGGCAGCGGTTAGCTTCGTAAGCAAGCGATAATCTTGAAAAATAACTCCGATATTCCGACGCAAATAGGGTATCTTGCGCTGACGGAGCTTCTCTAGGTTAAAGCCATTGACGAACAAATGGCCTTTACTCGGTCTTTCTTCTCTATAGATTAATTTCATAAATGTTGATTTACCTGCACCGGACGGCCCGACAATATATACAAATTCATTACGTTTAATCGCAACAGTTAGTCCTCTGAGAGCACTTGTACCGTCTGGGTACGTTTTCCAAACGTCCTGCATTTCAATCACGGTATCACATCTCCTGAATAGAGTTAGCTTTGCATATATTCGACATGAAAGGCTAAAATCCTTTTAAGAATACAAATTCTGCACGAATCGACAGCAAAAAAGCCTCATCCTTATGGTAACGGAAAAGGCTTACAAAGGGAACTGTGATTTTCTTGCAAATTATGACTGCCTGCTTTTATTGTTCACTATGGGCTTTAATCCAAGTAACGGTTTCAGCAACAACATTCTCAGTCCTAGCGATCGCTGACAGCACCTGTTCAGAGGCTGTTCCACCATAGACATTGCGAGCATTTACTACATGCTCCGGCTGCAAAACCTCATAGATATCAGCTGCGAATAATGTGGAGAAAGTCACATATTGATCCAGAGAAAGATCAAGAAGATAGATATTATTCTGAATGCAATGAAGCACTAACTTGCCAATAATCTCATGAGCCTGTCGAAAAGGTAAACCTTTATTAACCAGATAATCGGCGATATCTGTTGCATTCGAGAAGTCTTGATTGACCGCCTGACGCATCCGATCGCGATTCACCTTCATCGTCGCAATCATAGGAGCCATAAGCTGAAGCGCGCCTTGCAGCGTTGCAAGGGAGTCGAACATCCCTTCCTTGTCCTCCTGCATATCCTTGTTATAGGCAAGCGGGAGTGACTTAAGTACCGTAAGTAAGCCAAATAGATTGCCGTATACACGTCCTGTTTTGCCGCGAACAAGCTCTGCTACATCTGGATTCTTCTTCTGAGGCATAATACTGCTCCCCGTACAGAAGGCATCGTCCAATTCAACGAAGCGGAATTCCGTGCTTGACCACAATACGAGCTCCTCGCACAGCCGCGATAGATGCATCATCATAATAGCAGAAGAAGATAGGAATTCCAGGATAAAATCACGATCGCTTACTGCATCCAAGCTATTCTCATAAACACGATCAAAGCCAAGCTGCTTCGCAACGTAATGGCGGTCAATCGGGAAGGTCGTGCCCGCCAGAGCACCCGCTCCAAGCGGTAGAACATTAATCCGTTTACGACTATCCTGCAGTCGCTCAACATCCCGCTGGAACATCGATACATATGCCATCAGGTGATGGGCGAATAGAATAGGCTGCGCACGCTGAAGATGTGTATATCCAGGAAGAATCGTATCTATATTAGCCTTCGCTTGTGTAATCAATGAATTCTGCAAATTCGTCAGCAAATCAACTAGCCCAGTAACATGCTTACGCAAATACAGATGCATGTCGGTCGCAACCTGATCGTTACGACTGCGCCCTGTATGTAACTTACCGCCAACCGGGCCTACCTCTTCCATCAGCAGCTTCTCAACATTCATATGAATATCTTCATCCGATATCGAGAATTCAACCTCACCTCGTCGCATACGATCCAGAATCTTATTTAAACCATCCTTGATCATATCTACATCCGCTTGAGGGACAATACCACACTTGCCCAGCATCGATACATGCGCCAGACTTCCGCGGATATCTTCTTCATACATCTGTTGATCAAATGTAATAGACGCTGTATACTCCTCAACCAATTGATCGGTTTGTTTGGTAAACCGACCCCCCCACAATTTCGACACAGTTAAAACTCCCTTTCTCAAACTGCTTCTGCTGCTTCTCTACCTAACTATAACTACTACTTCTTCGCATTCCGTTCCACACCGGCGGAAACCTTCAGCCGCAGCGCATTCAGATGGATGAAGCCTGTAGCATCCTCTTGATTGTATGCTTTCGACGGATCAGCTTCCATGGTCGCGATATCCGGGTTGTATAGACTAACCGGGCTCTTCACCCCTGCCCCGATGATGTTGCCTTTGTATAGCTTCAATCGAACCGTACCACTCACGTTCTTCTGGCTTTCCGTCACAAGCGCCTGCAATGCCAAGCGTTCTGGCGCATACCAGAAGCCATTATATACAAGCGTACTATAGCGTGTTATCAATGAATCCCGCAGGTTCATTACTTCACGGTCCATGGTCAATGATTCCATCTTGCGATGAGCGGTGAACAGAATGGACCCTCCCGGCGTCTCATAGACACCACGGCTCTTCATGCCGACAAACCGGTTCTCCACCATATCCACTCGTCCAACGCCATGCTTACCGCCAAGCTCATTCAATAGCTCCATGACTTGCAATGGACTAAGACGATTGCCATTCACGCTCACACAGTCACCTTGTTCAAACTCAAGCTCTACATATTCAGCTTGATCTGGAGCATCCTCTGGCGACACACTAAGAACGAACATATCCTTGTTCTCATCTGCACTTGGATCGAACCAAGGATCCTCCAGCATACCACTCTCAAAGCTAATATGCAGCAGGTTACGGTCCGTAGAATACGGCTTGGCCGCACTCGCCTGCACAGGGATGCCTTGCTTCTCGGCGTAAGCAATCATCTCTGCTCGACCGGGGAATTGCTCCCGGAATTGCTCTAGACGCCAAGGCGCGATCACTTCCAGCTCAGGCGCAAGCGCCGCTGCTGTAAGCTCGAAGCGTACTTGGTCGTTCCCCTTACCTGTCGCTCCATGGGCGATAGCTGTAGCCCCTTCGGCCAAAGCGATTTCGACCATACGCTTGGCAATCAACGGACGGGCAATGCTCGTACCGAGCAAATATTGCCCCTCGTACAGAGCACCCGACTGGAACATCGGGTAAATAAAGTCACGCGCGAACTCCTCACGCAGATCGTCGATGTAAATCTTCGACGCTCCCGTTTTGAGCGCCTTCTCCTCTAATCCGTCAAGCTCATCCTTCTGACCGATATCTGCCGTAAAGGCAATGATCTCCGCATCATATGTTTCCTTCAGCCATGCTAGAATCACTGATGTATCAAGCCCGCCTGAGTAGGCCAGCACTATTCTTGGTTTCACCATTCCTGAACCTCTCCTATTTACATAATCGCAGTCATAATTGCCTTCTGAGCATGCAGTCGGTTTTCCGCTTGATCGAACACAATCGAATGATTACCATCCATAATGCCCTCACTTACTTCTTCGCCACGATGTGCTGGCAAACAGTGCATGAATAGATAATCGCTTTTCGCATATTTCACCAAAGCCTCATTCACTTGGAACGACTCGAAAGCCTTCTCGCGGACTTTCTGCTCGGCCTCAAAGCCCATGCTTGCCCACACGTCGGTATAGATTACATCAGCATCAGCAATCGCTTCCTTCGGATCCTGAGTGATCAGCAGGGAGCCTCCTGTATTCGATAGATGCTCGCGTGTACTCTGCTCAACTTCCTTATCGGGTGCATATCCCTCTGGAGATGCAACAGCCATATGCAGACCAAGCTTGGCAGCACCCATCATCAAGGAGTGAACCATATTGTTGCCGTCGCCGATATAGGCGATTTTGATACCCTCTAAGCGACCCTTTTGCTCTAGAATTGTCTGATAGTCGGAAAGCGCTTGGCAAGGATGCGAGAAGTCCGATAACCCATTAATGACGGGAACCGTTGCACCCCTGGCCAAATCGATAACATTCCGATGATCGAATGTGCGAATCATAATACCATCTAGGTAACGTGATAAGGTTTGTGCGGAGTCCCATATGTTCTCACCACGACCGAGCTGAATGTCGTTCTTGCTTAAGAAGAGCGCATGTCCGCCAAGCTGATACATGCCTACCTCGAAGGAAACTCGGGTACGTGTAGATGATTTCTCGAAGATCATACCTAATGTCTTACCCTGCAGAGGATGATATACCTCACCTGCTTTATTCTTGCGCTTGAGTTCTATGGCCAAATCAATCAAGTAACGAATTTCATCTGACGTATAATCAACCAATCCGATAAAGTCACGACCCTTTAATCCGATCGCCATATCATTGTTTAACAATATACTCATGTTGACCTGCTACTAAAAACATATACAAATGTACATGCTAGAGTTTTCCTGCTTCAACGTATCCCGCCTCGCCAACTTCTCGCTACTACGGTTTATGTAACACTCCACAGGCTTAAATTCCCGTGTAGCCCACGGTACATATACACAACTCACTAGCTAGGTGAGGATTGCATATTCCCTTGCTTGCATGAGGTTTATTGCCGCATTCAAATCCCGGTCTATCGTTTCGCCGCAGGATTCGCAGTGATAAGTACGTTCTGACAAGGAAAGCCGCTCTTTTTTGTATCCGCAGCAATGGCAAATTTTGCTGGATGGGTAGAAAGTCGATACTACCCGCAGTTCGATGCCCACCGTGGTACAAGCATTCAGAAGTTTTTCCTTGAAATCATGGAATCCCTGGTTTGCGATTGCCTTACTCAAATGTCGGTTTTTCATCATACCTCTGACGTTCAACTTTTCAATTGTGATATGCGCCGGCTTGGTTTTCGTCAGCGTTCTCACAATGAAGGCGCGGTATGCTTCTCTCATGCGCGCAAGACGGGCTTGAAGCTTTTGCACGCTTAGCACGTTCTTTGCTATGTTACTTCCGCGATTAGCAGCAGATTGTTCACCCCTCTTTCGGCTCTCGTATTTTCTGGATAGCGCACGCTGAGTACGTTTTAAACGCTTCTCTATACGCTTGATTTTGGAAGATTTGTTGATGTTGTTGAATGTTTCACCTGTACTCGATACCGCAAATTCCTTTAATCCAAGGTCAACACCAATACCCGCAGTAGGTTCTTTTTTTGACTCATTCGTTTCCGTTCCAACGGTTACACTGACGTAGTACCGATCCGCATGTTGCGTTACGGTTCCTCCTGTTACATGCGCACCCGCAGGAATGTACCCGAATTCTTTTATTCTCACCCAACCTAACGTTGGGATCTTCATCCGGTGTCTGTCTACAGTCCAGTCACCTTGATTGTTCTTCGGCGCATAGAATCCAACGTCCTGAGCCCGTTTCTTCTTGAATTTCGGAAACTTTCCAAGCCCCTTGAAGAAACGTTTGTATGCCGTCTCCGCATTGACGATCGCCCTTTTCCGGGCTTTGGACGAAATTTCCTTGATCCACGGGTTTTCCAGGGCGTGGATATGATTCACCCACTTGTCGAATGCATTGGCGGATTGAAATGTCATCCCTTGCTCGTGACGCCGCTTGTTTGTTGCCAAAAACAGGTTGTACAGGTATCGGCATACACCGAATGTTCGATTGATTTGCCCGGTTTGTTCGTTCGTTGGTTTGATTTCGGTTTTGTATGCTTTTAACATTCGAACAAACCGATCTGCCTTATCGAAACCAAACTTTTCTTTAACCCTATTTAAAGCCAACGTTTCTTGATGTGCCACTAGAACCACTTCCAAACACTTGTTTGCATTTATTATATCAAACAATTGTTCTCATGCAAATCACTTTTTAAGACAACTTGAGCATGATATTCAAATCAATTATTTCCATGTTTTATTATAATTAATGATATTTGTCTATGTTTTTATTAACTGTTTTCACCTCCTCAATTACATATTATACGACTGCTGCCCGCCCTGCCAGAATGGAGCTAAGAATTTGAATTCCCTTCTCCACGTCATCTTCACTCACTAAGAGGTTCGGAAGTAGTCGGATAACATTAAGACCCGCTGGCACAACGAGTAATCCGTGTTCACGCGCCTCTGTGATGAGCTCGGCAATCGGTTGAACACATTCAATTCCAATAAGCAGCCCTGCACCACGAATTTCTTTCACAAAAGGATTCTGGTCGAGCTCAGCATGCAGCTTCTCGAATATCAGAGCACTGATCCGAGCTGCTCGTTCTGGCAGCTTCTGCTCAAGCATCGTCTCCACAGTAGCGATCGCTGCTGAGGTAGCAATCGGTGTTCCACCGAACGTTGTTGCGTGAGTGCCTGCGCTAAAGGCGGAGATTAGCTTCTCCTGACCTAGCATAGCTCCGATGGGGAATCCACTGCCCAAGGCCTTAGCCAGAGTAATAATGTCCGGTTTAATCCCATATTGCTCATAAGCGAATAGTGTACCCGTACGGCCCATACCCGTCTGAATTTCATCTACAATAAGCAGCAGGTTATATTTCTCACAGAGACGGACAACCTCCGTAATAAATTCAGGCTTTGCCGGAATGACGCCACCTTCTGCTTGCACCATCTCGAGCATGATCGCACAGGTTTTATCTTTAATATATCCCTCTAGTGATGCAATGTCATTGAAAGGAGCATACACAAAACCCTCAAGAAGCGGAAGGAAGCCGTCCTTCACTTTATCCTGTCCGGTTGCAGTTAAAGTCGCCATCGTTCTACCATGAAAAGATTGCTGAAAGGTAATGATCTCATATCGATCATTATTAAGCACCCTGCTGTTGTAACGACGAGCAAGCTTAATCGCTGCTTCATTCGCCTCTGCACCACTGTTACAGAAGAATACGGCATCTGCACAGCTATTGGCGGTTAATAGTCCAGCGAGCTTCTCTTGATTCGGAATATGAAATAAGTTCGACACATGCCATAGCTCATCAAGCTGTGCAACAAGCGCTGCCTTGACTTGAGGGGGACAGTGACCAAGGCTCGTTACCGCAAGTCCGCTGGCGAAATCCAAATATTCATTCCCTTGATCGTCCCATAATCGACTACCTTCACCCTTGACTAACGCCAGCGGGTATCTGGCATAGCTAGGAAACAATGAGCTCTTCTTATCCTGACCCATAACCATCCCTACCTTCCCAAATTAAAACTCACACTCTAGTATTTCACATATCTAGTCCCGAAGCTTCAAACTCACACTCTAACTATGCGTGTACCTAATCCCACAGTTCCAGACAGCACCTTGCTTAATACCTCAGGCACCGATCCATCCACAATAATAACTTCCTGTACCTGACCTTGAATGCAATCCACAGCAGCACGGACCTTCGGAATCATGCCTCCATAAATGTCACCTGAAGCAATCATCTGCTCGATTTCAGCAACAGTTACCGTAGGCAATACAATTCGCTCACCATCAACTACCTTCATAATCCCAGGTACATCGGTTACAACAACAAGTCTCTCGACTCCGAGATGAGAGGCAACAGCCCCTGCAGCAGTATCTGCATTAATATTAAAGCTTTGTCCATCGATGCCTATACCCAGTGGTGCAATAACAGGAATATACCCCATGTCAACAATGCCTTGGATGAGTTCTGAATTTACACCAATCACTTCACCGACAAATCCAATTTCATCCGTATTAGCAGCAGGCTTCGCTTGAATGAGGCGTCCATCAATACCGGATAGTCCAACAGCCGTAGCTCCGAAGCTTTGAATCCGTCGAACAATGGCCTTATTGATCTGTCCACCGAGAACCATCTCTACAACCTGTAACACATCTGCACTAGTTTTGCGAAGACCATTCACGAAAGTCGATTCGATGTTTAATCGTTGCAATGTCTCATTGATCGCCGGCCCTCCACCATGAACAATAACAGGAATAATACCTCTTAACTGCAATTCACTCATATCCACATAGAAAGAATCCGGTAGCTGGGCCAGTGTACTACCGCCGCATTTGATTACCAATAATTGTTTATTCATATTCTTGTTCTCCTTAGCTTAAGTCCGATAAGCTGCGTTAATCCTTACATATTCATACGTCAGGTCACAGCCCCATCCAGTCGCTCTATGTCTACCCATATTCAGGTGGATATCATATTGAATGAATTCACCCTGCAAATATTCCAAAGCGAGCGCTTCATCGAATTGAACCGGCCGCGATTGCTCAAGTACTACAAATTCGCCTAAGCGAATATCGACCGTATCAATGTTCACCTCTTGACCTGATCGTCCGATCGCTGCAATGATGCGTCCCCAGTTGGCATCAGCTCCAAAGGCAGCAGACTTGACAAGACTAGATCCGATCACCGTCTTAACAATAGCACGAGCCGCTGCCTCCGTTGCAGCACCATCCACACTCACTTCCATTAGCTTCGTTGCACCTTCGCCATCACGGGCAATTGCTTTCGACAGTACTTCGGCAACATGCTGGAACGCTTTCGTGAATGCCACCCAATCCGGATGTTGTTCATCAAGCAGTTCATTACCCGCCATTCCACTAGCCATGGCAACAACCATATCATTCGTACTTGTATCACCATCAACCGTTATCATATTAAACGTGGAATCGGTCACTTGACTGAGCACAAGCTGAAGCTGTTCATGCTCGATTAACGCGTCCGTCGTAATAAAACCAAGCATCGTTGCCATATTCGGGTGGATCATACCTGAGCCTTTGGCTGCACCAGCAATATGTACCTGGACTCCATTAATGCTGAGGTTAACGCATATGGTTTTCTTAGTCAGATCCGTAGTCAGAATAGCTTGACAGAAATCATCCCCACCACTCGCAGATACACGTTCAGGTAAACGATCGATACCGCTTCGCAGCTTATTCATCGGCAGCAATTCACCGATCACACCCGTTGACGTAACCCCCACATAATGCTCTGCAAGACCAAAAGCTACGGCCGCCTTGGATCGCATCTCATATGCATCCGTCTCTCCTTGGGAGCCTGTGCAAGCATTGGCATTACCACTATTCACAACCATCGCCTGCAGCTTACCCTCTAAGCCAATACTAGCTTTAGTCACCTTAAGAGGCGCCGCCTGAAAAGCATTCAATGTATACACACCTGCTGCCACTGCAGGAATATCACAGATAATCGCTCCTAGATCATGCCGTTGCGTTTTCTTCAGACCACAATGTAGTCCACCAGCACGAAAACCCTTCGGTGTAGTAATCGTTCCATCCTCTACGATTGTGAACCCTTCTGTCTTCAACACTTGCTCTCACCTGTCTCTAATGTAATATACTGACTTCGTGCAAAACTTAAGGATATACAGGGGCCATTCGGAGCCCTTCTGATTCGTCCCATCCCATCATTAAATTTAAATTCTGAATGGCCTGACCAGCAGCACCCTTAACCAGGTTATCGATGACCGAGATGATCGTTACCCGACCTGTACGTTCATCAACAGCGAAGCCAATATCACAATAATTCGAACCCCATACTTCCTTGGTTGCCGGCCATTGACCCTCATCTCGAATACGAACGAATGGGCGACCATCATAATAACGTTTATATAAATCGATCAGATTGTCAACATTAATAGATTCGATCAAAGTACCATACATTGTGCACATAATTCCACGTGTCATCGGCACCAGATGAGTCGTAAACGTTACCTTTATTTCCTGACCAGCTATCTGCGACAACATTTGTTCGATCTCAGGCGTATGCTGATGTTTGTTAATTTTATAAGCCTTAAAATTCTCATTCACTTCTGAATAATGCACAGACATACTTAGACCCCTACCTGCTCCTGACACACCAGATTTAGCATCGATAATAATCGATTTGGGGTCAATCCACTCTGCTCCTAAGATGGGAATGAGTCCAAGTAAAGCTGCAGTAGGATAGCAGCCAGGATTGCTAATGAAGGTCGCTTTTTTCACGTTGTCCGCCTTCACCTCTGCTAAACCATATACCGCCTGCTCAAGTAACTCTGCTTGCGCTGTCTGTTGTTTGTACCATTGCTCATAGGTTGCTCCTGATTTCAATCGGAAATCACCAGAAAGATCTATAACCTTCAAACCAGCATCTAATAGCTGCGGGACCAATTGAGAGCTAACTCCATGAGGCGTTGCTGCGAATACAACATCCGCCTTACTACTTATAAGTTCAATATCTATGCCATCCAACGTGTCTACTACAATTTCTGATAGATGCGGAAAACCATCCGCAATCGGTGCCCCAGCCTGAGAAGAGGAGATTACGGAAGTGATCGTCACATTCGGATGCTGCAGCAATAATCGGATTAACTCGACACCACCGTACCCCGTAGATCCTATGATAGCCACTCTTAATTTCGAGTTCACCTAACAACATCTCCAATCTAACTTTCACATGCTTTATGATGTAACATTATACATATGTATGCATAATAATTCAATAGATGCCACAAAAAAAACACTCCTATATTATAGCGGATTATCAATCGAGTTTAAATCCCTCACCGAAAACTTCCGAAGTTCCACTGATGATGACAAAAGCATACGGATCCGCATCTCGAATCACTTGCTTCAGACGAGTAACCTCTCGTTGACCAATAACAACCATCATCACCGGTTTTTCTTCATTCGTATAGCCGCCTATACCTTGCAATCGAGTAAGTCCACGATCTAATTCATATAATACAGCTTGAGCAATCTGGTCTGAGGCGTCCGAGATAATAAACGCAACCTTTGAAGTATTCAATCCGACCTGAATCAGATCAATTGATTTACTCGAGATAAAAAGACCAATAAGTGCATACAATGCATTCTCTGCAGAAAAAACAAACCCAGCTGATATAATAATCACTCCATCCAATAGAGCAATGGCTGTACCTAAGCTGATCCCCGAATAATGATGCAGTACCTGAGCAACCACATCCATGCCTCCCGTCGAGCCTCGTCCACGGAACACAAGACCGAGGCCAACACCAATTCCCATGCCACCATATACAGAGGCGAGCAGAGCTTGATCAGTAAGCGGCGAGAGTCCAGCGGTGAGCAACACGAATAGCGGTAGGATAAAAGAGCCTATCGCTGTCTTGATACCAAAGCGTCCACCAAGCAGCATTAATCCGAGTAGCCACAACGGGATATTCAATCCCCATTGTATATATGCGGGCGTAATACCCCATACCTGTTGGGCGATTGTAGATAAGCCAGCTACGCCACCCGTGGCAATCCGATTCGGATTGAGAAAGAGATTGAAGCTTAGTGCAATAACAATAGAACCTAACAGCAAATAAGCATATTCAATAACACGCCGAATCGGACTCCCCGCGGGTATCAGTCGCTCTTTACGCCGCCTGGAGTTGGAGTGTCTTGAGTGTTGGAGGTGTTTACTTGTATCCATCTTCGACCTCCACAGAAGTTTATTGTTATACTCTCCAGTATGCAGTAAAAAATCCTAACATTCAATTCAATCCAACTTTTTGTGATGTATAACTAGAGGAATGGTTATTGTTCACTAGAGTTGACCGCAGAATCCAATGCCTCCCTTAATGTTGTCCGTAAGCAGCTGCTGTTCCGAATCAACCTTACTGATAGCTTGTCGAATTGCATGCAGCGTCGTGATTACAACGGGAACAGCGGAAGCCATTCGGCCACTTGGCTTGGAACAATAACGCAACACAATCCTCCTCCCCAGCAAACCGATGTTGAAAAGAATGCTAGTCTGCCGCGTTAAATTGAGACTTATACCGTTTAC
>JBBDTA010000144.1:0-17822 GCA_040904605.1 Paenibacillaceae bacterium
AGACCTTATTCAGACAAGATCAAAGAAGTGATCGCAAGTATAGCTGCTGGTGGTAACAGTAAGCATCCGATGCTGCAGAGCCGCGAGGTCAGGAAGACCGCCTATCTGATCATCACTTCGGATCGCGGATTGGCTGGCGGTTACAATGCGAACGTGCTTCGGAAGGTCATGGCAACGATTAAGGACAACCATAGTTCTTCAGATGAGTTCGCCATTCTAGTGATCGGCCGCAAGGGACGGGATTTCTTCAGAAGACGGAACATAACGATTGTTGAAGAAATTACCGGCTTATCGGATACACCGAAATTCATGGACATCAAGAGCATCGCATCAGCGGGGGTTCGAGGTTTTGAATCGGGTGAGTATGATGAGCTAAACCTGGCGTATAACGAGTACCACAATGCCATGACTCAAGTGCCTGTGATTAAGCGGCTACTACCACTCAGTCAAGACGAGTTCACGGCTGCAACAGCTGACTATGAATATGAACCGTCGGCTGAAGAAGTGCTGAATGTGCTTTTGCCCAAATATGCAGAGACGCTAGTATTCAGCGCAATGCTAGAAAGTAAGGCAAGTGAATTCGGGGCACGGATGACGGCCATGGGCAATGCAACGAAGAATGCGACGAAGATGATTGCCAAGTACACGTTGGCATACAACCGTGCGCGCCAAGCTGCGATCACGCAAGAAATCGCCGAAATCGTCGGCGGCGTTAACGCACAACAATAACCACTTTATATATTAATTTCGTTAGGGAGGTACAAGCATGAGCAAAGGACGCGTAGTTCAGGTTCTAGGACCGGTTGTCGACATCGAATTCGATCAAGGCCACCTGCCAGATATCATGAACGCGATCAAAATTGAGAGAAAAGCGCAGAATGCAGGCGAGCGCGATATTAATTTGACTGTAGAAACAGCAACCCATCTTGGCGACAACATGGTACGCTGTGTAGCTATGTCATCTACAGACGGTCTTGTTCGCGGCACGGAGGCTATTGATTTAGGCGTACCCATTACAGTTCCGGTAGGGCCAAGTACACTTGGACGGGTTTATAACGTACTTGGTGAACCGATTGATAATGCAGGTGAAGCTGATCGCACGATCGTTCACCCGATTCATCGTCAGGCGCCTTCATTCGATGAGCTTTCCACATCGTCGGAAATCCTTGAGACGGGCATTAAAGTTATTGACTTGATCGCACCTTATGTTAAGGGCGGTAAGATCGGTCTTTTCGGTGGTGCAGGTGTAGGTAAAACCGTTACGATGCAAGAGCTCATCCACAACATCGCGCAAGAACACGGGGGTATCTCCGTATTCGCAGGTGTAGGTGAGAGAACGCGTGAAGGTAATGACCTTTACCACGAGATGAAGGACTCTGGAGTTATCTCGAAGACTGCAATGGTGTTCGGACAGATGAACGAACCACCAGGCGCTCGTCTTCGTGTAGCATTGACGGGTCTTACCATGGCTGAGTACTTCCGTGATGAGGAAGGTAAAGACGTACTATTGTTCATTGATAACATCTTCCGTTTCACACAAGCAGGTTCAGAAGTGTCAGCCCTTCTCGGACGTATGCCTTCAGCGGTAGGTTACCAGCCGACGCTAGCTACAGAGATGGGTCAGCTGCAAGAGCGTATTACTTCGACGAAGAAAGGCTCCGTTACATCGATCCAAGCGATCTATGTTCCTGCCGATGACTATACGGATCCAGCCCCAGCGACAGCGTTTACGCATCTGGATGCTACAACAAACCTTGACCGTAATATTGCGGCAATGGGGATCTTCCCAGCGGTTGATCCGCTGGCGTCATCATCTCGAATCCTTGCTCCAGAAATTCTAGGTGAAGAGCATTACCAAGTCGCTCAAGGTGTTAAGAAAATTCTACAGCGCTATAAAGAGCTGCTGGATATTATCGCGATTCTCGGTATGGATGAATTGTCAGATGAAGATAAGCTGATCGTTCTCCGCGCAAGACGCGTACAACTGTTCTTGTCTCAGCCGCTTCACGTTGCTGAACCGTTCACAGGTTTACCAGGTAAGTATGTGCCGGTTAAAGAAACGATACGCAGCTTCAAGGAAATTCTTGATGGTAAGCATGACGAACTTCCGGAACCGGCGTTCCACAATGTAGGATCGATTGAAGAGGCCGTCGAGAAAGCGAAGACGCTCTAATCGGCCAACTAGGAGGTGAACACATTGAGTACCGTTAAGTTGGAGATCGTCACTCCGGAACGCAAGGTTTACGAGAATGATGTAGACATGGTGGTTGTCAGAGGGACTGCCGGTGAGCTGGGTATCCTTCCGAACCATATTCCGCTTGTGACTCCGCTAAGAATTGCTCCCGTTAAAGTTAAGCATGGTAATCAAGAGGAATTAATCGCTGTTCATGGCGGTTTCATGGAAGTGCGCAAGGACAAGATAGTCATCTTAGCTGAGATGGCTGAGCTTCCAGATGAAATCGATATTGAACGTGCTCAGAAAGCTAAGGAACGTGCTGAGAGCCGAATGAACAGCAACGACGAGAATGACTTCCGTCGTGCTGAGATTGCCCTTCAAAAAGCGGTCAATCGAATTAACGTTAAGACGAAACATTTTTAATATTCCAGAGGAGACCCCGTGCATTTATTGGCGGGGTTTTTTGGTATTATAACCCGTGTTTTTAAACATGGACGTGAATACGCAGGTTTGGTATAATTGTTGGGGGCAATTTATACCACCAAGCCAATGGAGGGAATCATGGATAAGTACTTTAATAATTATCTCATTGTAACTATTTTCCTAGCTCTTGGAATTCTGTTACCTATCGTTGCGCTAACATTTGGCCGTCTGCTACGCCCGGCCAAGCCAAGCGAGGAGAAGGCGGAAACCTACGAGAGTGGGAATATTCCATTCATGGAGAGTAGAGTTAAGTTTAATATTCGCTACTATTTATTCGCTTTGATGTTCGTTATCTTCGATGTAGAGACGGTATTCCTGTATCCGTGGGCTGTAGCCTATGAGAAATTAGGATTATTCGCTCTTGTCGAGATGTTGATATTTGTTTCATTACTTGTAGTTGGACTCCTATATGCGTGGAAGAAGAAGGTGCTGCAATGGAATTCGATTTAAGCTCCATAACCAAGGATGAACGTGAAGAGCTCGAGCGTAATGTATTCTTTGGCACATTAGAACAGCTGAAGGGCTGGGCACGCAGTAATTCCTTGTGGCCACTGACCTTTGGCTTAGCATGCTGTGCGATTGAGATGATGGGTACCGGAGCTGCGCATTATGATCTAGACCGTTTCGGAGTCATCTTCCGCACCTCGCCGAGACAGTCGGATGTGATGATTGTATCGGGTACAGTCACGAAGAAGATGGGACCCTTGCTGCGACGTCTATATGATCAGATGGCTGAGCCCAAATGGGTAATTGCTATGGGTTCTTGTGCAACTGCAGGGGGCCCTTATGTTAAATCTTACTCCGTTATTAAAGGGGTGGATCAGATTGTGCCTGTAGATGTCTATATTCCAGGTTGTCCACCGAATCCAGCAGCGCTCATATACGGGATTAATAAGCTCCAGGAGAAAATTCGCTACGAAGCGAAAACCGGTAAGCAGGTGACGAATTCATGAGTGAAGTTCAAGATAAGAAACCGGAAGAGACAGGGAAAGTTGAAGTAACTGAAGAAGGCAAAGCAACACCAACCGAACAGACCGTTAAAGAAACCATAGAGATACAAGCGGCGGACCCCTCTGTACAGACGACTTCGGAGCCAAGCGACGCACCAACTGCAGAGATCAATGAGGATGTCGATGCTGAGAAAGCTGCAAAGGTAAAGGCGAACAGAGAAGCCCGCGCAGCAAGAGATGCGGCTCGTGCTGCTAAAGCGGCAGAAGCAGCCGGAGCAACCGAAGGAGAGGCTGCTGATCCTGAGCAACCGAAAGCACCATCCCCCAACCAGCCTAAGCTTGACCAGATTGTACAGATTATTCGAGAAGGTATTGGCGAGCAGGCTGTAGTTGAGGCTTATATTAATGAAAGAGACAGAGAGCTGCCCTGCCTGATCATAGATAAGAACCACTGGCATGAAACAGCGCTTTTATTAAGGGATCATCCAGAGTTAAAGCTTCATTACCTGCGCAACGTGACAGGTACAGACCAAGAAACGCATATGGAAGTTGTTTATTATCTGATCAATTTGAATCATAAACAGGATTATTGCATCAAGGTAAAGACGGACAGAGATGGTGGAGAAGTTCCTTCGGTTACGACCGTATGGCAGACAGCGAATTGGAATGAACGAGAAATTTACGATTTGCTTGGGATCATTTTTACCGGTCATCCGGATTTAAGAAGAATTATGATGCCTGATGATTGGGTTGGCTACCCACTACGTAAAGACTATGAACCACTAGACCCGGAGGTGTAGAGTATTGATACGCACCGAAGAATTATTACTTAATGTAGGTCCCCAGCACCCAAGTACGCATGGTGTATTCCGTATTATTGTTAAGATTGATGGTGAGGTAATCACAGAAGCCACTCCGGTCATGGGTTATCTGCATAGAGGAACAGAGAAGCTAGCTGAAGCGCTAACCTACACACAGATTATTCCTTATACGGACCGGATGGACTATGTATCCGCCATGACGAGTAATTATGTGTTAGTGCATGCTGTGGAAACGATGATGCAATTAGAGATACCTGAGAGAGCGCAATTCTTGCGCTTAGTTGTCATGGAATTACAACGTGTGGCTAGTCATCTCGTTTGGTGGGGAACCTATCTGCTAGATATTGGAGCGATGACTCCGTTCTTATATGCGTTCCGTGACCGGGAGAAAATTATTGAAATGTTCAATGAGCTCTGTGGCGCACGATTAACCTACAACTATATGCGTGTCGGCGGAGTGAAGTGGGATGCTCCGGCGGGGTGGATTGACAAAGTACGTGAATTTATTCCCTATATGAAGAAAACGTTAGAGGAATATCATAACCTTGTCAGTGGTAATGAAATTTTCTTAGCACGAATTAAAGGTGTAGGTAAATATGATGCTCAGGCAGCTATTGACTATGGACTGAGTGGAGCTAATCTGCGTAGTGCTGGCGTGAAGTGGGATCTCCGTAAGGATCAGCCTTATAGTATATATGATCGATTCGATTTCGATGTTCCAGTTGGCGTGAATGGAGATTGTTACGATCGTTATGTCATTCGTATGGAAGAAATTCGCCAAAGCCTGCGAATCCTTGAACAGGCAATGGCTGAGTTCCCAACAGATGGGGATATTATGGGTAAGGTACCCCGCGTGATTAGACCGCCTGAAGGTGAAGCCTATGTCCGCATAGAATCACCTCGGGGTGAGATTGGCTGTCATATTGTCTCTAGGGGCAAGGCAGAGCCTTATCGCCTTAAATTCAGGCGTCCGTCTTTCGTGAATCTACAAATTTTACCGAAGCTATTAGTTGGCGAGACGATGACTAATCTGGTTACGATTCTAGGTAGCATTGATATTGTTGTTGGGGAGGTGGACGCCTAATGGAGGACTTTCTACAGAAGACATTAGGTTGGGGCAATTTCACCATATTCGCGATCAGCGGTATTGTTATGCTCTTGATCTCACTGGGCTTTGTTACCTACTTTATCTACTTCGAACGTAAGGTTATCGGTTGGATGCAGTTCCGTATTGGGCCGAATCGTACCGGCCCCTTCGGTTTGCTGCAATCGGTAGCGGATGTAGCGAAGCTGCTAATGAAGGAAGATACGATTCCGAAGAAAGCAGATAAGGAGCTATTTATACTTGCTCCAATTATTACGTATGTGCCTTCTTTTATGGTGCTTGCTGTAATTCCTTATTCCGAAACCTTATATTTCACCGATCTTAACGTCGGGTTACTGTACTACATCGCGTTATCCGGAATATCAACCATAGGCATCGTGCTTGGGGGTTGGGCTTCTAATAATAAGTATGCTTTACTCGGTGGTATGCGTTCTGCTGCGCAGATGATTAGCTATGAAATACCATTAGTTATTTCTGTTACAGGTGTTATACTGATTAGTGGTTCTCTTAACCTGAGAATGATTGCAATGGGGCAAGAGGGTTGGTTCTGGAATTGGAATATTGTTCCGCAAATTCTTGGATTCGTGATCTTCACCATTGCTGCAGTAGCAGAATTAAATCGTACACCCTTTGACCTACCTGAGGCTGAATCCGAATTAATCGCTGGTTATCACGTAGAGTATAGCGGTTTCCGATTCGCTTTCTTCATGCTTTCAGAGTATACGTATGTATATGCGATTGCGGCGCTTACTACGGTATTATTCTTGGGTGGATGGTATGCACCAGCACCATTCCTTGAATTTATTCCTGGTCTGGTTTGGTTTTTCGTGAAATTCGCCTTTGTGGTATTTTTCCTTTTCTGGATTCGTGCGACGCTTCCGCGTATGCGAGTAGATCAGTTGATGAGCTTAGGCTGGAAGTGGCTGCTGCCGCTATCGTTAGTTAATTTATTCGTAACAGCTCTATACATGGAAATTTTCAAATAAGGAGGTGCAATGCAATGAAAGGTCTCGTAAAAGGATTAGGCGTCACTCTTAAGAACCTAACTGGTAAGAAAGTTACGTACAAGTATCCGGACGTTCCTATTGAGATGCCCGATCGGTTTCGTGGCATTCAGTACTTCGATCCCGAGAAGTGTATCGTCTGTAATCAATGTGCACGAGTCTGTCCAACCGATTGCATTACTCTTACAGGGAAGAAGAATCCTGACCCAGAGAGCAAGATGAAGCTGGTCATTGATACGTATGATATTAACTTTGAAATTTGCATTCTGTGCGACCTCTGCACAGAGGTTTGTCCGACGGAAGCGATTGTGATGACCAATAATTTCGAATTAGCTTCCTATAGTCGCGATGATTTATTCAAGAACATGCAATGGCTTAGTGATAACAATACCCTTGTTCGCCAAGAGAATAATTCGGCTATGCCGAAGGTCGCCAAAGGGGGAGCCACAGAGTGAACTGGATATCCAACTTGATAGACAACTGGCTTAATTTTATGTCTGTAGGAGAGAATGTCGCATTCGCCATATTGGCTGTGCTTATAATCAGTAGTTCAGTATTAATGATCAACTTCACCAAGGTTGTTCATATGGTGGTATCGCTTGCTGTAGTTTTCTTGAGCCTGGCAGGCATGTATGTGCTGTTAGAGGCAGAATTTGTAGCCTTCGTTCAAGTGCTTATCTATGCTGGAGCCATATCGATACTTATGATATTCGGTATTATGATGACTCGACATGACGAGCAGGAGCAGCCGAAGCAACCCGTATTTCAAGCATTATTATTATCGGGGAGTGTGGCACTCTTCGGCATCATATTCTATGCCATTCAGAGCACTGCATTTACACCTAGTACTGGCTTTGAGCAAGGAGCTGATAATACCAAGGCAATTGGTGAGCTTCTTTATACGCAACATGTCATCCCGTTCGAATTGATATCGGTATTGCTGACCGTGGCCTTTATCGGTGCGATCGTGCTTGCGAAGAGGGAGGAGGAATAGACGATGGATAATATTCTACCTTCGTACTTAATTCTTGGGGCGATTCTTTTCTGTATTGGTCTATATGGAGCCTTATCGAAGAGAAGCGCTATCGTGGTGTTGATCTCCATTGAGCTTATGCTGAATGCGTGCAACTTAAATTTCATTGCTTTCTCCAAATATGGTCCCGTCCCATCTCTGACAGGCCAAATTTTCTCGCTATTCAACATTACAGTTGCTGCAGCAGAAGTAGCAGTCGGCGTTGCTATACTAATCGCCTTGTTCAAGAATAAAGGTACTAGCAATGTAGAAGAAATGGACTCGATGAGATATTAGCTAGGAAAGGAAGATCGAATTCTAATGGAATCCACTTACTCACAGCTAGCCTGGATTATACCAATCAGCCCACTCATCGCCTTCTTAATTCTCTTGTCCGTTGGACGGCAATTGAAGCAGTATGGAGGCTATCTTGCTGTCCTCGCTTCCCTGGTCTCCTTCACCATTTCTGTTCTAATTTTTATTGAACGAACCGGAAATGAGATGCAGAATTACACTTGGAACGACTGGGAATGGTTGTCGGTAGATACAGTGACTTTGACAATGGGGTTTGAGATTAATAATCTGAACACCCTCATGCTGCTAATCGTTAGCTTCGTTAGCTTATTGGTCAATTTGTATTCAATCGGTTATATGAAAGATGATGATCGAATCAATGTTTACTTTAGTTACATAGCTTTATTCACATTCTCCATGCTTGGTTTAGTCATTACGGAGAACATTGTTCAGCTCTATATCTTCTGGGAGCTTGTCGGTGTCTGTTCCTTTCTACTTGTGGGTTTCTGGTACTTTAAGCCAGAGGCGAAGGCTGCTGCGAAGAAAGCCTTCATTGTAACTCGTATTGGGGATGTTGGGTTATTCATCGCCATTCTGATCCTGTTCTGGTATATGCCGGATCACAGCTTGAGTTTCAGTGCGATCTCGAATGCGTTCGAACAGAAAGCGATTGAACCAGGGATCGTGACATTAATAGCCATACTCATCTTCATTGGTGCGATGGGTAAGTCAGGGCAATTCCCACTTCACACCTGGTTGCCGGATGCGATGGAAGGTCCGACTCCGATCAGCGCACTGATTCATGCGGCAACGATGGTTGCTGCGGGCGTGTACTTAGTAGCTAGAACGTTCCCTATCTTCGAAGCATCCGCTACCGCAATGACCGTAGTTGCTATCGTTGGTGCATTTACTGCTCTGTTCGCTGCAACGATTGGTGTTGCTCAGAATGATATTAAGCGAGTTCTCGCTTACTCAACGGTGAGCCAGCTTGGTTATATGATGCTAGCGTTAGGAGTAGGTGCATTATCCGCAGGAATGTTCCACCTCTTCACGCATGCCTTCTTCAAGGCTTTACTGTTCTTGGCTGCGGGTAGTGTCATACACGCTGTTCATAAACAGAATATGCATGAGATGGGCGGTCTCGGCGTGAAGATGAAGATCACCGCTTGGACGTTTGCAATTGGAGCACTAGCGTTATCAGGAATATTCCCATTCGCTGGTTTCTGGTCGAAGGATGCAATACTGACAGAAGCACTTCACCAGAATGTATGGTATTTCATTGTTGGTCTAACGGCTGCCTTCTTTACAGCTTTCTATATGTCCAGATTATTCTTCCTAGTATTTGCAGGGAAATCAAGGACAGACCATAAAGGGCATGAGCCTCATGAGTCACCAGCAGTAATGACCATACCTCTGATTGTGCTTGCTGTATTGGCGATTGGCGCTGGTTTTGTGTTCACACCATTCAATCCGTGGTTTGGTGAGTGGTTAACCGGTACAGCAGAAGAGCATACCAATTGGACGGTTATCATTCTCTCCAATCTAGTCGGACTTCTCGGTATTGGACTTGGTTATCTGATGTACATCCGAGGAACGATTGCAAGAGATGTGATTTCCTCACGTGCTCCTGGTTTATCTCGTCTAGTTGCTAACAAATATTACATGGACGAATTATATCAGATGATTATCATTACTCCATTGAAGGGCCTCGGCTACGTGCTTCGATTATTCGACTACTACGTGATTGATGGTGCGGTTCGTTTATCTGCTTCTTCAGCGCTATATGTAGGTCGGCTAGGTGCAAGGATGCAGAATGGTCAGCTTCAAGCGTACGGACTCGCTTCCCTAATCGGAATTGTACTGTTGATGATCATATTCGTAGGAAGGAGGTTCTGGAATGTTGGATAATCTTCCGATTCTCTCAATGATCATCTTCTCCCCCTTACTCGGTATTCTCATACTCATGTTCATTCCGAAGGAGCAAGGGCGTTGGATCAAGATTGTAGGGATTTCAACAGCTTTCATCCCGCTTATATTAGCTGCATTTCTGTATGTGGACTTCGATCATCAATCTGAAGACACGCTGCAATATACAGAGAATGTTGAATGGATGAGTGTACCACTAAATCAAGATAGTGAAATTTTAAATGGATTAAGCTCGTATACGATACAGTTTAACTACATTGTTGGTGCAGACGCCTTATCTCTGGTACTCATCCTATTAACTGCTCTCGTATCTGCTATGGCAGCACTTGCATCAATACACATTAAGAAACGTTGGAAAACGTACTATATACTCTTTCTATTTTTAATGGTCGGTATGTTAGGCGTATTCAGCGCAAGGGACTTATTCCTCTTCTTTGTATTCTTTGAGGTTACTCTCGTTCCAATGTTCTTCTTAGTTGGGATTTGGGGCTTCAAGGAACGAGAGGGTGCTGCAACCAAATTCCTGATCTATAATGGAATCGGTTCAGCTTTAATGATTGTTGCTTTCCTGATTCTGGTTACAACAGCAGGGTTTACGCTTATTCAGCCTGATCCTCAGCAGCTTCATGCAACGTATACATCGGGCTTGGATCAGATTATGGCTAATCTGAGCGATCCAGCTGCTTTAGTGAATGCGGGTGCCGAGTTACAGATTGGAACGGTCATTGAAAATCCGTTCTTCCTAAGCGATACGATGAGATGGTTCATATTCATCTTGCTGCTAATCGCCTTCGGTATTAAGCTGCCGATATTCCCGTTCCACACATGGATGCTTAAGGTGCATGTCGAAGCACCGCCTGCTGTAGTTATGATCCATTCAGGTATCCTGTTGAAGATGGGCGCATACGGCTTGATTCGATACGGTGTTATGCTGTTCCCAGAGCAAGCCAAGGAATGGGCAATTATACTAGCCATTCTCGGCGCTATTAATATTATCTATGGTGCCGTACTTGCCTTCCGACAAACCGATTTCCGACTTGTTCTGGCCTACTCCAGTATTAGTCATATGGGCATTGTTCTATTCGGGATCGCGGCGTTCAATGTAATTGGTATGGAGGGTGCTATCTTTCAGATGGTATCCCATGGTCTCATCTCAGCCTTGATGTTCCTGATCGTAGGAAGCCTCTACGAACGAACAGGGACGATGGAGCTATCAGCGCTGGGTGGACTAGCCAAGTCGGTTCCTTTTATAAGTGGAATCTTGTTGGTTGCAGGTCTGGCTTCATTAGGATTGCCTGGTTTGTCTGGCTTTGTTAGTGAATTCCTGGCCTTCATTGGTTTGTTCGACACGATGCCAATCATAACTGTGGTTGGAACGCTTGGCATTATTCTCGCTGCGGTCTATGTACTGAGAGCTGTACTAAAAATTACCTTTGGACCTATAGCTGCTCCATATGAGAATATGAAGGATGCTCGACTCGTCGAAGTCATACCTATGGTTACCTTACTTGCTTTTATTGTACTGCTCGGAGTTTATCCATCTGTGCTCAGCGATCCGCTTAAGCATACGGTAGATCAGCTTATTCAGAATATCGCCGGAAGAATCGGAGGTTAAGCCCATGGATCAACTGCGTTTACAAGCTAGCGATTTATTATACTTGGCCCCTGAGCTTTCGCTCGTTATCTGTGCGATGGTTCTGACTCTGCTTGATTTAGTCTTGCCGAAGCAGGTAAGCCGAACGTTACTGGGTTGGCTAACCCTAGTAGGAATATTGGCTTCTGCCATATTCGTTGTGATGCGTCTCGGAGATGATCCGATCAGCTTACTTAACAACAGCTATCGTATAGATGACTTCGCGAACTTATTCAAGCTGCTATTCTTGGGTGGTACGGGTCTCATTATCTTCATGAGCTTAGGTTCAGTGAAATCGGATGAAATCCCTCATCAAGGGGAGCTCTATTACTTATTACTGCCTGCCGTATTAGGCGCGATGATCATGGCTTCTTCTGGGGATCTAATTACCTTATTCGTAGGTCTCGAGCTACTAAGTATTACTTCTTACATCCTTGTAGGGATGCGGAAGAAAAACCATCAATCGAATGAAGCAGCTTTCAAATATGTTGTACTCGGGAGCATTGCTTCTGCCTTGGTCTTATACGGCATGTCCTTCGTATACGGGATGACAGGTTCGACAAATCTGGCTGAGGTCGGTAGAATCCTAAGTGAGAACTACCAAGCCTATCAAGCCATGATCTATCTAAGCTTCTTCCTGATCTTAGGTGGCTTAGGCTTCAAGATAGCCGCTGCACCGTTCCATCAATGGGCTCCAGATGTATACCAAGGCGCGCCAGTTCCTATTGCTGCATTCTTGGCTGTTGTGTCCAAAGCAGCAGCACTTGCCCTTCTATTCCGGATTGTGTATCTGGTTTATTATCGCTTAGGTGATCCGAATATGATGCCGATATCAGATGATATCTTCCTCGTACTGACCGTTCTGGCTGCAGCTGCGATGATCGTTGGTAATCTGGTTGCGTTGCGTCAACGGAATATGAAACGTTTGTTAGCATACTCTGGTGTGGCTAATGCAGGCTACCTGCTCGTTCCGATTGCCGCACAATTCTCGATGTTTCACTTGAACAACTTCTCTGAGCTTTATTATTACTTAATCGCCTATTTCCTAATGAATATCGGCGCATTCGCTATATTCACGGCAGTTAGCGAAGCATCTGGTCATGAAGAGATGAGCGGCTATGCTGGATTATATTATCGTGCTCCTTGGACAGCAGTAGCCATGGTTGTGTTTATCCTCTCGTTGAGTGGGTTCCCGATCACAGGGGGCTTCTTCGGTAAGCTATTCATTATGCTTGGCGCACTGAATATGGATCTGTATTGGTTAGCGATCATCATGATCATTACGAGTATCATATCGCTGTACTACTACTTCGCTATTATTAAACAGATGTTTATGCGATCAGCGAATACGGCCAAGGATATGGTCTTAACCTTACCGCTTACGATTACGATCTGGTTATGTGTCGTGCTAACTGTCTTGATGGGTTTATTCCCTCAATGGCTGATTGGGGAAGTTAATGATATTTTCTCGATTGTAATTGACCTTGTTATAAGCTAGTGTGAGGTACAACCACTAATAATATTTAAGGGGGCACCACTCTTGAAGAGCAGTGTGCTCCCTTTCATATCATTCATAATCGACACACCAAAAGGGTATGGATATTTATGAGTAAAATCAGATTTATATTACAAATTTGCTTAATTACCGTGCTGCTGGCTATGCCATTACTGGGCATCTCTACCTCACTGGCCACAGAGCCATATATAGAGCATGAAATTCTATCAGAACTTCCTGATAAACCGATAATGAACAATGATAAGTGGATTGTAAAATGGAAGAATGATGTGCATTCAGATTTCATTAAATCGAGCCATATTATTTCCTATATAGAAAATCTGGGGATCTATGTAGCTCGTCCCTCTGCAGAAGACCAGTTAAAACAATGGCTTGCAAGATGGATGAACGATCCAGGTGTAGAATATGTACACTATAGTGAACCCGTGGAGCTGCTTGCAACTCCAAATGATGAATTGTACAAGAACCAAAGCTATCTGAAGCAGATCCATGCACCAGAAGCGTGGGACCTAGCTAACGAGAACACTTCAATTACAATCGCAATTGTGGACACCGGAATTGATCTGACCCACCCAGATTTGAAGGGCAATCTGGTTGCTGGTGTGAATCTTATTCATCCTGGAGGCATGCCTCAGGACGATCATGGGCACGGGACGAGTGTAGCAGGAGTCATAGCTGCAGTCGGGAACAATAGTACAGGTATAGCGGGGCTGGCATGGAAAGCCAAAATCATGCCGATCAAAGCTATTGAAGCGGATGGTCAAGGGAATGAAGACAAGCTAGGCGAAGGTATGATGTACGCTGTAGATCATGGAGCCAAAATCATAGTTCTCTCCGTAGGGCTTCATCGGTATTCGCCATTCCTTGAGGAAGTTTCAGAGTACGCTGAATCGAAAGGCGTTCTGTTGATCTCTGCTGTAGGCAATGAGGGAAAAGCAGTTAAGTATCCTGCCGCTTATCCAACTGTATTAGCAGTAGGTGGGGTGGGAATCGATAATAAAGTCATGCTGGAATCTAATTATGGACCTGAGGTCGATCTCGTTGCTCCTTGGAAGGTGTATACTACTGCACTTGGTGGAGACTATGAATATAAGCAGGGAACCTCTATGGGTGCACCGCAGGTGGCCGGAGCTGCTGCTTTGGTATGGAGCAAGTATCCTACACTGAAGCCCCATGAAGTACGAAATCTATTAGTGCAGACTGCCGAGGATATTGAGGATAAAGGATGGGATCCATATGCAGGTTATGGATTACTTCGTGTCGATCGCGCACTGAAAGACACTTACAGAGTAGATATCTATGAACCGAATGATCAGAGCGACACAGCACGCAGAATTCCTCTTGATACTATGGTCATTGGAGCGCTGAATAAGGGTTCCGATCAAGATTGGTTCTACATGGATCCATCCTATCAGGGAAACGCTGAATTATCCTTTCAATTTACTGAAGCTGCCGGAGCGGAAGGCGTTGTCATTACACACTATAGCTCCAATCAGGACAAAGGCACAGTATATTCAAACGTCGAGGATCACAAAATTGTTATTCCAGTAACCAAATCTAGAAGTCGTATACAGATCAAATTCATCAATCCCAAGACAACTACCGTCGCCCAATATAAAATTACAACTCTTTTCCAGATATACAAAGATGACTTTGAGGATAACGATCGACAATATAAGGCGTATACGATAGCTGCCGAACAACAGGCGTTGATCGGAACCTTCCATCAGGTGAATGATCAGGATTGGTACTCCATTCAAGTAGAGAGCATGGGGACATTAAGTGCTTCCGTATTTCCGGATACAGTACGAATGGATGTTGCAATCATGCTTCAGAAGTCTGGTGCAAAGCCGATCTTAGTAGATCGTTTCGCTGAGGGTGTTGAAGAAACCATCAACTCCTATGAGGTGTCACCTGGGCGATATTATCTATTAGTGAGTAATGTAATTTCTGATGAGGCTTACCCTGTAAGAGGGGAATATGAGTTGGAGTTAGATTTCTCACCGAAGTTAACAGATCCGAATGAGCCTAATGATAAATATTTTGCTGCTACAAGTATGGGCTTCTCTACGGACTATAAAGGTTTAATTGATCAGACGTCGGATTTAGATTGGTTTTCCTTCACCCTAACACAAGATAGTACTGTTCAGATGAGAGTGAGGGACATTCCCGAGAATGCGATTATGCTTATGACTTTATTAGATCAGAAACAAACTCAGATACAAGTTAATCTGAATACACTTGGTGAAACTATACTTTCCATCAAACGTGTACTTCCCAGAGGAACCTATTATGTCAAATTAGGAGCTAATCGAGCCTTTCAGAATACCATGTATCGGTTTGATGTTCGAACGGAAGCCTTAATTGCAGGTTTCCAGGATATCAGAGGACATTGGGCACAGAAGAACATCACCAGTCTGGCGAATAGGTCGATTGTTAGCGGGTATGGGGATTATACCTTCCGACCGAACCGTTCGATTACTCGGAGTGAGGCTATTGCACTCATCGCCCAGGCATTCAATTTGCGGGATACAGCAGCTAAGAACTTCAAGGATCTGAGCAGCAAGCATTGGGCTTATGATTATATACGTCAGGGTGTTGATGCTGGTATTATTGCAGGCTACGAGGATGGTACCTTCCGCCCTGATCAAGCGATATCTCGAGCAGAGATGGCTGTCATGATTGCCAAAGCATTGAAAATGAGAGGAACAGAAGGAACTTCACCGTTTGTCGATATCAATTCGAATAATTGGGCTGCTCCATTCATACGTGAGATGAAAGCCAAAGGCTATATCGCAGGATATGTGGATGGAACGTTCCATCCGAATGGAATAGCGACGAGAGCGGAGTATGCTACAGTATTAATTGGTGTGATCGATCGATAATCGCAGGGGGTATCAATAATGGGGGTTACAGGGTTATTTAACATCTTGATTACAGTTATTTGCATTTGGATAGCTTGGTGGGCATTGCAGAGCTTTCGTTTTGATATATTTATGCGCAATCCAAAAGGCCCCCAGGCTAAGGTACTACTAATTATGGTGTCTATTGTCTTGGGATACTTAGTAGCTTCTTTTATCATTGAATATTTAGAGTGGTCTCTTCTTCTCAAACAGCTTTTTTGATTTTAAAGCTCGCATAAATATGTTTAAAATAACAAAATATAAATATAATTATTCAACCCTACGGTATCAAAACGACATCTTCTTACGAAACGTATAGAAGTTATTTTTTTTAATTGAATTCGAAGCTTATCCATCATATTCCAGTAGATAAAGAAATTTAGGAATGTTACACTTTTTCCATGAATTTGCTTTTCGATCTTGAAATATATAGATACGCGGAAGGGGACTACGATGAGCCATATTATCGTCCGCGGTGGACAACCATTAACAGGTCGAGTAAAAATCAGTGGAGCTAAGAATGCAGTACTTCCAATCATTGCAGCTTCCATTCTAGCTGCACAAGGGGAAAGCTGCATTATGGAGACACCACCTCTCGACGATGTTATTACGATAAGTCACGTCTTAACTTCATTAGGTGCTATCGTGACATTCGATCAAGAATGTATTCTGATTGATGCTAGTCAATTGATCTCGTTCGAGGCGGAATATGAGCATGTGCGAAGAATGAGGGCTTCCTTCTTGGTAATGGGGCCATTATTAGCTAGAGTAGGTCAAGCACGAATCGCACTCCCTGGAGGGTGTGCGATTGGAACCCGACCGATCGACCAGCATCTGAAGGGCTTTGAAGCCATGGGGGCCGTAATTGGATTAGGCCATGGGCACATTGAAGCAAAGGTGAACGGTCGTCTAAAGGGTGCGAAGATCTATCTCGATGTACCTAGTGTAGGTGCAACAGAGAATATCATGATGGCGGCAACACTAGCTGAGGGCACGACCATCATTGAGAATGCGGCAGAGGAGCCGGAAATTGTCGATTTGGCTAACTATTTGAATGCAATGGGTGCAGTAGTGCGTGGTGCAGGAACCGGAATCATACGTATAGAAGGAGTAGAACAGCTCCATGGAGCTACACATACAGTTATTCCTGATCGAATTGAAGCAGGTACATATATGCTGGCGGCTGCGATTACTCGAGGGAACATTTATTTAGAAGGTGCGATGGGGGACCATCTAAGGCCCATTATCTCGAAGTTGCAGGAGATGGGTATCGAGATCACAGAGGATGAGAACGGCGTTGGCGTGAATGCGATGTCAGCACCAATCATTGCAGTTGACGTCAAAACTCTACCATATCCTGGTTTTCCTACTGATATGCAGGCACAGATGATGGCTTTAATGCTGACATCAGATGGAACTAGTTTAATTACAGAGACAGTTTTTGAGAATCGCTTTATGCACGTGGATGAATTAAGAAAATTGAACGCACAGATCAAGGTAGAAGGTCGTACTGCTATCATCACAGGCGGTGAATGTCTAACAGGAGCGAAGATGTGTGCAACTGACTTGCGGGCTGGGGCAGCACTAATACTGGGTGCGCTTGCTGCTGAGGGTGAGAGCGAGATCACAGGCATCCACCATATCGAGCGAGGTTATGTGGATATCGCTGGTAAGCTCAGTATGCTTGGTGCTAACATTCACCGTGCTCCCGTTGAACGGATCAATGATGCTCAACGAACCACCGTGTCGGCAGATGAGAAGAACTACAATATCATGCCTATACAACCCACTTGGGCCTGATGAACAAACTTCATAATGGGCACCAGCAGCCCTATTACAGGGTAAACTATACTCATAGTTTGCCCTTTTGGGTTGTATCCCCTTCGCTCAGAAAACCATGCAACCAACCAACCAACCAACCAACTAACACCCAAAACTAACACCCAAAACTAACACCCAAAACTAACACCCAAAACTAACACCCAAAACTAACACCCAA
>JBBDTA010000144.1:17922-19021 GCA_040904605.1 Paenibacillaceae bacterium
CAAAACTAACACCCAAAACTAACACCCAAAACTAACACCCAAAACTAACACCCAATAAAGTTTATATGTTTTAGTTTGGACCAATTGCGGTTACGAATTAACAAGCTAACCAAAACCCAAAAACCCAACCAGAACATTTCATGCTGTCAATGATAGTTAATGTCGCTGAACCGACAAACAAAGTTGTGTAAGGTTGTCAAAGATGGGTTTATTCTGTAATGACAGATTGATACGATAACAAGCTTCATCGAGATAAAGCTGGAGATAGCGGGATGTGAGTCCCTTGAATGTGTGTGTTAACCGAATCATGGCTAGTTCGAATATATTCTTAATTGAACGAAATTTATTAAAGGGTACGCGTTGAACCAACTGTACTTCTTCGGTTCCTGCTTCTATATGTCTCTCTGTAAAATCTTGAATGGAAGTATAATCTAAATGCTTAAATCTCATAAGTTTCGGATTAACCAGCTTCATCTTAATGATGACTGGTTGTTCGTGTTCATCAATAGTAGCGCCGATAAGGACAGGCTTCTCCTGCGGGTGAAGCTCTGATGTTGGACTGTAAGGGAGTTGACTACAGATGCCAATTCCACCACGAATGGTTCCAGATAATGGTTGATTATTATCTATCTTGCTAATTGCTTGCCTAATGACATGCAACATTGACCAAGAGGTTTTGTAGGTGACATTGATCCGTTCCTGAAGTTGAACGGCATTGATGCCAGAGTCTGTACGAGAGACGAAGAAGAATGCAGTCAACCACTTAAGCATTGGTGTACGACTGTTCTCCATAATCGTACCAACGGTGAGTGACGTCTGATGATTACAAGAATGACATTGGTAGAGCGGCAGCCTACGAGAGGATATAACATATGCGTGAGTATGAGAGCAACGAGGACAGCGGAAGCCGTTGGGCCATTTGGCATGAATCAAGAAAGCGATAGCATCCTCTTCTACAGCAAATTGTTCTTGGAAAGCTTGCCACTCAGGAATACTAAGCTCGTTTCTATAACGCTGTATTAAAGTAGCTAATGCAATATCTAAATTACTCATAAGCACCTCCATTAAGGAACAAATGTTCTATAAATTTATTATACCA
>JBBDTA010000145.1:0-4776 GCA_040904605.1 Paenibacillaceae bacterium
GGTAGAATATATCGACGTAGTCTAATCCCATCCGCTTCAAGCTTTGATTCAAGCTAGCAACTAGATATTTCCTCGAACCCCACTCACCATAAGGACCAGCCCACATGTGGTACCCGGCTTTAGTGGAGATAATCATTTCATCGCGATAAGGTGCGAAGTCAGATGACATGATAAGACCGAAGGTATCCTCGGCCGATCCAGCGGGAGGACCATAGTTATTCGCTAAGTCGAAATGGGTAATGCCCAGATCAAAAGCTCTTCGCACCATGGCCCGTCCGTTTTCATAAGTATCTACTCCACCAAAATTGTGCCAAAGACCCAGTGATATGGCAGGAAGTAACAGGCCGGAATTGCCAGTTCGATTATATTTCATCTTGTCATAACGTGATTGCGCAGCTTGATATACCATGCCCACCGTTCCTTTTCATTGAGTAATAGTGATATGAATAACTTTAACATCCAAGAAAGGGGGAAGCAATCGTTATGCTTATTCCAACCGATATTGCATAAAAAATCAAACATTATAGTCGTTATGTTCAAGAGGTATTAGAGTTAGTAGACGACAAGAGTTTAATCAAAGTGATATTTCTTAAGCAGCTTGTTGCCCAGATAAGTGGCAACTCCATATAATATTATGGATAATACCGCAAGCAGGACTATGCTGGTCATAACTAGGTTCATCTGGAAAACTTGTCCGCCATAGATGATTAAGTACCCGAGTCCAGCCTTGGATGAGAGAAACTCACCCATGATGACACCTACAAGCGTTAAACCAACATTAACCTTTACTGTAGCAACGAAATTCGGTACGCTTGCAGGTAGGAGTACCATCACAAGCATTTGGAAGCGTGTAGCTCCTAATGATTCCATCAGCTTCAGCTTGCTTTTGCCAATTTCCTTGAATCCACTTTCCACCATGATGATTGTGACGATGATCGATATGGCAATGGCCATACCATAAATCGACATGCGATCCCCGAGCCAGATGTAGAAGATAGGTCCAAGAGCTACCTTGGGTAGAGCGTTCAGGACAACGATGTAAGGATCGAGCACTTTAGAGACGAAGGCTGACCACCAGAACAGAATAGCAATGATTGTTCCGAGCGTCATTGATATAGCGATACCTATAATCGTTTCCTTTGTGGTAACCCATGTATGATACAGGATGTTCGCGTTCAATACCAAATCCCCTAATGAGGAGAGTATCGCTGAAGGGCGACTAGTTAACATAGGCTCAACCCATCGCATTGCGGCGAACAACTCCCAACAACCAAAGAATAGAATAAGCACAATTAGCTGTGTAAAGCGGATCAATAGTCGATCAAATCGCTTCCTACGAAGGAAAGCTACATACTGTGATGAATGAACGGAATTTGCTGTAGATGTATTAATGGTTTTAGGAAAGGGTTCACCTACGGCGATGGTTGCTGCTGTTAGCATTTCCGTTTTGTAATCAGGTCTAAGCTTCTTATCCGTTAATGGTAGAGACACTTCCCTCAAGCTCCTTCCATATACGATTGAAGTATTGACTGTATTCCGGTTGTTCACGAGCATGTAGCGGAGAAGTGCGCTGTTCTGTTGAAAATTGAATGTTGTGTATGGTGGCAATCGTACTTGGTCTGCGAGACATTACACAAACTCTGTCCGCCATGGCGACGGCCTCCGATATGTCATGAGTAACCAGAATGGCTGTTTTACCCTGATCTCGGATGATGGAGGAGATCTCATCCTGTAAATTTAATCGAGTCTGATAATCGAGTGCAGAGAAGGGTTCATCGAGTAGTAGGATGTCTGGATCAGTCATCAATGTGCGAATGAGTGCTACCCGTTGGCGCATACCGCCTGATAGCTGATTCGGGTTATGGTGGGCAAATCCGCCAAGTCCATAACGATGAAGTAAGTCAAGTGCCTTCTCCTTAGCCTGCTTAAGGTCCATCTTGCGAATTTCCGCACCGACCATCACATTACTAAGAATATCTCGCCATTCGAATAAATAATCATGCTGCAGCATATAACCAACTCGATTGGAAGCTTCCTTCAACGGCGTGTCGAACAAGAACACCTCGCCTTTGATTGGCTTGATCATACCGGAGATGAGGGAGAGCAGCGTGCTTTTACCGCAGCCGCTTGGTCCCACAATACTAATGAATTCTCCGTTCTCCACGCTCAGATGAACATCACACAGCGCCTCAGTCTCGCTTTTTAGGGTGAAATAGCTTAACGATACATTGCGTAGTTCGATTTGTGGCATGGGTTTATTTCACTCCTTTCCCTACTTCTTTGGCAATCGTCATATCTGTAATATCTTCTATTGTTACCTTTTGGTCTTCCTTGATTAATTCATTCTCTAACAAAACTTGCTGTAAGGTTGCAAATTGCGCTTCTGTCATCTCCGGATTGGCCACCCAAGTATCCTGTTCTTTATATCGTTTAACAGAATTAATGATATCCGCTTCAGAAGATCCCTCGAAGTATGGTAAGAGTGATTTGGCTGCCTCTTCGGGAGTGTTATCAATAATCCATTGTGAGGCTTTACTTATAGCCTTCACCCAACCTTCAATGATTTTCGGATTTTTCTCCAAATAAACAGATTCTGCAACATATGAGGTTTCTGGAAAGTTCCCAATTTCTTTACCAATAGAAGTGACGAAGAATGCTGCTCCTGATTGCTCTAAGGTAGAGGCGACCGGCTCGAAAACCTGAATGAAATCGCCTTGACCACTCGTGAATGCTCCAGGCATTGCAGGGGCAGCTACATTAGTAATGACTTCTATGTTGTTTATACTGTTCTTCAATATCAGTGAGTTGAATACGACTTGTGGTGCGCTTCCTGGACGCCATCCAAGTACAGTCTTCCCTTCCAAATCACTCCATTTAAAGTTATCAATTTTATTGCGAGACATGAGGAAAGAACCATCTGTTGAGGTGAGCTGTTGAAAAACCTTAAGTTTTTTGTCACCTTTTTGATTATATATGAATATCGTTGTTTCTGGACCGACAAGGGAGATATCAGCTGTACCAGCTATCAGAGCGGCAGCGCCCTTATCTGAGCCTTGAGCTGTATTCAAATCTACTTCAATGCCTTCTTCCTTGAAAAATCCCTTCTCCATGGCTATATAATGAGGAGCGTAGAAGATAGAGCGGATAACCTCGGAGAATCGAACCTTCTGGATGACCTTTCCTTTAGACGTATTTCTAGTATCTTTAGCATTATTTGATCCAGAACAAGCTGTTAGCACCAATACTAAAATAATACACAATAATAGACCTAGCTTTACATTGTTTTTTTTCATTTTCCCCATCCTTTTCGTCAAGCGATTTTTTTGTTCACTCCACCGATTTTTTCTCTAGTTCAGTACCGTCAGCTTTTGATTTAATGCCCTTTCCCGCTTACCTTGAGGTACCAAATACTGTGAGGCCATATCCAAACCGTATTGGTGAATTTCTGGTTGTCCCGAGCTGGTAAGTAAAGATGCGGTTACCCTTTCACGTAGCATATACACCTCCAATTCAGGTAGCAGTAGTTGTATTCCATAAGCAAGTGGAATCCCGTTTTCGAGAATTTCCACAGAGTGCGGATTGCCAATAATGAAGGTAAGACCTCGTTTTTCAGCTTCCTTGACGAGTGGATGGTTTTTTCTAACTCGGCTGATGCTGGCGATTAATGTATCCGTATCTGGATACAAATCAAGAGCTTGCGTCAGATGATTCACAGTAAAGCCAGTATGCGGAAAAAAATGAAGGATGTTGTTTACTTTACTATCCATCTGTCCACTTAATAGCTTGGGAGGATTGGCAAGAGTCGTTTCTTTCAGATCGGGATTCTCTCTGACCGATTGTTCGAAGGCTAGCAAGCCTTCCTCGATCTCCCTATCTGTGTAAAGATCTAATCTACTGATGATATCACTTGCTGTATGAATGCCTTCAAGCACAATGCCTGTATGAAGGACGTTCCCGGGAATTCCGCCGAAGTTAATATCAGTATGAAGCTTTTGATGCCCATGCATGAATGCTATTCCTGGGTGAAGCCCATGAAATGCTTCATGTATTTCAATCACATCTATATTGTAAAGAGGTAAATAATGAGCAAAGGGTACACCACCAGAATTTGCCGCATCAGCTACTGGATGATGTACGACAAGTAACTCAATTTCTAGGGCGGAAGCAAGCTCAATAACGGATTCAGTTAATGTCATGGCCACTCCAACTTTGGTTATAGGCTTGTCCATATTGCCGAATATAAGTCCGGGTATTTCGATCACGTTTTTGCCGGGAATGTTCGATGATTTCATGACCACATAAGGATTGCTTCCCGATGTAATCTGGTTCCAATCTGTAACCATTCGGCCTTTGGTAATCACGTTTAGAGCGTCGAGTAAATTGGATACGATGTATGGTGCTTTGTTTGTTGACATTGTGATCCCCTTTCGCGATTGAGTAATTCAATTTCATGATGGCTGAAAGTCAGTACTATCATGAAATTGATAGAAAAGTAAAAAAACCGCCAATCATGAACATAAACAGATCATAGAGATCCGATATGTCACAATCAGCGGTTCTAAAGCTCTCATATAGAGTTCCTTTTCCCCTGCCATTGATAACAAATGGTAGTTTATGAAGCAATTCAAACATAATATGTAAGGATTGCGATATATACACCATGCAAATATATTAATTTTATGTTAAGTAGAATAACATAAAGTTCACAGCAATGCAATACTTATTGAAGCTAGGTTGTATGATACGACCTTTCTGTTGGAATAGGATAACTTTCAA
>JBBDTA010000145.1:4876-15605 GCA_040904605.1 Paenibacillaceae bacterium
TATTGAAGCTAGGTTGTATGATACGACCTTTCTGTTGGAATAGGATAACTTTCAAGTACTTCTGTGAAAATAATGACTGTAACAGAATATTCTGTATGAGGATCATAATCCTTAAGAATAGTTTTGATTGGCACCCCGACAATAAGTTCAATCTGTTCACGCAAAAGCTCTTTATTAGCTTCGATCAATGCTTTATCTATCTGAATCGTCAGTGTTCGTTCGCGTTCGTCAAGAATTTTTAAAGCAGGAATACGTTTGTGAATCGCGGAGATATAAATTTTATCCTCGACAATATCAATTCTCTGCGATCTGACGCCCATTCCGAATATCTCCTGGTTGATTGAATTGTAAGTTCGGGTAACTTCCTGTTTGATCGTACTCAACGTTTGCTTCATTAGCATGCGGTCACCCCTATTAAATGAATTATTGAAATACAATCTGACCTAACCATAATTTGGCATCCGGTATACCATAAATTTTAGCGGAAACCACTTGTATATTATTAAGAAACCGCTTACAATAATAAAATATTACATTATTAGCTAACAAATCTATGAGTTCCCCAAATATATGGTTATAATCACATAATACATGACAATTTCAGTAATGTCTATGTTAGTTTATAGCGAATTTATTTTAATTTTTTTGGTATACAATGCACCAGACTCTATTCAAGCGGTCATTAGTGTGATATTATTCACAGCGAAGTCAAAAAATGAAGAAGGCGAGGAATGTAAATGATCACTGTGTCACACGTTTTGTATGCTTTGGTAACGTTGGCTGTCATTTTAGTTATGTTTTTCAGGAGAGGTGTGGTCATTCCAACGTTGATTGGAACATTCATTATTGGATGGGTGTTCAAAGGGGATTTGATCAGTGGCTTCAAAGCAGTTTACAATGCTAATCTTACCGCAGCAAAAGAGCTTTTTACGATCTTCTTGATCATCACGTTCATGGTTGCTCTATTAGCCTCACTCCGTGATGTGGGTGCTGACCGTAGGATGATTCGACCGATCCAAAGGTTCATTGTAAACGGTCATATCGCATTCTTAGTGCTTGCTGTTGTTACATTCGTTATCTCGCTCTTCTTCTGGCCTACACCCGCTGTTCCTCTCATCGGAGCACTGCTCATACCGTCGGCAATCCGTGCTGGATTACCACCTATGGGTGCAGCTATGGCCATTGCTCTTGCTGGTCAAGGGATGGCATTGTCCTCCGACTATATTATGCAGGTTGCACCAATGCTAAGCGCGACAGGAGCAGGAGTCTCGACAGCTTCAGTTGCCGACAAAGCAGTAATTTTGTCATTAATCACTGGTGTTATCGCACTCGGCGGTGCTTATCTTCTTAATCGCAAGCAAATTCAGAAGCCTCTTCAGACATCGGATCTCGATACTGTATCTGTAGAGAACCTGATTACAAGTGAGTCAATCGAGCATGCGGAAGTAGCAGCAACAACCGAAGTACTTACACCGTCTATGCAGAAGTGGTCCAGGCTATTGGCTGTTCTTGTTCCGTTAGCCATGCTCGGAGTTATGATAGTTATGGCAGTTAGTAAATTCGGCAATGGTGGACTAGAGGGTGGAGACGGTGCTGCCTTTGTCGGCGGAGTTGCTATTATTCTACTGATTCTTTCCACAACAATATTTAAGAAACTTAATGCACTGGATAAGATCAGTGATCATCTCGTAGAAGGCTTCGTGTTTGCCTTTAAAGCAATGGGACCAATCATTCCGATTGCGGGTTTTTTCTTCTTAGGTAATTCTGACTTCTCAGGTAGCATTCTATCCGTTGGTGAAGGTGTAGCAGCACCGGCTTTCTTATTTGATCTGATCGCTTCTGTTCAGGATAATATTCCTGCGAATTCATTCTTTACTGCATTTGGTATGCTGGTAATTGGAATCGTTACGGGATTAGACGGCTCAGGATTCTCTGGATTACCACTCACAGGCTCTCTTTCCGGAGCATTAGCTCCAGCCGTTGGCATGGATCCTTCTGCATTAGCAGCTGTTGGACAAATGGGAGCCATTTGGTCAGGCGGAGGAACTTTTGTTGCATGGTCCTCACTCGTCGCCGTCGCTGGTTTCGCGGGGGTATCTGTTATTGAGCTCGCTCGGAAGAACTTCCTGCCTGTTATAATTGGGCTTTCTGCAGCAACGCTTTTCGCTATAATCATATGGTAAGCCGATTGAAGTAATGAATGCAGGGGAGCTCTTTATCCAAGCGATATCGGGATGAAGCGGCTCCTCGATCATTGCAAACATTTCGAATAATGGTTTACAATAAACGTTATATCGAAATGAAGGGAGTATTCATCATGTCAACATCTGCTTATTTATTAACTCGAATGACATGGCCTGAGGTTGAGCAAGCCCTTAAGACCGTTAAAATTGCAATTATACCACTTGGTGCTCACGAACAGCATGGCCCACATATGGTAGAGAGCTGTGATGCTGTATTAGCTGAGGAAATGGGAGCTCGATTAGCAGCAGCCTTGTACCCGGATGCACTCATGACACCAACGATCAACATGGGTATTTCACCACATCACATACATTTTCCAGGAACCATCTCTTTAGAGCCATCAACGCTAATCGCAATTCTGAGAGATATGATCAAGTCTTTAAAGCAACATGGCATCACTAAATTTCTTGTATTAAATGCTCACGGTGGTAATCAGTCTACATTAGGAGTAGCAGCGGACACACTTACAAGAGAGCTGGATGTAGAGCTATACTACGCCAAAACAACGGCATCGGCGAAGGATGTGATGGAGCGACGAATTGAATCCAAGCTATATGGACATAGCTGCGACCGCGAAGTTTCCGAAGCCCTTTATCTGGCACCACACTTAGTAAGAACAAATCAGCTTGTGAAGGGTGACATTCAAGAAGGAAAGTGGAGAAAGCTAAGACCGGGTAACCCATTACAGGGATTTTATTATTATGAAGAAATGACACGGAACGGCTGTCTGGGCGATGCCACCAAGGCAACTAGAGAAATTGGCCAGGAGATAGTCGAAATCGCTCTGGAACGGTTGACTATAGCAGTCAAAGAAGTGCTATAAATATGAGGGCGACCTTATTCTTAATAGCCATTGTTGCTTATCTTTGTTCGGCTGCGTATCCGAGTAGGTTTATGGATTGGGTAGTCTCTATTCTATGTATATTAGTAGTCATTGTCGTCATTAATTCAGTCAAACGGTTCGTACAGGTGCTGGGTACAGTATTCCTTGTCATAGGTATTACTCTGCTCGTGGGGTATGGAGCGCCTTGGACGAAATTCGTTCTCGGTTTTGGTCCGATGTTGAATATTCTAAGCTTGTTCGCCCTGATCACTTTGCTGGCTCTTCCAATTGAGCTTGGTCAATATGCAATTAGAGTCCAGATGATGATTCGAAGTAAAGTCAATTATCCCGGTATACTTTACTCGCTTACTTCATTCTTATCCTATATTCTAAGCTCTTTTATGAACTTGGCCACATTGCCAATGATATACCATTTAATCCGACCTTCACTGGATTCGTACCCTATCGAGCATAAGGAAAGATTTATGAGTCGGGCAATTACACATGGGCACAGCTTGACGGCTGTATGGACACCCGCAGCTCCCATTGTCGGCATTATTATTGAAATGACAGGTGTACGGTGGAGTTCGATTATTGTGATTCTCATTCCATTCAGCTTACTTGGACTATTATTGGATTGGTCAATGGGAATGTGGAGAACTAACCGAAGACAACAACGAATAGGACTAGCAGTGATTGAAGAGATGTCCGCTGCTCGGGAGGAGTCGTTGGGACTTGTAATTGAAAATCTAAAAAAAGTAAAGTCGAATCACCCCATACAAATATTTGTAGCAATTCTGGTCTTTAATGGCGCAATATTCGTATTAGAGAAAAATACAGACTTTAGTTTTTTATTATTAGTGTCTTTAACGGTGATTCCTTTCGCGTTTATCTGGTCTATAATGCTGGGTAAAGGGAAAGCATTCATTGTCAGTGCTAGGAAGGTGCTTCCTGAGCATCTGCTTAAGATGAAGGATTTATTCTTCGTATTCTTAAGCGCAGGATTTATGATCTCGGCGATACAATCAACCGAAGCAGGTCACGTTATTAATGAAGGGATTCTTGCAGTAAGGAATTGGGTTGGGACTGATGTGTTCTTGCTTCTCATTCCCCTAATCCCCCTTGGACTAGCGTTTCTTGGCTTACATCCAGCGGTCGGACTGGCATTGGCAGCAGAGTCATTGAATCCAGCGGCACTGGGGATATCCGTAGAGCTAACAGCGATAGCAATGCTAACAGGCGCAGTATCAGCCTTCATGATGGGGCCTTATAATGCGACAGCGGGGTTGATGTCAACCTTGGTCGGCGAAAGCCCCTATCGGGTTTCAAAATGGAATGCACCCTTTACAATAGCTTATCTTATTATGGTGATGGTGCTTCTGACTATATTAAATATGGGTTGAAATTAATAGGTTAGTAGGTGTATAGTAATATTGCGAAATTATTTTGGTATACAATGTACCAAAAAGTTTCTGGTAACACGATTATGCAATACTATTTTACAATTTGAGAGGAGAAATTATCAATGACACAGACCATGACCAAGCCAAAGCTAATGAACAGAGAGGAATTCCGAACTGCATTAGAGCAAGCGATTGAAGGTAATGCAGTTTCCAAAGCCCCTTTCACTACGATGTGGGCGAATGGCGAATTAAAGAAGGAAGATTTCGCTAGGTGGGTAGAACAACATTACGCTTATGTAGGTCCGTTCGCTGATTACCTTGCTTATATTTATGCCAATTGCCCGCATGAAAATGCTAAAGACTTTCTGTTACAGAACATGTGGGAAGAAGAGCTAGGTGGAGACCGCCATACCGATTTGCTCATTCGCTTTGGTGAAGCATGTGGGACAACCCGTGAACGAATTGTTTCGATGAAGCATATTTTGCCAGAAACGATAGGACTTCAATCTTGGTGTTATCGTATGGCGTTCAGAGAAAATTTCTTATATGCAACTGCAGCGCTTGTTGTTGGACTAGAATCCCAAGTGCCCGCGATCTATAGAAGACAAACACCAACCCTTCGTGAGAAATACGGTTTCACAGATGATGAAGTAGAATTCTTCGACCTTCACATCGTATCCGATGAAATTCACGGTGAACGTGGTTATCAAATTGTACTAGAATATGCAACAACAATTGAACAACAACAAAGATGTATTGAGATTGTTAAGGAAGCTACGGCGATGCGTAGAATGTATATCGCAGCCATTTCCCGAGAATTGCTCTAATACTAAGATAAGAGAGGACAACCATGGTGATCGAAACAGCAGTACAAACATTCAAAAACTTAATCAATGGTCAGTGGGTGGAATCTTCTAGTGGAGAGACCTTTAATAGTATAAACCCAGCCAACAAGACAGAGGTCGTCGGTCGTTTCCAGGCCTCTGTTGAGAAGGATGTTATTCTGGCTATTGAATCAGCAGCAACTGCGTTCGAAACTTGGCGACATTCAGCGCCTAGTAAAAGGGCTGAGATCTTATATAAAGCTGCCTCATTACTGGAGTTGAAGCTGGAGCAATACGCACAGGAGCTAACTAGAGAAGAGGGCAAAACACTTGCCAGCAGTAGAATGGAAGTGAAGCGTTCCGCTCAGACGTTGCGTTATTATGCTTCAGAAGGCTTGAATGTTGCAGGTCAGACACTGCCATCTGATGATCCGACTACCTTGATTTATACGAGAAAAGAACCACTTGGTGTTGTTACGGTCATTACACCTTGGAACTTTCCCATATCAATTCCTGTTCGTAAGATCGCCCCTGCCCTTGCTACGGGTAATACAGTTGTATTCAAGCCCGCATCGGATACGCCGCTAATTGCATATCGACTTGTAGAAGCCTTACATGATGCTGGTTTACCGGCTGGTGTTATTAATTTCATTACAGGAGCAGCCTCTAGGACGGGTGTTCCTCTTGTTACACATCCCTCGATTAAAGCAGTGACGTTCACAGGCTCGACGGGTGTTGGAGAGAAGATCAATCAATCCGTCCGACTCTCCACTCGAGTTCAACTGGAGCTAGGAGGTAAGAATCCCCTCGTTGTTATGGAAGATGCTGATATCGATCATGCTGTTGAGCTAGCGATCAAAGCGGGCTTCGAATTAACAGGTCAGGCATGTACAGGCACCAGTAGAGTCATAGTGATGGATGAGGTACATGATCTTTTTGTAGAGAAGCTGGTATTGAAGGCGAAAGCATTGAAGATAGGTGGCGGACTGCAGGAGGGTATGGAGATTGGACCATTGGCTAATGAAAGCCAGTTGAAGAATGTACTTTCGTATGTGGAGATAGGTAAGAATGAAGGAGCTGCTCTCGCATATGGTGGAGAACAATTGAGTGTTGGTGAATACGCTGATGGATATTTTGTGCGACCTGCAATATTCACTAACGTGACAAGGAACATGAGAATCGCTCAAGAGGAAATATTCGGACCGGTTATTGCGATTATTCGTGTCCATAGCTTTCAAGAAGCGATTAGTGTTGCAAACGATGTAGAATATGGCTTGTCTTCATCCATCTGCACCTCTAATTCAGACCGTATGCAGTATTTCATTAATAATATGCAAGCGGGAATTGTGAAGATCAACCGTCCAACCACCGGTGTTGCGTATAATGCGCCTTTTGGTGGCGTCAAGATGTCCAGTACAGCAACCTACCGTGAGTCGGGTCGTGCGGCGCTTGAGTTCTATACGCTAGATAAAACGATCTATCATGGTGTTCAAACGGTTGATTTTCTCTAGAAATGACGGTCATGTGTATGCTTCTTAAGGAGGATTTTATTAATGAAGTCGATTTTGCGTTTGGAATTGCCCGAAGCGAAAGTAATGATCGAAGCAGCGAAGAAAGCCGCAGTAGAAGCTAAGGCTCTGGAGACGATCTGTATCGTCGACGATGGTGGATATGTCATTGCAATGGAACGCATGGATGGTGGACGCATAACTGGACCAGAAATCGCTATTGCAAAAGCATTTACTGCAAGTGGACACAAACGTTCGACTCATCTGTTCAATCAACGAGGCGGACCAGCGACGACAACGGGCGAAGCCTTCGGAATTCATGTCATGATGCCAGGTAAATTCGCAATCTTCGTTGGAGGCTTTCCCATTGTAGTTAATGGTGAGGTCGTTGGCGGCGTTGGTGTCAGTGGCGGGAATGGAAAACAAGATACTGCAGTCGGTACAGCTGCACTCAAGGCATTGCAGGAGTATCTTGGCAGTGGGTACGAAGTAATCACAGAAGCAGACATCAAGAAATAATTGGATGGAGACCTACAATGGATTATTGGAATTTGTTCATTGGTTTTTTTAGAATAGGCATATTGGGATTTGGCGGAGGACCTACAATGATTCCTCTCGTTCATGCTGAATGTGTTAAGAAGTACGGCTGGATTTCGGACGATGAATTTTCCGATGTATTGGGAATGGGTAATGCACTGCCTGGTCCGATTGCTACAAAGATGGCCAGTTATATCGGTTATAAGGTGAAGGGTATAGTGGGAGCGACTATCGCTATTATCGCAATAGTCGTACCAGTCCTACTGATGATGATATTGCTGCTTGGTTTCATCTATAAGCTGAAGGACAACGGTATTGTGGGTGGAATGACAGAAGGTATTCGACCCGTAATCGGAGTCATGATGGCTGTACTCGCCTATGAATTTTTGAAGAAATCGTGGATAAGCTGGACTAAGAGGAGAACCGTACTCTGGCTTCTGATTTCAATTGGTGCACTTGTTGGGTTAGGCTTGAATCCAGGAATCGTTATAGGTGCTGCCCTTGCTTACGCATTTATCGAATCAACATCTATGACTCGAAAATCGAAACGTGAGAATGCAAATTCGGATAGGAGTTCTGCAGAATGAAGCTACTTGAACTTCTATGGGCGTTTTTCGTTTCTAACATCCTGGGTTATGGGGGCGGACCTCCCATAATTCCACTGATTCAAGCGGAGGTCGTTGATCATTATCATTGGATGACCTTGGAGCAATTCGCAGATGTACTGGCACTTGCTAATGCGCTTCCTAGCCCGATTGCTACAAAGCTGGGTGGCTATATCGGTTACCAGGTCAGCGGAGTTGCTGGTGCAATCGTTGCCTTGGTGGCGACGATTGTCCCCACAGCGATAGGGATGATTATCCTGTTCAAGTTTCTTCACTTATTCAAGACCTCACCCCAGGTTGTGGCAATGACCCAAATCGTTCGACCTATCGTTGCTGTATTGATGGGGATACTGGCTTATCAGTTTTTCAACAGTGCCTATCATTCATCAGGAATTGTACAAACAGGCATTATAACAGCTGTTAGCTTAATTGCTTTGGAGAAGCTCAAGATTCATCCAGCGATTATCATTATTCTGGCCTTAGCCTATGGAGCATTCGTTCTTGGGTGAATAAGGTGAAGGTTCCCTGAATGATCCCATAGAATTGATTGTTGATAATGTAGTAACATTTCGATTACACTAAGGGAAAATTCATTCGGAGGTTTTCTAAGTGCCAAATATGCCAATCGTTTGGAAGGGTGAGGAGCTCATTCCCATTCGTGATAAAGTTTATAATTATTTGAGACAAGCAATTGTCCAGGGTATGTACAAATCAGGGGAACGAATTATCGAACGCGAAGTCGCGGATCAATTAAATGTGAGTCGCACACCAATCAGGGAGGCTCTATTCCGACTTGAATCACAAGGCTTTGTCAGAACGCTGCCACGTAAGGGTGTGGTTGTATCAAGGCTCTCACCTGAAGAAGTGATCGAGATATTCACGATTCTATCCGTAATTGAGAGCTTGGCGATGAAGCTTGCTGCACAGAAAGCGGAGCAGTCACATCGCGAGGAATTAGCGCGGATTATTGAAGAAATTGATCGAGCATTGGCTCAACCGATCTTTCAGGAAGAGCATTGGAAATTTCATTTCAAAATTAATGATGTCATCTGTCGTGCCGCACAAAGCCCAAGATTAACAAAGATGCTTGATGGATTATCGGATTATGTCCGTGCTTTCGTTCAATTGGGCTACGAGCATCCAGGCCGTATGCGAAAAGCGATGGAGGAGCACCGGGATCTAGCAAAGTCTGTACGTGAAGGTGAAGCAGAGCTTGCGGAGAATTTCACCAGAATCCATGTAGAAAATTCCAAAAAGGCATATCTAGAAGTTCTTAATAAAGCATGAGAATCATTAAATACGGACATTGGCTGATTCGTGGTGCAGATGGAGGTTTATGATGCCCAATGTGAAGCTGCATTACAATGGACAGGTTCACGAACAAATGGTAGCTGGCAACAGCAACTTGGTTGTACTGGCCGGAATTAAGAAGTTCCCTCATTTGAAGTATGGTTGTGGAATGGGGAAGTGTACCAAATGTATGATAAAAGTTTTATCAGGCATTGAGGGTCTCCCCGAGCCCAATTGGAAAGAGAATAAGATGCTTGGTGACAAGCTAAGTGAAGGCTATCGGTTAACCTGTCAGTTATATATTACAGATGATATTGAAATTTCTCAGGAATAAGCTTAAATTGAGGTGGACCATATTGTCGACAAACTACGGGAAAGTCGAAGCTCAGCTTGAAGCATTGAATATTCGATTGGATTCTCCCAATATACCTGCAGGCAACTATGTATCTTATTCGATGGCACCACCATTCTTATATTTAAGTGGAGTGACACCCAAGGTAAATGGCAAATTGATGTACAAAGGGAAAGTGGGACTGGATTTAACGAAGGAAGAGGGATATCAGGCAGCCAGACAGTGTATCATTAATCAACTAAGTACAATTCAGTCTGCTCTTGGTCAACTCGATCGTGTGGTAGGTATTGTCAAGATGAATGGATTTATTCATGCAGCACCCGAGTTCTATGAGCTTCCGTTCGTTCTGAATGGAGCCTCGAATCTGCTGGTTGATGTTTTCGGAGATTTAGGAGTTCATGCACGTTCCGCCATTGGGGTTGCTACACTACCAGGTGGAGCGGCCGTGGAAGTTGAGCTCATTGTTCGTTATGAATGAATTAGATCGTATAACCCATTCTTGAAAGTGAGGTCTGCACAATGAGTGAATATGTTTTGTTGTCCACTACGATGCGTTACCGATCCATTACGAACAATCCAGATTTGGAGAAGGTTGCTGATTACGACTATTATTTCTTTGGTAAGAAAAAAGCGACCTTTTCTATATGTAGGATTAAGAATCAAGATACAAGAATCTTGATTCAAGGTGTTTCCGAGGTTTTTCGAGACAATAGTATCCCACTCAAGGTATTCCCTAAATTCGAAACAACAGAAGAAATTGAGAAGGAAATATATGAGCTGGACGTGGATGAAGAAAGCAAGATTGTGAAGGTGTAATATCAAGAGAAAGGCAGTCCAGACTCAGTCGGGGCTGCCTTTCTCTTCCTATAAATAAAAATAAGGAGGGTGGATCGAGGGTAACTTTCCTTATAAAACAAGGTGGATCGCAAATTAAAGCAGCAGTTAGCGCTATAGAGCAGCATAAGTGTTCTACCTGTTGTTGGAAAGTAACAATAGTTGTGATTAACGCAAGTTTCAGCGTTACATCTCCGTCTAGACTGCGCTATAGCGCTGAAACTTGCGCTGTTGGGCGATATCGGGGGATATGTGGGTGATTTAGCGTATATGTACTGCAGAATACCGCCAAGTGTTGCGTTAATCGAA
>JBBDTA010000145.1:15705-18983 GCA_040904605.1 Paenibacillaceae bacterium
AACATGTATAATTGCACTCGTCTAAGCAATGTGGACCGTTCGGTGCTCTTCCAATCGGTTTTTCTTATTCGATGGAAAGTTATGGTTATACGGAACTATTGGTTGCATTGATTCTTCTTTCAGCGATCCTGTTCAATCGGGCAACGTCTTCTTCTCCCCACGCCAATGTAACATCACCACTCGCGAAGGTTTGACATGCTAGTCGATAGCCTTGATCGATCTTCTCCTGTCCCAATCTATCAATCTCTTTTTTCATGACATTACTGAGATTCTCCTGTCCTTCCACTATACGCACACGACAAGTTCCACACAGTCCACCACCACATTTGTAGGGGACCGATCCTTCAAATCTAATGGATGATCTTAATAAATTAGCGTCTTTACCGATCTCTATGGTTTTGCCTGTTGTGAGAAATGTTATTGATGGCATTAGGCATACCTCCCCTTTCTGAATACATGTATTATATCATAGGGCTTTGGTTTATGGTATACCAAAAGTTATTTATCTGGTATGATAGATTATCAAAAACTTTTAGGGGGACCTAAGGACATATGCTTAAGGTTGGAATAATTGGTTATGGAACCATAGGGAAGGATGTAGCGGAAGCGATACATCTGGGAAAGGCAGGAACAGCGAAGGTAACATCGATTCTGGTTCGGGATGTATCGAGATTCAATGGAGATACGAATGCACACATATTAACTGATAAACCGGATAATTTCTTTGCTGAGCAATTGGATGTTGTGGTAGAATGTGCAGGACACGAGTCGGTCAAGAGCTACGGAGTCAGAGCCATAGACCGTGGTGCCGATCTGCTCGTGGTTAGTGTGGGTGCCTTTGCAGATGACGCTTTGTTAAAGCAAATTCTCGACAAGGCAAATACTCATCATAAGAAGGTTATCATTCCATCTGCAGCTGTAGGGGGGTTAGATCGTATTGCAGCCGGTAGTATAGGACTAATGGAAGAAGTAACACTCATTACTAGAAAACCACCCGCGGCTTGGTACGGCACCTTTGTTGAGGAACAAGTCGATCTCGCCAAGCTAACAGAATCGTATTGCGTGTTCGAGGGGGTCGCACGGGATTCAGCAAGAATATTCCCTGAGAGTGTGAATGTATCTGCTGCATTAAGTCTAGCCGGCATTGGATTTGATGCCACGAAGGTGAAGGTATTCGTTGATCCTAGTATCAAGTATAATATCCACGAGATTGAAGCTAGAGGTAAATTTGGTCAAATCCAACTTAGTATTCGTAACACGCCTACAGCTGGAAATCCCAAGACAGGATATATCGTTGCGATGAGTGTGATTAAGAATCTTCGTGACCTGACTGCACCATTCATTATAGGTACTTAATATTCTATTAATCTAAAAATGGACAAAAAGGAGCATGTAAATTGGCCTATAACAGTATTATTCTAAGATTGGAATTAACTCATTCTTTGGTCAACTTTGGAGATGTAGCCTCAGCTATTAGTAAAGCAGGTGGAGATATTACTTCGATTGATGTCATTCGGTCTGGACCGCAATCCTCTGTACGTGACATTACAGTTGACATCGTAGACCAAGGGGAGTCACTAATTGTAGATTCTCTTAAGCAGCTTCAAGGAATAACACTTATTAACGTGTCTGATCGAACCTTCCTAGTGCATCTGGGTGGGAAGATTTCAATTCAACCGAGTCTACCAATTAAGAACCGTGATGATTTGTCACGTGTATACACACCAGGGGTCGCCCGTGTTGCAACAGCCATCAATGAGAATCCAGAAAAGGCTTATTCTCTGACGATTAAGAGGAATACTGTAGCCGTCGTATCGGACGGAACAGCAGTATTGGGACTAGGTGATATCGGTCCGTACGCAGCTGCACCCATAATGGAAGGAAAAGCCATGCTATTCAAGCAACTGGCGGGAGTTGATGCCTTCCCTATCTGCTTGGATACAAAGGATACGGAGGAAATCATCCGGACGATCAAGGCGATAAGTCCGATCTTCGGAGGGATCAATCTAGAGGATATCAGCTCTCCACGTTGTTTCGAGATTGAGACACGGCTTGCTGAGGAGCTGGATATTCCGATTTTTCATGATGACCAGCATGGAACGGCAATCGTTGTGATTGCAGGGTTGCTCAATGCATTGAAGGTTGTTGGTAAGAGAATGGGAAGGGTTCGGGTTGTCGTTAACGGAATTGGTGCTGCTGGTGTGTCCATATGCAAGATGCTGTTAGCAGCCGGGGTGAATGAATTGATTCCAGTCGATCGCGATGGAGCTATTGTGCGGGGTGGAGAATACGACCATCCCATGTGGCAATGGCTTTCTGAGCAACCACAGGTTGGAACAGTACCAGGAAGCTTAAGTGATGTCGTCCGCAATGCGGATGTATTCATTGGTGTATCGAGAGCTGGAGTACTGAGCGTTGAAGATGTCAAGAATATGGCTCCTGACAGCATCGTATTCGCTATGGCAAATCCTGAACCCGAGATTGACCCAGACCTCGCATTGCCATATGTCCGTGTTCTTGCTACAGGCAGAAGTGATTATCCGAATCAGATCAATAACGTGCTTGTCTTCCCTGGTATCTTCAGAGGGGCTCTTGATTGCAGAGCACGACGTATTAATGAACCGATGAAGCTGGCAGCAGCCCGAGCTATTGCTTCTGTAGTGTCCGAAACCGAATTGAATGAGCAATATATCATACCAAGTATATTTAATGAACTAGTTGTAACTAAGGTCAGGTATGCAATCATAGAAGCCGCAATTCTAACGGGTGTTGCTCGTCGTACACCGCCAGATTTCAGGTAATGATGTACTTCCAGCTTATTAATCAAAGTGATATTTCTTAAGCAGCTTGTTGCCCAGATAAGTGACAACTCCATATAATACAATGGATAATACCGCAAGCAGAACTATGCTGGTCATAACTAGGTCCATCTGGAAAACTTGTCCGCCATAGATGATTAAGTACCCGAGTCCAGCCTTGGATGAGAGAAACTCACCCATGATGACACCTACAAGCGTTAAACCAACATTAACCTTTACTGTAGCAACGAAATTCGGTACGCTTGCAGGTAGGAGTACCATCACAAGCATTTGGAAGCGTGTAGCTCCTAATGATTCCATCAGCTTCAGCTTGCTTTTGCCAATTTCCTTGAATCCACTTTCCACCATGATGATTGTGACGATGATCGATATGGCAATGGCCATACCATAAATCGACATGCGATCCCCGAGCCAGATGTAGAAGATAGGTCCAAGAGCTACCTTGGGTAGAGCGTTCAG
>JBBDTA010000146.1:0-16892 GCA_040904605.1 Paenibacillaceae bacterium
ATATGGATCTTAATTCTTAATCAAAAGCTGATGACGCTTAAATAGTTGTAAGTACTTAACTTCAGTTCAATTCAGAGGGTCTAGGAATGAAAGTGCCATAGGTGTCTAAGCAACAATTAAGCAGAACTGAGCTATAGAAAAAGACAAACCCAATAATAAATTGAGCTTGTCTTATGATTGTGCATGATTCCGTGTAATTATCTGCCTTGCTCGGAGGGGTAGGTTAAACCCCATTGTTGTCGAATCGCATCTAATGTTTGCATGAGCTGTAGAGTTTCGCTTAAAGGCATAATCTTACTCTCGATCAGTCCTTCCTGTATGCAACGAGTGGCTTCTGCGGCTTCGAATGCGTAGCCAGTTTCCTCTCCGTCGTATGTGAAGGAAGACTCTAAGTCACCATCGATGAAAAGGTCAGCCGACTTAGCCATCAAGAAGTTAGGAATATGGATGTAGCCCTCTGTGCCGTAGATGAAAGCATCCTGTCTCATTTGGAGACGCACTGCACCGTTCAATGAAGCAGTTCTGCCGCCGGAATAGGTGAATAGAGCGGAGAAGTGTTCATCTACGCCAGTTTTCCCGATATGAGAGCTGCTTGCAATTGTCTCGGGCGCTTCTCCGAAAACCATAGAGGCGAAGGATATTGGGTATATGCCTGCATCCAATAGGGAGCCCCCACCTAGCTGGGGATTTAACAATCGGTGCTCAGGGTCCCAGCCGATTCGGAAGCCGAAATCTGCCTTTACCATCCGCACCTCACCAATACGCCCGGTGCTTAACCATTCCCTAGCCTTGACTACGGCTGGTAAGAATCGCGTCCACATTGCTTCCATGAGGAATAGCTTAGCCTCCTTGGCATATTGAATCATTTCTACGGCTTCTTGTGCATTAATCGTGAAAGGCTTCTCACACAGCACCGCTTTACCCGCCCGCAAGCAAGCCATCACATTATCCTTATGTGCAGGATGTGGTGTAGCTACATATATAATATCCACATCGGTATCCTGTACTAATTGTTCATAGCTTCCGTAAGCTCGAGGAATTTGGAATTCTTGGGCGAATCGTTCAGCATTCTCGATTGATCGAGAGCCGACAGCCACCACTTCTGCGTTCTTCACATGTTTAATATCACTAACGAATTTCCGAGCAATAACCCCGGGTCCAAGAACTCCCCATTTAATCAATTTATCATTTTTCATAATTACACCTCCATCTGCAGTTTACCAACAAATGGAACGAAAGATAAGTCCTCTTGGAGAATTTCATAAATTTTTCTACCCTAGGCGTTTGTTATCTTGTTACCCGACAAAGCTACAAATGCAATGATGATCACGAGCATAGCTGTTAGGCTGATGAGCACCCATTGTGTAGCTTGCAGTGAAAACTCGTCCATCAGCCATCCGATCAGTCGAGGGAAGAGAGCACCGCCAACACCACCGGATGCCACTAATAAGCTCGTTGTTCGTTCCGTCATGCCAGGGATTCGTTCATTCGCAAAGATAAGAGCCATGGCAAATATACCAGACATCATCAGTCCAAGGAGGAGAATCATGGCTAGGCTGCTCCATAGATCAGTCATTACAGAGAAGAGAATGAGAGAAAAGAGGGATCCGGCACTACTTATTGTTAGGTATTTTATATAACCAACTCGTTCAGCAAGGTAGCCGCAGAAGAGCCGACCGATAACCATGGTTGCCCAGAATAGAGTCAGACTGGCTGTGGCCATGGAAGGCATTGCACCTGTTACATTCATGATGATGGTTGGGAGGAAATGAACCAAGCTCATCTCCACTCCTACATAGATCAGGAAGAATGCCATCATGAATACCAGGATTGGCAGCGTTCCGCGAACATACTGAGGTTTGCTGCCATTCTTATCGAAGCTTATATGAGAGTTAGCGCTCAGCATCTTGCCGGACTGTCCGAAGGGGTATACAGCCCATATGATGAGTGTAATCAGTGAGACGATAGCAATGAAGGGGAACGACCATTGCCACAAACCGATATGTATGAGATAACCGGCAACAGCAGGCATGAGTAAAGCTCCAAGTCCGAAAAAAACCTCCAATCTACTCATCGCAACGGCTTTATTGTCCACAACAAATTCAATGATTAACGCTCCGATCGCTACTTCTACAATTCCGAAGCCGAAGCCTGCTACCGGTCCAGCAGCGAGCATCCAACCCCACGAGGGGAGGAAGCTATAGACAGCTTCTGCAAGCGTAAGGCAGCTGAGTGCCAAGACGATAACACCCCTTCGACCGAGCAGTCGCGAAATCCAAGGGGTGATTAAGACACCTACAAGAAAGCCAGCGAATTGGTTGAAGATTAACTGACTCCCGGAGCTATAGCTTAAATCATAATGAGCGATCATTTCCTCGAGCACGGAACCTAATACAACGTGTGCGAGACCGATAAGTAGATAAGATAGACAGCCAATCCAGACAATTGTTCTCATAATCGTATTATTCCTCTATATCTCGGGTGGTATAAAACTTCCATTCATTTCCCTCGCAAAAACAAAACCCGCATAGCTGAATTCAGCTGTGTACGGGTTTTGTACATATGGGTCATCCCATTCTTACTCTTCGCTTGCTTCTAAATCGGAAGCTTCAGATTCCTCAGTGTGAGTAATAATCTCTGTCGATGTTTCGGTATTTTTCTCGATTTCAGTAGCAAACTTCATATACTGATCTTCGCTCAGAACCCGTCTAGCGGTGATATAACGATTTACATAGTATTTGTCATTGAAATTTGCAATGGTAGATCCATACTTCGATGAACTGTGTGCCATCTTGCCATTTCCAAGATAGATGCCCACGTGGGAAATGTTCTTGCCATTCGTGTTGAAGAAGACGAGATCACCCTTGCGAAGATCCTTCTTCGCAATCTTAGTTCCAACAGTGGCTTGGCCTCTGGAAGTGCGAGGTAGATCAATACCTAATTGTTCGAACACATAACCGGTAAAACCAGAACAATCGAAGCCTTTCTCCGTTGTTCCGCCGTACTTGTACTTGATGCCGAGGAGATCGTCGATCGTTTCGTTAAGTGGAGCATCTGCGAAGACACTTCCAATCGAACCGAAAAACAACGTCATCCCCAGCAGCAAAACAGCTGCTCGTCTGACAAGAATCAAAGCTAGAACTCCTTCCGGTGCCTACGAGGTTAGCTTAAGGGTTCGGTCGAAGGTGCCCTATGATCACTCAAAGCGAGATCAATTCACCCAAAATGGTTCCCCCGTTTCCCGATTAAGGGAATTCGGCATTTTTTTTATTCAAGGTTTATGATTTCGTCAAAAAAGTCCGAAATCCTCCTTTTCTAAGAAAAATAAATCCCTATTGATCTATAACTTCTAGTACATACCTTATTCAAGTAAGAACCGATTTAAAACCAAAATGAGCCCTTTTCCGAAGAAAAAGGCTGATTTACCGTATCTCATTATCACTTTTCCTCGTAAATAACGCCCTTACACCTTTTTCTCCCGCCAAAACCTGTACTGTACCGATATGCCCCATACTTTCAGAGCCATCTGGAGAAGTGGATAAACAAGGTGAATCATTAACGTGAGGAATCCTGCCCAATACAAGGATGAAGTGAAGATGAGAAGACTGCATAGAGAGGCAATACTGAAAACCACAAGAGCTAATCCACATATAGGAAAAAGATGACGGAAGGAAACGAGCATAGCTTGGAATACCCCTGTGTCCGTCGTTCTGGCGAGCTGCAAATATACGAAAATAAGCTTTAACAAGGAGCTATATAACATCATTCCAAGCAAGCTGGGTATAAGACCTAGGGCAAGTGAAGAATAAGAATCTGAATGAGTCAATCGGAATGCTGCAATAGGTATGAGCCAATAGAGGGGGATAGCAATAAGTAGATTGCGAAGCCAGAACAACAATGTGAAGGAACCGCTCAGCCGCTTCATTCCTTGAATGAATATGGTCCCCCGTGGACCTTCTGTATGCAAGCTGTCATATACACCTGCCGTAATGAACGGAGATATGACTAAGCGAGCAAGGATGAAGATGAACAAGATCCAGAGAAAAGGTGTGGCCAGCTTCGTTTCGAACAATAGTAACGCACTTTCATTCAAGAAGAGATCGACCCGCTCTATCGCTAATTGCTGTGGAGGAAAGCGCTGCATGACGGATATAACATGATTCTGAATGAATTGATAGAAGAGCACGCTCCAGATGAAGTGAAACAGGAACAGGACTCCGATGGCGAACGATTGTCTTCGGGCTAACTGCAAGCCATCCTTCAAATAATATATCATACACAGCACCTCCTCATAAGAATAAACCAACAAGCGTCTCGATTGATGTCTCAATGATTAAATTCCAGCGTATTTTCCAGGTTTGATCTACGTTAGCGTGAAGAATATTGTTGTAATGTTTGCTCTCTAAGACGAGCTGGTGTTGATGGTCAACTGCGACCCATTCAAGCTTGGATTTAGATGTTAGCTTGTAATCGATACTAGGTTCCTTACCCTCCCACTCTCGCTCTACCATTGTTCCGTCTTGGAAGTAGAAGAGGATAGGTACAGGTCGATTATGTCCCCCGTGACGAATAATGCGCACAGTATTCTCATACAGATCTTGCCCATTCTTCTGGGTAGGTCGAATACGAATTTGTTCCGCCTCGTAATCCAACATTGTACCGCCATATACGAATTGCTTGAAGAAGGGTGCCCATGATTGTTTGGTTGTAGCTTCGAGTATGTGTTGAAAATCAGATGAGGACGGATGCTTGAATTTGAAGCGCTGATAATAGGCTCGTAATACTTTATTCATATTCTGACTGCCAATCTCTCGTTCAATCGCCAGCAGCACCAGCTTACCCCGTGTGTACACATTCTCAGCATATTGATCATGAGTAGCATAGTCCCAGGCATATCTTTGCAATGAGGTAGGATTAATAATATGGCTTGATTCTAGAGGCAGATTGGGCCGCACGTCATATTCGAGCTGCATGAGCTTGAGCTCTGCATAGGAAGTGAAGGCCTCATCTAACCAAGGCTCTTCCATTTCATTAGAGGCGACCATGCCATACCAATACTGATGGCCGATCTCATGGGCAACGACCCGTTCTAGCTCCAGATCTGGCTGCTCTGCGCTGGCCTCCCAGGATGTAATCAATGTTGGATATTCCATTCCAGCCGTTCCGCCGCCGCCATCAGGAGGGACTACAATGGATAGGGTAGAGTAAGGATAGGCTCCGTACCACTGGCTATAACGAGATAAAGCTAGCTTTGCTACACGGAAGTAACGCTCCTGTAAGTGTTCATGCTTCGGATCTAGATATAGCTTGATTCTAACCCCGGGGACATATTTGTCTGCGAACGGTTCCTCTGCATAAACAAATTGAGGAGATGCAGCCCAGGCAAAATCATGCACATCGTCGGCGTAGAAGTAATAGGTCTTAATGCCTTTCTCTTTGTTAACGATGGCAGACTTAGTGGGAAACCCTGTTGCTGCGACGATATAGTGCTCTGGAACGCGGATGGTGACATTATAGATACCAAAATCAGCATAGAACTCTGAATTACCATGGTATTGATGAAGCACCCAGCCTTCTTCTTCTCGATTCCTTGTACCTACAGGCTCATATACAGCTATCTTAGGAAACCATTGGCCAGCCATCACGTAATCATCAACAACACCCATCCGAGCAAAGGCATGCGGCATATGTACATCGAACTTCATTCTGAGCGTGATCTTCTCGCCCGGAACGACAGGATTTGGAAGTCGCAGCCTCATCAAAGTCTGATCAGCCTGATTATTATCATCAGGCTGCACGTATGTCATCCGATGACTGATTTCCTGACCATCAGACGTTTTAATCATGCTTACCTTCATGGAGCCGAAGCTGCCCTCGACCATGGAGCTTGTGCGCAGCTTGCCGCCAGATTCCTGTATGAAGGTCGTATCCATCGATTGAAAGGCATTCGGGTACATGTGGAAGTACAGATCATTTACCTGCTTCTTGCCAGGATTGGTCCAGGTTAACGTCTGCTCACCATGTAGTATCTTCTGCTGGTCGTCATAGCTCACGTTGATGTGGTATTCCACCACATGCTTACTCAGATGGACTGGCTTAGGCTTGAATGGTATGACGACGGCGTCGGGACGGATGGGCTGCTCTTTAATCTCCTTGGCCACAGGAAGATTGCTCGTTGGTTGAATGAAGTAAGCTGCAGTTCCAACTAATATTAGACATAAGAAGACGAGAAGAATGCGTTTGGCAGTTGAAGGATTGGCTTTGATCGGTTCCATTGGTTTCACCCCGTTGACAAGCTTTATTCGATATATATGTTTGTGCAAAAGGGATTATGTTCGGGGAACTTCTAGTTTGTTGTAGGTATGTGCTATTATGAGGTAAAGATGATTTGGGAAAGGTGCGTCGACATGGATACAGAGAAGAAAAGCTTTAAGAATATAGCTTTGAATGTAGTCAGCTCTAAGGTAGATCATCGTGGCTTCGGACAGGGTGCTATTGATTTGAGTAATCTATCGAGCATCATCATCGATGGGGACGAAGCGTATATAGATATTGGGGCCATTCATGCCAAGAGCAGGGTCGAGAAGGGCGTTAAATTTAGCCCGAACAAAGAAGACACCCCGAATGGCCGTCGTTGTTGGATTGTATGGATCGCTGTTGAGCGGGACACTGAAGGAGCTCATTACGCAGGGGTAACCGCTTGTGAGATGTTAATTGATACCGAAGCACGTCGCGGATGGAAAATACTGCCCGATCACGTTAACAAACTTGATTATGCCTTAAAGCGTCGGTATATCCTAGAAGGCTTGATTGATTCAGAGAAAACAGTACTGAAGGATTTGCTCATAGCGCACAATCCCCAGTGGTGGGAACGCTCTCCAGAGGAATTGAAGGAGAAGCTAGCGTAGATTTCAAGAAGCTAGATTCCTGAGCAGTATTAAAAAGATTGCCTTGTGCAGTCTTTTTTTATTAGCCTCTTCAAGGTACTCACTAAGGCGGATTTTCCGCTTTACAGTAAGCTTTCCACTCCAAAGTTACTCTCTAAAGCGGAAATTCCATCTGAGCGAAGGGGATACAAATCCAAAGGAAAAAAAAGCGCCTATGGGGAACAAATCGACTTCTAAATAATTCAATCCGCCCACCAACGCTTCAAATCCTTCCACCAGCTTTGCTCAACGTCACTTTCTTCCGAGTGCGGCTCCTCTGCTTCCAATGGTGCTCCGTGCTCGGAACACAGCTCGGTGGGCTCGGTACCCTTCACGAATACCTCCAGCTGTGACTCGGGACACTCGGCGGTAGCAATTGTGCCCGTCGCCACATCAATGTAGGCAGAGACCACTCCATCTGGGATGGGGAAAATCTTCGGCGGAACAGGTTCTAAAGTCTGCTCTAGGAATTGTGCGAAGATAGGAGCCGCTTTATGGGATTCGACCGAGGTGATGGCGCGGCTCTTATCGTGACCGACCCATACGGCAACTGACAGCTCTGGCGTGAACCCGACCATCCAGGCATCTGTATTCGTCGTCCCTGTTTTGCCTGCAACTGGTCGTTTGATGATCGAGGCTACACGATTAGCAGTGCCGCCAGGCTCGAATACACCTTCCATCATGTGTGTGAGCACATAGGCATAGGACGCATCAATAACCTGATGTACAATCGGCCTCGCTTCATATAATAGGTTTCCTTGGTTATCCTCAATCCGTAATACAGCAATAGGTTCGACTCGAACACCTAGGTTGGCGATCGTACCGAACGCAGAAGCCATCTCGAGTGGGCTAACGGGGAACGTCCCCAGAGCTAGAGAGGGTAAAGGCTTCATCGCGGACTGAATACCGAGCGCCCGTGCCATCGTAATCACCTCTTCAGCGCCTACATTCATGATCGTCTGCACAGCGTATATATTGTCGGATTGCGCAATCGCTTTACGCATGTCGATGAAATCATGAGTGTAACGGTCGTTAAAGTTGCTCGGCATGTAAGTTTCTCTACCCTCATCATAGGTGAATAACGTCGGCTCACTCCGATAACGAGTCAGAGGTGTAAATTCATTCTTGGACAGAGCGGTCAAATAAACAATGGGCTTGAAGGAAGAGCCGGGCTGCCTCGTGTCAGCAAGCGTTCGATTGTATTGATTCTTAGCATAATCAATCCCCCCCACCATAGCCTTGATATATCCGTTTCGAGGGTCAACGGCAATCAGCGCGGTCTGTAGCTCACTCCCCGTCTCAATCTCCTTGGCAATGACTTGCTCGGCATGATGCTGCGCACTCAAATCCAGCGTCGTATGAATCTTAATGCCGCCTTCCTTCAATAACTGTTCACTGATCCCTAGCCGATCTAGAGCGATTTGTTTAATATAATCACGGAAGTAAGGTGCCTCCGAGGCTTGCCCCCCTGTGAGTGTTTGATAATGTAAGGGTTCTGCATAGGCAAGCTTCGCTTCTTCCGAGGTGATGAATCCGTGCTGCACCATCGTATATAAGACCGTTTGTTGTCGTTTCTTGGCATTGTTTCGATCCATATATGGCGAGTAATATTTGGGTCCCTTCGGAACACCGGCGAGCAGAGCGCTTTCAGCGAGCGATAAATCAGAAGCATCCTTGGCAAAATAAAGCTGAGCCGCCGCCTGAATCCCATAGGTGGCATGCCCATAATAAATCTGGTTGAGATACTTCTCCAGAATCTCATCCTTCGTAAATCTCATCTCCAGTTGTATGGCTAAGGTGGCTTCGTTTATTTTGCGGGACCAGGTTCGGTCATGATTGAGATAGAGATTACGTGCAAGCTGTTGGGTTAACGTACTCGCGCCCTGAACCTTCGACATATGCTGGACATTCACTGCAACCGCACGGGCTAAGCCACGGAGGTCAATACCATGATGATCATAGAAACGATGATCCTCAATAGCTAGCGTAGCTTGAACTATGGAGGGTGCAATCTGACTCAGCTTGACCACCTGTCGTTTCTGTCCGGCGTCGAGGGTATCAATAATGTCTCCGTGATAATCAAGAATATAGGATGTCTGTGCCACTAACGCCACAGGTAAGGCTTGAGTTCTCAAGTATAATAGAAACACAATGACACAGACCACGCCTATCACAGCTGTGACCAATAAGAAAGTACCTATAGATGATACCCACCGCAGTCTCCCCTTTGATGTTGTTCTTGTCATATCAACCACCTTCCTTCTGTTATTTAGTATGGAAAATAATAGAAGGTGCTATTCAATGTTAATGAAAGATTAAGTTGCTTTTTCGACGGGATACACTATAATACAAACTGAACGTTAACAATCGACATAAAGATTGGAAGAAAGAAGGTAGTATACATGGAATTATGGTATACCGAGAAACAAACGGAGAGCTTTGGAATTACTGCGAAAATCAAGGAAACGCTAATCACAGAAAAGACCGATTTTCAGGATTTAGCGATCATCGATACAGAGGAATTTGGTCGGATGCTCGTCTTGGATGGCATGGTCATGACCACGGAGAAGGATGAATTTGTATATCACGAGATGGTTGCACACCCTGTGTTATACACACATCCGAATCCTAAGCATGTGCTTGTTGTTGGTGGTGGTGACGGCGGGGTTATACGTGAGGTGCTGAAGCATCCGAGCGTGGAGAAGGCAGTGCTTGTTGATATTGATGGCAAAGTAATTGAGTATTCTAAGAAGTTCTTGCCTAGTATCGCAGGTTGGTTGGATGATCCCCGTGTGGAAGTGATCGTCAATGATGGGTACTTGCACATTCATGAGAATAAGAATACGTATGATGTGGTTATGGTCGATTCCACAGAACCCGTAGGGCCTGCTGTACAGTTATTCGAACGTGGCTTCTATGCAGCGATCTATGCCGCATTGAAGGATGATGGGATCTTCGTAGCCCAGACCGACAACCCTTGGTTCAAGGCGGATTTGATTCGTCAGGTCCAACAGGATGTAGGAGAGATTTTCCCGATTACTCGATTATATATGGCGAATATCCCGACCTATCCAAGCGCATTATGGACATTCACCATGGGAAGCAAAACGTATGATCCGTTAAAGGTAGACGAAACACAGATTCCGGAGTTAGATACCAAATATTATTCTCCAAGATTGCATAAAGCGGCATTCGTGCTGCCTAAGTTTGTTGAACAGCTACGCCATCGGGAGGGATGAATCCATGCGTCACGATCAAGCATACTCAGGTAATGTATTCATTGCCAGCTCCGAAGACTATGCCTCAGCCAAGGCTGTCATATATGGAATGCCTATGGATTATACAGTAAGCTTTCGTCCGGGATCTCGCTTCGGTCCTGCTCGGATCCGCGAGGTATCGATTGGATTAGAGGAATATAGTCCATACCTGGATCGTGGGTTAGAAGAGGTTGTCTACTTCGATGCAGGCGATTTACTACTTCCCTTTGGCAATGCGGCACGAAGTCTTGACCTGATTGGCGAATACATAAAAGGTGTCCTAGCAGATGGCAAATTCCCTCTCGGACTAGGAGGTGAACACTTGGTTTCATGGCCGGTTATTCGAGAGGTGTATGCCCGTTATCCAGATTTGGCGATCATTCATATCGATGCACATGCCGACTTGCGTGAGCAGTATGAAGGAGAACCGTTATCACATTCCACGCCGATACGTAAAGCTTCCGTCTTGATGGGTGGTAAGAACATCTATCAATTTGGCATTCGCTCAGGCTCGCGTGAGGAATTCACATATGCTCGTAAGGAAGTCAATTTCTTTCCTTATGATGTACTCGAGCCCTTGCGCCAGGTATTACCTGAATTAAAGGGGCGGCCGGTTTATGTGACCATCGATATCGATGTCCTTGATCCATCGGCAGCTCCAGGTACGGGTACTGCAGAAGCGGGTGGCATTACGAGCAAGGAGCTGCTAGCAGCTATTCACGAAATTGCTCGTTCTGAGGTTCGTGTGGTCGGAGCTGATGTGGTTGAGGTAGCACCCGTCTATGATCCATCAGAGCAGACACAGATCGTCGCTGCTAAGCTTGTTCGTGAGATGCTGCTCGGCTTTGTGAAGTCCTAATGACCATGAACAATAAACATAATGTGAGCATTCAGATGGAGAGTGTGTGGGACGGCGAAACAACCTTACAGATTGCTGAAGGTGTTCTCTATGAGACATCTGATAGCTGGTTTCTTCGTTATGAGGAGCCGGATCATGATCAGGGTGTAATAACAGCAACAATTAAATTCACCCAAGATCAGATCAAGCTGATGCGACGTGGAGCCGTGGAATCGGATATGACCTTTGAAGTGGGTACTGTCCATGAAGGATTCTATACAACTCCGCTGATTCATATGGAATTGCAGACGGCAGCGTCGGAAATCCATGTGAAGCTTCAAGAAGGAAACGGTAGTTTGGCATGGTCCTATTTGCTTAATATAGACGACTCTTCTTCAATGCGACACGTGACCGTTTTGATTTCGTAGAGAGTACCTTCTTCTGACTTATCTTTTCATTCCGATACATCAGAATCCATGCTCGGACAGCATTGAGTCTCCCTCGTTTAGGGCAGGTTTTCTTATTCATATGTGTTAATGTAATGGCCGAGTACGTTAGGATTGCCTTAATTCGTGAGGCAGTCAGCTTGGGTTTCTTGGTAAGCAGGAGTGCGATCACACCGGAGACATGGGCGGTCGCCATAGAGGTCCCGCTTAATTCGTTATATTGACCACGGAGCCACGTGGAATAAATAGCCTCCCCTGGTGCATAGACATCAACAAACTCTCCCTGATTACTAAAAGCAGCAATGCGATTTCCTTTATTGGTCGCTCCAACAGCGACCGTCTGCGGGAATCGTGCTGGGTAATCAATGCTATTCTGTTTGCCGTGGTTTCCTGCTGAAGCGACAATGACAATTTCTTGCGCATAAGCAGACTTAACCGCATTGTGCAGAGCAGGACTGTATGTCGACATGCCAAAGCTCATATTGATGATATTCATGCGATTAGTGATACACCAATGAATCGCCAGAATAATATCGGACACATAGGCGGCGCCATCACGATCGAAAGCCTTGACTGGGAACAATGAGGCTCCTGGAGCTATACCTCGAATGCCAAAGGATGCACTAGAGGCTACAAGCGTTCCTGCGATGTGAGTGCCGTGCCCATTGTCGTCCATGGGAAGTTGATGACGATTCAGAAGATTAACTCCTCTATGGAGAGCAGATTTAATATCCGGATGTGTGAAATCAACTCCAGTATCTACAATTGCAATTCGAATACCTTGACCTTTGGTCTTCGGCCACAATTTGGGTACTTGGATCGCGGCGAGACCCCAAGGAATTCGCTGAGAAATATCCACGCGGGTAAAAGGTCTTCCAGCGGTAGGCAATTGGAAATTGGCTCCGAGCTGCAATACTTGATCCTCCTCGATCAGGATCAAGTCACTGAAGTCATTCAAGCAATCAGGATTCGTTAGATTGCAGCGTATCGCACTAATGGATGGAAGGAATTGAACATATTCGTGAGATGGAACTTTCGTGCTTTGAACCGTAAGGAGAAGAATACATCGATGATAATCACGCCGGTGATGAAATCGAATGATATAACGGGTGGTTTCGCCCTCAGAATTAGCGATAAGCAGCTCTATGAAATGAAGAATGTGCAGGTAGTCCATCCATTACTCCCTCCCGATGGGAAACTATGAAGTAATATATGACCGAGCAGGAGCTGGAGTATAGGAGGGTTGCCCTAATTTTGATAATCGGGCAAGACACATTTCTCAGTAAGATGGTATAATTTCTGGAGTAGTTGCATTTTCCAATAAAATAAGGTTTACTTATTGGTATGAAAAATGTCATGACGTGAAGGTGGTTTTATAATGAGCAGTCAGATTACATTGAAGGTCTCTCCGGAAGTAGCTAAAGAAATGCCTATGGTTGATCTTGCATTTAACGTATTGAGAGCTGTAAATACTCCGATGTATTACCGTGATTTGATGCAAGAAATTGCCAAAATCAAAGATATTTCTGACGAACAGGTTATGCAAGTCATTGCTCAAGTTTATACCGAGATCAATATAGATGGTCGCTTTGCCTGTGTTGGTAACAATCTTTGGGGATTAAAGCGTTGGTATCCAGTTGAACGTACCGAGGATGCTATGGGAGGCAACACGAAGCACCCTCGTATCATTAATGATGAAGACGATGACGATATGGATGATGAGACCTTGTTTGCTGACGAAGCGGACGATGACTTCGATGTGATCGATGATGATACAGAGGCATTCGATGCTGATGTTGAGGAAGTTGAAGACGATGCAGAAGAAGAGATTGAAGAGGAATTATCAGAAGATATGGATGATGAGTTAGATGACGTAGATGCATCGGAAGATGAAGATATAGATGATGAAGACGATGATGATGAGGATGGCAAATAACAATTCCACCCTGTATTGACACGGCACCGTGGACAGAGTAAACTAATCCATGGGCTAAAGATTTAAGAATCTTTTATTAGACCATACAAGTGCCCCGTATAAAGCGGGGGCACTTTATTTTTTTTTTAAAACTTTCAGGAGGTTATTACTAGTGACAAAGTACATTTTTGTGACGGGTGGCGTGGTTTCATCCTTAGGCAAAGGCATAACGGCTGCATCTCTAGGTAGATTGCTAAAGAACAGAGGATTGAAGGTCACGATTCAGAAATTCGATCCGTACATAAATGTGGATCCAGGTACAATGAGTCCATATCAGCATGGCGAGGTATTCGTGACGGATGATGGCGCTGAGACTGATCTGGATTTAGGTCATTATGAGCGTTTTATTGATATAAACCTATCCAAGAATAGCAATGTAACAACTGGTAAAGTCTACTCCTCTGTTATTACCAAGGAGCGTCGAGGCGATTTTCTAGGTGGCACTGTGCAGGTTATCCCGCATATTACGAACGAGATTAAGGATCGGATATCTAGAGCGGGTAGGGAAGCTCAATCCGACGTGGTTATTACAGAGATCGGTGGTACCGTTGGAGATATCGAAAGCTTGCCATTCCTTGAAGCCATTCGTCAGATGAAATCGGATATGGGCCGTGAGAATGTCATGTATATTCACGTTACACTCATTCCTTACCTGAAGGCAGCCGGTGAAGTGAAGACAAAGCCGACTCAACATAGTGTGAAAGAGTTGCGCAGCATTGGTATTCAACCTAATATCATCGTTTGCCGAACGGAGTATCCGTTGTCTGAAGAGATGAAACGGAAGATTGCCTTGTTCTGTGATACCGATGTGAATGCGGTTATAGAAGCGATTGATGCTGAAACATTATATGAAGTACCATTACTCCTCCGAGCACAGGGAATGGATGATATCGTCTGTAAGCATCTGAAGATTACGGCTCCTCCAGCGGATATGGTAGAATGGGAAGCGCTTGTTCATCGTGTGAAATCTTTACATGACAAGACAGAAATCGCAATCGTCGGGAAGTATGTTGCCCTCCATGATGCTTATTTGAGCATTGTAGAATCACTCGGACATGCAGGCATAGACTGCGATACGGAAGTCAATATTCGGTGGGTGCATGCAGAGGACTTGACAGATGATAATGTAGAAGAAGCTCTCAGAGGTGTAGCTGGAATCCTCGTCCCAGGTGGCTTTGGTGATCGTGGCATTGAAGGGAAGATTTCCGCTATTAAATTTGCTCGTGAGCAGAAGATCCCTTTCTTTGGCATTTGCCTTGGTATGCAAGTAGCTGTTGTTGAGTATGCTCGTTCCATGGTCAAGCTAACCGGAGCGAATAGCTCTGAGATTAATCCGACTACCAATTATCCTGTTATTGATCTTCTACCTGAACAGAAGGAGATTGAGGACTTGGGCGGTACCATGCGTCTAGGATTGTATCCTTGTAAACTGACGGCTGATACCGTTGCCTACTCATGCTATCAGGACGAGCTGGTCTATGAACGTCACCGACATCGGTATGAGTTCAATAATGAATATCGTGAAGCCATGGAGCAGGCTGGGATGATTTTCTCGGGAACCTCTCCTGATGGCAGATTAGTGGAAATTATTGAAATTGCGGATCACCCATGGTTTTTAGCTGTGCAATTTCATCCTGAATTTACTTCGCGGCCGAATCGCCCGCAGCCATTATTCCGTGAATTTGTAAAAGCGGCTAAGAACTATCTTAAGCTCCTAGATTAGTTGATCATGATGATGCATCCGCTACAATAAAACACCTAGGTAACAAAATCCTTATATGGGCAGGAAAACGGTTACTTCTGGCGAATAATGTATAAAATAAGGAATTATTTTACGGCATTATTGTGAAGGGAGAGACCTTAATGGATAATAAAAAGGTGCTAATTGTAGACGATCAAATAGGAATTCGCGTGCTGTTGGTTGAAGTGTTCAGCAGCGAAGGATACAGTACCTTTCAAGCTTCTAACGGTAAGCTGGCATTAGAGCTAGTTAAGAGGGAAGCGCCTGACATTGTGTTGTTGGATATGAAGATTCCTGGTATGGATGGATTAGAAATTCTGAAGCACATCAAAGACATAGACCGATCCATTAAAGTGATTATGATGACAGCATATGGTGAGCTTGCCATTATTAAAGAAGCTACAGATCTAGGTGCGCTCATGCACTTCACCAAGCCATTCGATATTGACGAATTGAGAATGGTTGTGAACAACGAACTGCGCGGACCATCTTCAAGAATGGCTGTAGGATCCTGATTCGTTCAGGGTCTTTTTTTCTAATAAACTGTAAGGAATGACACAAGATTTACTTACTCTTTCAGAATTAACTGTGATATAATATGTCAGTAGTAAATCAGAGTGTTTTATTTATACAGGCTATACATATAAACTTAGCATATGCTTACGAAGTAGTTTTATCGACTACCGCGTAGTCATCAAAAACTTTCAGGAGGAAAAATCATGCCATTAGTTTCAATGAATGAATTTTTACCACAAGCGAGAGCGGGTAAGTATGCTGTCGGTCAATTTAACATGAATAACCTTGAATTTGCCCAAGCCATTGTTGAGGCAGCAATTGAAGAAAATTCCCCATTCATTTATGGCGTCAGTGAAGGGGCTTTGAAGTATATGGGCATCGAATTTACAGTTGCCATGGCAAAGGCAGCAGCTCTGAAATCCGGTTTGCCAATCGCGCTTCACCTTGATCATGGTAGCAGCTTTGAAGTAGCGATGAAGTGTATCCGTGCAGGGTTCTCGTCCGTTATGTTCGATGGCTCCCATTATTCCTATGAAGAGAATGTTCGATTGACCAAAGAAGTTGTTAAAGCTGCTCGTGCAATGGGCGTTTCCGTTGAAGGAGAGCTAGGAACAATTGGTGGCGTTGAGGATGATCTGAGTGTCGATGAAGCCGATGCAAGCTTGGCTAAGCCCGAAGAGGCTATTCGTTACTATGAAGAAACGGGTGTCGATTGTGTAGCTATTGCAGTTGGAACCGCTCACGGCATGTATGCTGCTGAACCTAATATTCGCTTTGATATCATTAAGAAGGTTGCAGATGCAATACCTGTACCTGTTGTGCTTCATGGTGGTTCCGGTGTTCCAGATGAGGACATTCGTAACGCTATTCTAGCAGGCGTGGGTAAGATTAATGTGAATACAGAAAATCAAGTAGCTTGTACAGAAGCGATTCGTCAAGCGTTGAATAAGGATAGCAAAGTCATCGATCCGCGCAAATATCTAACTCCTGCACGTAAAGCCATGATTGATGTTGTCCGTTCGAAGATCCAATTGTTCGGTAGTAGTAATAAAGCGTAGGATGATGAGAAGTCACCCAGGGTGAGTGCATGCTCTAGGTGACTTCTCTTTATACCATGTAAGCTTATGCTTACGAAGTGGTTTTATCGACTGCTTGCGCAGCCATCTAAAACTTAGCCTATGCTTACGAAGTGG
>JBBDTA010000146.1:16992-18699 GCA_040904605.1 Paenibacillaceae bacterium
GTTTTATCGACTGCTTGCGCAGCCATCTAAAACTTAGCCTATGCTTACGAAGTGGTTTTGCTACGCAAAACCTTTAGGAGGATTTTATCAGCATGGATAAACTATATATAGCTGGCGGACGACCACTCCGTGGCACTGTACAGATCAGTGGCGCGAAGAATAGCGCAATTGCTTTGATCCCCGCAGCCATATTGGCTGAAAGTCCAGTAATTCTTGATAACCTGCCTATATTAAGCGATGTGGCCATCTATACAGAAATCCTTGAAGATATGGGCGCCAAGGTAGTTTGGCAAGGCGATTCATTGACGATTGATCCCTCCCACATGAATTCCATGGCTATGCCCAACGGTAAAGTAAAGATGCTACGGGCGTCCTATTATCTAATGGGAGCGATGTTAGGCCGTTTTGGTGAAGCAGTCATCGGTCTGCCTGGTGGTTGTAATTTTGAACCTCGTCCCATCGATCAGCATATCAAAGGTTTTGAGGCATTAGGGGCTGAGGTGCGGAATGAATATGGTGCTATACATATTGTTGCCAAGCAGCTTAGAGGTGCGAGAATATACTTGGACGTTGTGAGTGTAGGTGCAACGATCAATATCATGTTAGCGGCTTCTAGGGCCAAAGGTGTTACCCTCATAGAGAATGCAGCCAAAGAACCAGAAATTATCGATGTTGCTACCTTGTTAAACGCAATGGGAGCGAGCATTAAGGGTGCCGGTACAGAGACCATACGCATTGAAGGTAAGGACTCCATGCATGGCTGCAGACATTCGATTATCCCAGATCGCATACAGGCAGGAACCTATATGATAGCAGCCGCAGCTACTCGTGGTGATGTGGTCATTGACAATATCATTCCCAAGCACATGGAAGCTGTTACAGCCAAGCTGCAAGAGATGGGCGTACACGTCTATGAAATGGATGAAGCCATTCGTGTTATAGGACAACCCACTTATGAGAGTGTCGACGTTAAAGCACTGGTTTACCCCGGTTTTGCCACGGATCTACAATCGCCAATGACCAGCCTCTTATCTCAAGCTAATGGAATTAGCATCCTATCTGATCATGTATACAACAGCCGATTTAAGCACGTCCCTGAATTAATGCGTATGGGCGCTAAGATCAGGATAGAAGGCCGATCCGCTGTTATCGAAGGAAGTCCATTACATGCAGCTAAGGTGAAAGCCACTGATTTACGCGCGGGTGCTGCTTTAGTTATTGCTGGATTGACCGTTCAAGATGGTATAACAGAGGTAACGGGTTTAGATTATATTGATCGCGGTTATGATAATCTAGTAGAAAAATTAACGAATCTCGGTGCGGAAGTATGGAGAGAAAGCGAATAGAAAGGCGGTGTGCATGGAATGGACATGCCATTAGCTCAATTAGAAGGGCTAAAATTAACAGAGTTATATAAGCTTGCCAAAGAGCATCAGATCGCAGCCTTTAACCAGATGAAGAAGAAGGAATTGATTTTCGCAATCTTACGGGCCCAAGCAGAAAAAGGTGGGCTTATGTTTATGCAAGGTGTACTAGAGGTTCTAAACGAAGGCTTTGGTTTCTTGCGTCCGATCAATTACTTGCCAAGCTCTGAAGATATTTATATCTCATCATCACAAATTCGTAAATTTGACCTTCGGACGGGGGATCTGGTATCAGGCAAATGTAGACCACCCAAAGAGAATGAACGATATTTTGGATTACTTC
>JBBDTA010000147.1:0-4946 GCA_040904605.1 Paenibacillaceae bacterium
ATAAGCTTCTACCGGTTTGCGTGGCTGTTCCAGGTTGTCCTCCACGACCACAAGCACTCATTGACGGAATTTTATTGGCTATAGGCCAATTCAAGGTATATCAGAAACGGCACGGCGTATAGACCCATCAGGAGAAGTATATCTAAAATTCGAAAAAGTCAGGTGTTGAGTAGATGTTACTAAAGCGGTAAAATAGGAACATCTAGAAGTATTGAAGGGAGGAAGCAGGGGTTAGACTTTCAGGGGCGAAAGAGAAAAAGATACCCAAATCCCTCTTATGACTATAAGTCACGAGTATCCTTTGCGTTAAGTATGAATGATGAACAATGGAATATGCTAGTTCAAGATGTTGCGGATAACTTCGATGAAGTTACGATTAGCCGCGGCTTCCAATATTATAAACAAGGTCGCGTCGAAGGGCTGACGATGTCCGCTCCTCAATACATTGAAGCCTGCGTCCAGGGCAGTGACGAATATAACGTGGAGATGAACCTGGATTTCTTCTCAACAAGTCATTGCGATTGTCCGGTTGAAGGCTTCTGCAAACACATGGTTGCCGTATTACTTGATTATGCCTCCAAACAGGGGCGCCCCGTGAATATGCTTGTTAACGCTAAGTCGATTGTCGTAACCAAACCATCTTTCAGCCCTTCGGCTCATACTTTGAATTATAGTAAAGCTGTTCAGCTTGCAGCGAAGAAATCAGAAAGCAAGTCCAAGCTTATGGAGCATTCTGCTAAAATTCCTACAATGAGCGTCATAGAATGGCATGAGCTGTTCGAGCAACGCACCTCCCAATTGCCGCAGAACATCCGCAGCTTCGAATATGTAGAACACGCTATGAAGCTGATCCTCCAGCTAAAGCCTAAGCTCGCGAACAATGTCGAACACTTCTATATGCTGAATGTCCATCTGTTTGTACTATCTAAGCTCATACCTAAACGGAACCACTATTCAGGGCACTTCTATTCTCAGAGTGGACACTATGCAGACCCAACGATAACAGACATGCAAGAGACCATTGAGACTTATTTCACCAGTGGGGATGCAATGGCTGTCAAACCAGATAATCAAAGTCTACTCCAGCAGACTTTGGCTTATATACGTGGGCAGATGCTGATGGAATCGTCTGAAAAGCGTTATTTTCTGGATGTGTATCATAGCTATTGGCATTATTGGATTTGCCCTTATACGAACGATAGTAAGCCGTATACCGAGGAGCTGCTGAAGCTCGAGCAAGCCGGAAGGGAGCTTGGCTCTTCCCTCTCCCGATTTCAATGGTTGATGGCTCAGGCGTGGATGAGTTTCTACATGGCCAAGGATGAAGAGGCTTGGATGCTATTGAAGGATGCTAAAACCCACACGACGATTCCTTCTGATATGTCTATGTACTTCTTATATTCTCTCTCGCAGCAACAGCAATGGAATCGATTATTGAATTGGTTAACAATACTTTCACCCCTGTTCCGAAGTTATAGACGTGATTATCTTTATAAGTATATGGAGTTTTGGGAGCTCGCTGTAAACTACCTGCCGGATGCCGAGAAGTCCATGTGGGATACCCTCGTTGCCATGCTGCCTTATTCCCGTCCGATCTATGAGGAGAAGCTGGTTCAACAGGGCAGATGGAAGCAATGGATGGATTATCACCTGAGTATGGGAAGCGACCCTTCGGAATTCCGTGTAAGTGAGCTGCAGCCCATGGAGAAGAATGCACCTGAGGTGCTGCTCCCCTTCTATCATCATGCCGTGGAACGTTATGTCATGCATAAGAATCGTGACGGCTATAAGGCTGCCGTGAAGCTGTTGAAGAGACTAGCCAAATTATATCGAAAAATAAAGCTTGAAGAGCGCTGGGAGCTCTACTTGACAGCATTCATCAGTCGTTATAGCCGCCTTCGCGCACTACAAGAGGAGCTTAGGAAAGGGAAATTGCTACAATGAGCATGTATACAGCAGATACCATTCATATACACATCGACTTAGATAAACATGGGGATGCCCATATTAGTGGTTCATTAGATGAGAACTACACCGCCTCTGGAGCCTTCTATAAGCATCGTTTGTTCGCCTGGCATGAGGCCTCCTTCTATGGAACAGACCTGATTGTTGAGAATATTCGGGGAGTCGAGACGATCATCCTTCCTGCCGATCAGGTGATCCCATTCTTCACAGATTTACAGCTGCTCCAGCATGTGGAGTGGGTTTGGAGTGGTCAGGCTGAGCGATTGCTTAAGCTTGCTCCCCTGTTGACTGCATGCATAGAACAGAAGAAGTATGTTCCCTCTTATTCTGCCTATCAAGCAGGACATCTGCAATGGACTTGGGATGAAGATGCGCTTGAATCACATGAACAGATCATACTTGCGAGAACAGCTGAGAATGCTAGTACTGGGTTAATCGATGGGTTACAAGCTGCGTTCTCAGCCACAGTTATGCACCGTGATTATGGAACGGAGCTGGCAGCTGCAGATTTAAGAAGAGAATTCCCGGTGTTGTTCCAGCGGGAAGGTGGAGCTGTCGCAGGCTTCGGCGTGAAGGAATGGCTTGTTGCGGTAGGGTGGAAAGCCGACACGGCTCCCTTCCGGCCTATGCTGCAGCTGCTGGAGCCGGGTGACGCCGAGCCGAATTGGCATCTCCAGCTTGTCCTGCAGGACAAGCTGGATGCAGCCGCGATCGCACATGTGCGGCTTGCCGCAGACGGAACTGCGCTCGGCGTCTGGCCTAGCGAGTGGTCGATGCATGTGCAAGAGCGCTCTGCAAGCTGGCTGGAGCGAATTCGTGCAAGCCTACCCGCTTCGTTATTCGCGAACGCAGATAACAAGGATATCTTCGACAGCGCTCTCGATGATGAGGCCGCTTGGCGCTTCCTCACAGCTGATAGCCAGCGTCTGATTGATGCCGGATGGCAGGTGCTTCTTCCGGCTTGGTGGGAAGCCGCGAGCCGCAAGAAACCTCGGCTGCGGGCCCGTGTCAGCTCGAGTACAGGCAGCCGAACGGATCGTGCACTGTTCGGACTAGACTCGCTGATCGATTACGACTGGCGAATCGCTATTGGTGAGACCGATCTGAGCGAGGCTGAATTTGCGGAGCTGATGGCCCGCAATGAACGATTAGTGCGCTTCCGCGGTCAATGGATTGAGCTTGACCCTGCCCTGCTGGCTCAAATTCGCCAAGCTATGGCCCGTGTAGATAAAGGACAAGGAGTGTCCTTTCAGGACGTGCTCCAGCTGCATCTGCTAGGAGGCACCAACGCTTCCGACGACGAGTCGGCCGACGGCGGCGCAGCTGAGCTACAGCCGGATGACTCGGACCGGGTCAAGCTTGAGGTTGAGCTTAATGAACATTTGGTTAAGCTCATTGGCCAGCTCGGTCAGCAGGCGGAGTGGCCTAAGCTTGCTGTGCCAGCTGGCTTGCATGCAGAGCTGCGGCCCTATCAGCAGAGTGGATATGCCTGGTTAGCCTTCCTCCGACGCTTCGGACTTGGCGCTTGTCTAGCCGATGATATGGGCCTCGGTAAAACCGTACAATTCATTGCGTATTTGCTGCATATTCAAGAGAATACTGCGGAGGATTCCAAAGTCCCCTCCCTGCTCATCTGCCCTACTTCGGTGCTGGGCAATTGGCAGAAGGAGCTTACCCGCTTCGCCCCGTCGTTGAATGTCATGCTTCATTATGGAAGTAGACGGCTCAGCGGTGAGGCTTTCACCGAGGCTGCGAAGCAAGCCGATCTGGTGTTAACCTCCTATGCGATCTCAGCGCTAGACCAGGAAACAGTTCAAAGCATTACCTGGACATCCTTATGCTTAGATGAAGCACAGAATATTAAGAATGCCCAAGCGAAGCAATCATCAGCTGTTCGAAGCATTCCCGCCCGTCACCGAATTGCGCTTACTGGGACTCCAATTGAGAACCGATTATCTGAGCTATGGTCTATATACGATTATATCAATCCGGGTTACTTGGGCAATGCACGTGCTTTTAACAGCCGATTCAGCAACGCCATTGAGAAGGAACACGATGAACAACGAACCTCTGATTTACAGAAGCTGGTCAAGCCGTTCATGCTTCGTCGCAAGAAGAAGGACCCTGCCATACAGCTTGATTTACCGGATAAGAACGAGATGAAAACCTACATCAATCTAACAGCTGAGCAGGGTGCGCTCTATGAACAAACCGTGAACCATCTGATGGAACGGATGCAGAAGCTTGAAGGCATTGAACGTAAAGGCGCAATTCTCGCCACGCTTACACAGCTTAAGCAGCTATGCGATCATCCGATGCTGATGACCAAGGAGCCGTTGCCGAATAGCAGCCGAACAGCATCTGACAACGAGATTGATATCGATATCGAAGGGCTGATCAACCGCTCTTCCAAGCTCGAGCGTCTGCTTGCGATGGTCAAGGAGCTCCGAGAAGAGGGCGATCGCTGCCTTATTTTTACGCAATATATTGGAATGGGTCAGCTGTTGAAGCTTGTACTCGAACAAGAGCTGCAGGAGCCTGTGCTATACCTCAATGGGAGCACATCCAAATCCGGACGAGATCGGATGATTGAGCAGTTTCAATTCCAAGCCCAATCACCGCCCGCTCATGAGCAGCCCAGTGTATTCATTCTTTCGCTTAAAGCAGGAGGCGTCGGCCTTAATCTTACTGCAGCCAATCATGTGTTTCACTTCGATCGTTGGTGGAATCCAGCCGTTGAGAATCAAGCAACCGATCGCGCCTATCGAATGGGTCAAACCCGTGATGTCCAGGTGCACAAGTTCATTGCCCTTGGTACACTGGAGGAGCGTATTGATGAGATGTTGGACAATAAGCAGCAGCTTAGCGAGAACGTCATCTCCGCATCAGAAGGCTGGATAACAGAGTTATCCACAGATGAGCTGAAGGACCTCTTTACCCTGCGACGCGAATTCTGATAAGAAACTTTCAATGTTAGGGAC
>JBBDTA010000147.1:5046-18120 GCA_040904605.1 Paenibacillaceae bacterium
GGACCTCTTTACCCTGCGACGCGAATTCTGATAAGAAACTTTCAATGTTAGGGACGCCAAGTACTCTCTGGGAAACGCGTCCTGAGGCTCTTCGGTACTCTACTGCTCCCATTGTTGCTAGTTTTTGTGGAATAGAGGCTCTTCGGTACTCTACTGCTCCCATTGTTGCTAGTTTTCGCGAAATAGAAGCCCGATTCTCCTCTACATGTGTGAATTTTATATAATTGTTGCATCGTCATTCATAATTCATAAGATTTCTTTCCGTCCATTGTGCATGGTAATATGTTAAATAAAGGTATGCTTACTTATATTAAGGGAGTGAAAGCATGAAAAACCCATCGCAACAACGAGTTTTCGCATACATTGGTTCTTATACAGAACCAACATCTCCAGGCGTATATGTCTGCTCCTATGATTCAGTAACTGGAACTCTAGCCCTTACTGGATCTGTTGAGGGTCTGAAAAATCCGACCTTTCTAGACATTGATGAGACAGCGTTAAGATTGTATGCCCTATCCGAGGGAATGGATGCGGAGAGTCATCGCTATGGCGAAGTCACAGCTTACACAATTGATCCAGAGTCAGGACAATTACAATGTCTCAACAAGGAACAGACCGTCGCATCTCCAATTTGTCATATCACACTCGATCATACTCACCGCTGTATAATGGTATCAAGCTATCACGGTGGTATGGTTGGTCTGAATCCGATATTGGAAGATGGACGTATCGGCCCACTTGCAGACGTACATCAGCATACGGGGTCTAGCATCCTGCCAATTCAAAACCAATCCCGTGCCCATTCGATATCCGTCGATCGATTGAATCGTTATGCATTGGCTTGTGATCTTGGGCTGGACCGGATTATTATTTATCGGCTAGATGCCCAAGGACAGAAGCTGATTCCACATAATGAAACTACAGTGGCGCCTGGCTCTGGTCCTCGTCATTGGAAGTTCCACCCGTCTCTACCCTATGGGTATGTGATTAATGAACTGAATGCAACGATAACTGCGTTCTCTTATGATGAAGAACAAGGACAAGTAACGACTATGCAGACAGTGCCTACACTACCTGCAACGTACAACGGCGAGAACGCATGCGCAGATATTCACATCTCACCGGATGGACGGTTTTTGTATGGCTCTAACCGTGGACATGACAGTATTGTCGTCTATGCGATCGACCCTGCCAATGGAAGCTTACGTTTCGTCGAGCACGCCTTGACAATGGGGCAGCACCCTCGGGGCTTTGCAATCTCTCCGGATGGACATTTCTTGCTTGTTGCTAATCGAGATACCCATGATGTAGTAACCTTTCTCAGGGATGCTAATTCGGGAAAATTAATACCTTCAGGCGATAAACTCTCGATTCCTAAACCCGTATGCATTAAATTTTTGACTCTAGGGTAAAGCTACTCCCACTGTTGTCCACGAAAATTCTGGGCATACTGGATTGTAACAGGGGGTGCAGATGATGACGATAAAGCCCATTCATCAACGCATGGCGGAGCTATGGACTATTCAAACCTACAGGAAATTAAGTGACTTCGAAGCTCAAGAAATGACGAATTGTTTGATGCTGAATGCTAAGTATTGTTGGGAGATGGCACATTTAGAGAACCAGTCACTTCTAGCGAGTATGACATCGGATGTGGCTTGGCAGCACGAGGTCTGTCTGAATATCGATCAGCTTACAAGATGATTGAAATTCTACCTAAAACTCATTGTTCGTTCAATGGCTGTTAAAGTCTTAACTACAGAATCTTGAATCACGATATCAAATTGATGCTCCAACCCGATTGACTCTTGGTTAATCAGAATGAGTGTGCTTGACGTTAGGAATGGCAATTGGTTAACGGGTGCTACTTGTAGACTTGTACCCATAACCAGTACGACATCGGCATTACGAATGGCTTCAGCCGATATTGCCCACGCGTCACTCGGCAGCGATTCTCCGAACAGAATAATATTAGGACGTAAATTACCGCCGCAGGAGCATTGTATTTTGCCAAGAAAAATCTCTTGCTCTCCCCTATGGCCACATTGATGGCACCGGAAGGTTCTAATGGATCCGTGCAGCTCCTGAACTCGGCGATTGCCAGCCAGTTGATGGAGGCCGTCGACATTCTGCGTTGCTATGAGCTGGAGTCGTCCATCTTGTTCCCATTTGCTTAGGATATGATGACCTGGGTGTGGACTTACTGTCTTCAAATGCTCTACACGTGTTGAATAAAATCCATGGAATAAATTGTAATTATACTCCAATGCATCCACAGTGGCCACGGTTACCGGATCAATCCGACGCCACCACCTTCTCGAAGAACGAAAATCAGGAATACCAGATTCCACAGAGAACCCCGCGCCTGTTATCACAACCAGATGCTTGGCCAATTTAATTTTGTCTGCTGCTTCATGTACAGGACTGATAACCATCTGAACTATTACCTCCACCTACCAATAATGATCTCGAACCACATATGAATGTAACATACTCCTTCCGAGAAGTTTGTCGATTCCTGCTGGGTGCCATAGCTAATCATCACGATGTTTTACCATATTCTTATCACCTCAAAAAAGGATTCTTAAGGGGCGGTATGGAACTCTATTTATGAAGGAATTCAGCCCCTACGTTATCTAGAAGAAAGGACTTGCCAATGAGCAGAAGACAATTTGCTAGTGATCTGATTTATAACGACATGAAGAAAAAAATCATAGAGCTCGAGTACCCTCCCGAGAAATCGATCGGTGAGGAAATGTTGACGGCCGACCTGAACGTCAGCCGAACTCCACTAAGGCAAGCCCTGTTCCGCTTGGAGCTTGAGGGACTCGTCATACGCCAGACGAACGGGAGAATGCATATAGCGCCTGTAAGCATTAAAGAGGCAGAGGAAATTTTTAAAGTTAGAGAAGTGTTGGAGGGGCTGATTGCGAGGGAAGCTACGCACCACATCACGAAAGAACAGCTCTTACGTTTAGAGGACCTGCTTGAATTAATGAATCGCGCTGCGCAGGACAACCGAATTATTGATACGATCCATTACGGAAGCGAATTCCATCATATTTTACATGAACCGGGCAATAATCCGACGGCCGTCCAAATTTTGTCCCAACTCAGAAGCAGACTGGAACGCTATCGCCGATTGGGTGGATATAAAAACCCACATTACTCTCCATTGCTGCCCGTTCAGGAGCATAGAGACATATACGAAGCGATTAAATCCGGATATGCTACCGTTGCCGAAGAAGCGATGCGCGCCCACATTCGGCGAAGTTTGCATGTAACCAGAGATACACTTCAAATGTTAATCCCTTGATATGTTCCCGCATCATTTTTTTTGTTGCTTTATTTTGTATATTTGTATACAATTATTTGTGGATACAATTAAAATGAATATTTTAGGAGGTTTTTTTATGTCTGCTGAACCATCTTTTGTCCCTGGGCTCGAAGGTATTATCGCCAGTGAGACCAACATCTCATACTTGGACGTCGAGCATGAAGAGATTGTCATTCGAGGCTATGACCTGATTGAACTTTCTCGAAAAACGGAGTACCTAGATTTGGTCAGCCTATTGTTAGATGGAAAGCTACCTTCTAGTGCAGAACGTCAAGCTCTTGAGCAAGAACTTAAAGCTGAATACGCATTGCCTGAGGAAATATACTCTTTATTAAGGCTCTTTCCTCGCGGAATGGACTCCATGGACGCATTGCGTACAGGCATCTCCATGCTGGCCGCCTTCGACCCCGAATTGGATGATCGCAGTGAAGCCGCCAATCGCCGCAAATCGATGCGCCTGCTGGCGAAGATTCCGACCCTCGTGGCCAATAGCTATCACGCCAAGATCGGGACCCCGATCATCTATCCACGCAGCGATCTGAATTACAGCGCAAACTTTTTGTACATGATCACTGGAAAAGAACCGTTATTTGCAGAGGAAAAAGCGTTCGATCAAACCTTGATGGTATATAGCGAACATGAAATGCCCAACTCCACCTTTGCCGCCAGAGTCATTGCTTCCACGACATCAGATATTTACGGAGCGCTGACAGGGGCGGTCGCCTCGCTGAAGGGTAAATTGCACGGTGGTGCTAATGAGGCAGTCATGGAAATGCTATTGGAAGCGAAAACGGTTCCTGGCATGGAAAAGCTAGTTCTCGATAAATTAAAAAACAAAGATCGGATCATGGGATTTGGGCATCGGGTATACATGAATAAGATGGATCCACGTGCAGTTTTGATGAAGGAAGCCGTCCTCCGTCTGATCGAAAAAGAAGACAATAAAGCGTTATACGATATGTGCGTTATTGGTGAAGAAATCATGAAACGCGAAAAAGGATTATATCCCAACCTGGACTACTATGCCGCCCCTGTTTATTATTTGCTAGGAATTCCGATCGATTTGTACACCCCAATTTTCCTCACTGCCCGCACAATCGGTATAGGTGCACACGTCATTGAGCAGCACGCAAACAACAGGCTATTCCGCCCACGCGTTCGCTATACAGGCCCAAGAGGCTTACATCCATAAATTCAATTAAAGGAGCAAATGATCTATGAGTCATGCAATTCAAGAGAACAATACAAAGACAGACAGCTTGTTAGAAGAAATTGCAGATTATGTCCTGGATAAAGAAATTCAAAGCAGCGAGGCATATCGAATCTCAAGATATATGCTGATGGATTCCATAGGGTCTGCCATGCTCGCACTATTATATCCGGAATGTACAAAGCATCTTGGACCGATCGTACCTGGTACAACGGTGCCTAACGGCGTGCGGGTCCCCGGCACTTCATTCGAGCTCGATCCAGTCCAGGGCGCGTTCAATATTAGTTGCTTAATCCGTTGGCTTGATTATAACGACACATGGCTGGCCAAAGAATGGGGACACCCATCCGACAATCTAGGCTCCATCCTTGCTGTTGCGGACTACATTAGCCGAAGCAACATTTCGGAAGGAAAAGCGCCTTTGAAGATGAAGGATGTGCTGACCGCCGCGATCAAAGCTCATGAAATCCAGGGTGTGCTTGCATTGGAGAATAGCTTTAACAGAGTCGGCTTGGATCATGTTCTGCTCGTCAAGGTCGCTTCAACAGCGGTGTGTACCGCAATGCTCGGAGGCAATCGGCAAGAGGTCATCAACGCCTTGTCCAACGCCTGGATCGACAATTCCAGCCTTCGTACTTACCGACATGCCCCCAATACCGGATCCCGTAAATCATGGGCTGCTGGAGATGCTACTAGCAGAGGCGTCAGACTGGCGCTAATGGCTATGAAAGGCGAGATGGGTTACGCTTCAGCATTGACCGCTCCGCTCTGGGGATTCCAGGACGTATTGTTCAAAGGCCAAGAATTAAAGCTGGGCCGTTCACTGGATTCCTACGTGATGGAGCACGTGTTGTTCAAAATCTCATTCCCAGCGGAATTCCATGCCCAGACTGCTGTAGAATGCGCATTAAAGCTTCACCCGCAAATCAAAGATCGCCTTCAAGACATAAAGGAAATCACGCTAACAACCCATGAGGCAGCCATTAGGATCATTGATAAGAAAGGCTCGCTTAATAATCCAGCCGATCGGGACCACTGCTTACAGTATATGGTCGCCATCGGGTTGATCTTCGGAGATTTGACGGCAGATCATTATGAGGATCGTATCGCCCAGGATCCAAGAATTGATGCATTGCGTGAGAAAATGAAGGTTCAAGAGGACACTGAGTTCAGCATAAGTTATTTGGATCCAGATAAGCGTTCCATCTCGAATGCGGTGCAAATTCATTTCAACGATGGGACTTCGACCGATAAAGTGGTAGTCGAGTATCCAGTCGGTCACCAAAGACGCCGTGAGGAAGGTATTCCGAAGTTGATCGAGAAGTTCGAACGCAGTCTTGAAACCCGCTTCTCGAAAAAACCAATTACCGCCATCCAAGAAGTTTTGATGGATCAACAGCGGTTGGAGGAAACCGCCGTTTCAGATTTTATGAAGCTGTTTGTGGTGTAAATATGAATATGAGAAAATATAGACCGGAGGTGCAATAATAAATGTCTTGGTTAGTAAACGATGAATTTAGCCAGCAAGAGTTAGCAGACCAATTCAAGGCTCGCATGCAGACTGGCGAAATCCTGAGAATGCCCGGAACACACGATGCCATGTCCGCTTTAATTGCCAAACGGACTGGCTTTGAGGCCTTATATTTATCAGGCGCTGCTTATACGGCAAGCCGTGGTTTGCCTGACTTGGGGATCATTAGTTCAGAAGAGGTTGCCCGACATGCGCGAGATCTCATACGTGCTGCTCAGATCCCCTTCTTGGTCGACATCGATACAGGATTTGGTGGTGTTCTGAATGTGGCCCGGACCGCTAGGGAGATGGTGGAAGCCAAAGTAGCCGCCGTTCAACTTGAGGATCAGCAATTGCCGAAGAAGTGCGGCCATCTGAACGGAAAAAGCTTGATCTCACCGGAAGAAATGGTACAGAAAATTAGAGCGATCAAGGAGGTAGCGCCCTCTCTCGTTGTGATTGCGAGAACAGACGCCAAGGCAGTGGAAGGAATCGATTCAGCGGTAAGCCGTGCTAAGCTATACCTACAAGCCGGTGCCGACGGCATCTTCCCCGAGGCATTGGAGAATGAAGAGGAATTCCGTTACTTCAGTAACCAGGTAAAAGCCCCACTGTTAGCAAACATGACTGAGTTCGGCAAAACCCCTTATTATACCGCGGAGCAGTTTGAATCTATGGGATACCGTATGGTCATTTACCCGGTTACCTCTCTGCGGGTAGCGGCTAAAGCGGTCGAACGGGTATTTAAAGATATCTTTGAAACAGGCACTCAGCAAGGACATCTAGAGAATATGCAAACACGCAATGAATTGTATGATACGATTTATTATTTCGATTATGAAGATTTAGATGGGAAAGTAGCTAGGACAGTGCTTCCCGAGTAATCGTGATGATGCCAAGAATAATGCTGATCTTAAACCGTAAAGCCAAACTTCTTCCCATAATAAATCTCATCCATCTCGACTTTTAAGCGAGCTGTTATTTCCTTCTGATCCAGAGAGGTGAGCTTCTCCTTCGTATATCCGAATAGATAGTTGTCTAGATCGAAGGCTTTGAGCTTACACTTGGTATGGAATATATTCTCTTGATACACGTTCACATCGATCATGTCGTAGAGATCCTTTATTTCCTCTGGAATATAGTTCTGGATGGAGCTTATCTCATGGTCGATGAATAGCTTATGGCCGCTAATATTTCTCGTAAAGCCCCGAACCCGGTAATCGATCGTGATGATGTCGGTATCGAAGGAGTGAATGAGATAATTTAGCGTCTTCAGCGGTGAGATTTCCCCACATGTCGACACGTCAATATCCGCGCGGAATGTACTGATTCCCTCGTCCGGATGATATTCGGGATAGGTATGCACGGTGATATGGCTTTTGTTCAAGTGCATGACCACAGCTTCTGGAATAGGTCCCGGTGATTCATCGAACGATTCTCCTACTTCATATACGGGTCCTTCAGAGACCAGCATGGTTACACTGGCACCCTGAGGATTATAATCTTGCTTGGCAATATTCAACACATGAGCACCTATAATATCAGATACATTCATGAGAATGGCGGTTAGTCGGTCTGCATTGTACTGTTCGTCGATATATGTGATATAGGCTTCACGTTCTTCTTTGGTTGCTGTATAACAAATATCATACATATTAAAGCTTAATGACTTCGTCAGGTTATTAAAGCCATGCAAGGTAATTCGCTGCTCTGGTGTTAGTTTCATTATATAATATCTCCTTATTGTCACCCTGTATTAAGGAACAACCGCAGCTCATTATCCGCTAATTCCCAAGTAGTAATTTCCCTTATATCCTACCTAACCCTAAGGTCTATTGCAAATTAAATCCTTGCTCCTCAAGGTAAGCTTTCATGTGCATCCTCGATGGAGAAGCGAATTTATTCTTCATATCCTCCGTCCACGTTCGATTTACCTTACCTTTCGTTCGTTGAAGCATATATTCGCTCATCGTATGGTCATAGCTCTCGAGAAGACCACTCATCTGACTAATGTCGTATTTATCATAATGTAAGATGGCTTCCATGGGTAAGCGGGGCTTGATTCCTACTTCCTGATCGGGATATCCGATACACATGCCGAACACCGGGTAAACCCATTCGGGCAGCTCCAGCAATTCCGTCACGGCGCGAATCTCGTTACGGATACCTCCGATATAGACGATACCCATTCCCATTGATTCGGCGGCTAGCGCAGCATTCTGACCAGCCAGCGCAGCATCGACTGTAGCTACAATCATGTTCTCCGCTGTGCTGAGATAAGCATGATTTGGATCATCATGAAGGCTATATGCAAGCCGATTGCGGTACAGATCCGCACACCAGACAAGGAACAAAGGGCTATCAGCTACATGTCTTTGGTTCATCGTTAATTCGACAAGCTTCTCACGTTTATCCGGATCGGACACGCGGATGACACTATATGCCTGTACATGACTCGAGGAGGAAGCCATCTGCGCTGCGGTGATGATAGTGTGAAGCTGTTCCTCACTAACGGCCTGCCCTGTGAACTTGCGTATGGAGCGATGGTTAAGCATCAATTCGATGGTTTCATTCATTCTAATATGACTCCTTTACTTTGATCTATCTCTCTACGTTCATTCTCCGATTTCATATCCACGCGTTAATACGATATAATAAGCTTTATTCTTAATAAAGGTGGTAAACCCATGGCTAATATATTCCTGTTCCTCGGCAGTATCAATGCTTTCTTAGCAGTTGCATTAGGCGCTTTTGGAGCTCACGCGCTCAAGAGTAGGCTATCGGAGAAGATGCTGAACGCATTCGAGACGGGTGTTCATTATCACCTGATCCATGCGATCGCACTCATCGCAATCGCAATTCTGAGCAAGAGCATGTCTACCACAAGCTCACTTCCGACTTGGTCGGGCTGGCTATTAGTGTCCGGTATCGTGTTATTCTCCGGCAGTCTGTATGCCTTAAGCTTAAGTGGAATAACACGACTTGGCATCATTACACCCTTCGGAGGGATTGCTTTCCTTGCTGGATGGTTAGTTCTTGCCATCTACGCTATTGTATCCAAGCCTATGCTCTGAAAGAAAGCAACCTACTCCTAATGAGCAGTTGCTTTCTGATCAAGACTTAAACCCGTTCAGCCCACTCTTCCTTGTTGCTCCAATCCTTAGCCTTCCAGCGTAGCACATCGGGATTGGCCATAGGTATCATGATCTTAGCTAACTCCAACTGCTCGATCTCTGTCATAGGTACGAAGCTATTGGCCACCCTCAGATTATTCTCTAGCTGCTCCATTGACGACATACCTAGAATGGCTGTAGATATGGGCAAGGACCATGTATATCTGAGCGCTTGCTCATACCAATTCGCCAGCCGACCGTTCCCAATAACCTTCATGCCGATAATGGCCAAGCCCTTCTCGTTTGCTGCCGGAAGGAATTCATGGGCGAAGCTATACATGAAATGATCAGGAGCGGATAGAGCTACTAGAGCACTTTCGAATGGGAATCGTCGAATTGCCTCAACCTGAACACTCGGATTTGTATGCCCACTAAGACTTATATGCTTTATCACACCTTGCTCCTTGGCTTCAATCAGTGCCTGCAAAGCACCATCCTTAGCAAAGCAAGCATTTAACTGCTCCATCGTTCTCACATCATGAAGCCGCCATTCCTGAACATGATCCGTTTGTAATCTCTTCAGGCTAGCTTCCAGAGAACGCCAGGATCCATCTCTCGTGCGATCTATTGTCTTCGTTGCAATCCATACCTGAGAACGACGCTCGCCCAAGGCTTTCCCTAACCTCGCTTCCGACTGTCCGTCTGAGTAGATAGGTGCGGTATCGAAATATTCTATACCCGCATCAATAGCGCGATTCACAATCTGAATGGCTTCATCTTCCGTACAGTTATGCTCATCCACGATACGTTGAGCACCAAAGCTGAGAATTGAGAATTCACGCCCGGTTTGACCGAATTTACGCTTTTCCATTGGTACATTCCTCCATAGCACTTTCTGCTTATTATAATGCATAACATGTATGCATATCCATCATTAGAGGTGATTTTCTTGATTGCCGTTGTATTCGATCTAGAGCTTGTTAAAAGATCCAAAATCGGTCAGCTTAGTACCATAGTAGAAATTGGGGCCTGTAAGGTCGATTTTGCAACCAAAAGCATCATCGATCAGCTCCAAATCTACATTGCCCCCAAAGGCGGTTATGTTGAGAAAAGCACTAGAGCCTTCATCAATATGGATAAGGAAGACTTGAAGAACGCCATCCCATTCCATCTGGGTATAGAGAAATTCGCGGGATGGCTAAGTAAGGAAGATTACTTATGCTCATGGGGTAAGGATGATCGACTTCATATCATTGATGAATGTGTTCGTAAGGGTGTGACACTGGATTGGTTCAATAATTATAACGATATCCAGCCACAGATTGGAAAGCTGCTGCTACCCGAGGTCAGTCATCAGATCGGCCTAAAAACCGCGCTGCAAACTGCAGGTATTGAACCTACAGGCAAGGCTCACAGAGGCATTGATGATGCAGTCAATACAGCAAAGCTGTTCATTACATTCATCGACCAAGTCACCTTGCGTAAGAACACGATGTCAGCCAAGGAAATCAGCCAGCATTTTAAACAGAAGGTGATTCGCACACGCAAAACCGTGAGCACCGCACGTCCACCCTTGAATAAAAAAACCTAATATCATAAATTACCAAGACACGACAACAATAGCCACTCTAGACGTATATCCAAAAAACGTTATCCAGTAGCTGATACACTTAATTTCCAAAAATTTGATGTAATGTTTAAAGAGCAGTATCCTAAAATATACTTGCTTGACAAAAATAATCAATTTAAATCACATAAGGTAAAAGAAATATTAAGTAATATAACTATGAGTTTATGGTTTGCAGGATATGGTCTATTCCAAGGCTATGGAATAAAAACTGTAAGCAATGTTGTTTTAGAAGAGATACTTAAACATCAAATAGCACGTAAAAGTGGTACAAGAGCTAAAAAGATGTGCAATTCCACAAGTGGAATTTTCAGATTCTTTAAAGCAGGTTACATATATAAATTATTAAACTTGACCCAATGTATGAGTCTGCCCTATTATGTTCTACAACGCTATCTTAAATAGCCCAATCACTTGTCGAAACAGCAACAGATAACGTCTTTGCAATCATGGGGTGCATTGTTGCTATATTATTTTGATTTGTAAATAGCACTTCAGGTTGTCAACGTTGTGCGCAAACAGACTTTGCACTGACGTCGGCGATCTTCTTAGAATTCGTTTAAACTTTTTTGCGAAAAAAACGAAAATAACTTGACATTGGAGTCAACTCTCATGATATTTTTATTTCATGGAAAAACTTTATTCTATACAAGAGGTTTCGCGGATACTTGGGATGTCGAAGGATACGCTTCGGTATTATGACCGGATAGGGATCGTCTCGCCGTCCCGGGAAGACAATCGGTACCGCAGGTATTCGAAGGACGACCTCATCGACTTGATGAATATTCAGATCATGCAGTATGCAGACTTTTCTCTTGACGAAATCAGGGGGAAGTTTGGTTTCCGCAAGATGGAAAATATCGACCCCATTTACTGCGAAGAGGTTGCCGCGTTCCTCGATGCCAAGAACGCAGAAACGCGCAATAAAATTGCTCATCTGGAAAAGGTCAGTTGGCTGCTCGACGTCGCAGCCGAAACGCTAAGGGGCTTTAATAACGAAAGTGACCAACGTCTGGCAGAGATCGTCCGCGAAATTTACAAGGATATCCAAAAGAAGGAACCGGGAATTTCCAAGGAAGGTTGTGGTGAACATCAAGGTTAGGAATTTTTATTATCTGATTGCAGGCGTCCTTGCGATGCTATTTGCCGTCACGCACGCATGGAACGGGCAATCCGCTGTGCTGCCGACGCTCAACATTGAGGCAATACCCGTTGGTACCCGTACAGTATTCACGTATGTCTGGCACATCATCACGGCGGAAAATCTGGTCTTCGGCATCGCTTTCATTTTCATGTCATTCCAAACCGAGCGATCAAAGATCCGGTTTGCCGCATGGTTGATCGCGGCGATCCTGATCGTCCGACTGATGGTTATTCTTGGTGTAACGGCATTGCTTGACGTATCGGGGCTTATGGATACGCTTATAGATTCGATTGCCATCGTAATCTATGTCGCTCTCATCATACTGGGCACAAGAATGAAGAAAAAGCAGTACGATGGTCAGCAACCACAGTAACAGAGATGTCCGAGTTGTCTTCTAACAATGAAGGATAAATTTCAAGACCTTTTTATTTTTGCTTGGCTCTACCAACCACAAAGACTGTGGTACTTTCTTGTCGCAACTTAAACGACATGAAAGTACCAACAAGAGTAATAAAATCAAATAATCACCGAATTTCTTGTATGTAAATTCATGTCGTTAGACACCGAGCGTAACGCTTTTATTTAGCTAAAATATAGAGCAAATAAATACATAAAAGATTTAATACTATAATGCTTGGAATACCTATTGTAAAAGTCTTGTGTTTTGTCTTATGTCTATTTGCTTTCATCCCCCACCAGCATCCCGCTCCTCCACCTAGAAGAGCAAGCTGGAATAATAGTTTTTCAGGAATTCTTCTTTTTTGTGTTTGGGATGCTTTCTTGTCCCAATACATTAAAAAACCCGATAAGAAATTAATCAATAAAAGATATAATATCAGTTCCATTTTCCCTCCAAATTTTTTTCTCGATTCCATCTGTGTTGTCTAAAAAAACAGATTATTGTTGTTTGTAGATTAATATTTTCTAGATTTTCCTATATGCCAAAAAATAATGTTTTTGTTATTAACTGGAAATTTAACGAAAGCATAAGAGGCTAAATTTTATGCATTGAATAAGGATTGTAATTATTATTCATAATAAATATTTCAATCATTAAAAATAGTGAGTAATTAAAAGATAAACTGACTATGCACTTTGCTCAGGAGGGAGTAACCGCGGAAAACCATCCGCGG
>JBBDTA010000148.1:0-17644 GCA_040904605.1 Paenibacillaceae bacterium
ACAAAAATTAGTTCACATCGGAAGTGTTTCCTGAGCTAACTGGATAATCATATAACAAAATTACTAGGAATATAAACGGAAGACGGTATGACTCCCGCCGAGTGGGTGTGAAGGATCAATCTCCCTGGTTGTTGGTTATTAAACATGAAGACCAAGACCTTTACTCCCATACCACCTTGGAGGCCCACTCAAATCCGGTGTATAGTACACGATCATCGCCGTCTCTACATCTGTATTCACTTCATCCCGTTCCAATAGACCATTTAAGTCGAATGGCAATACTTCCACAACAGCATGCTTATGCAAGTCACGCTCGTCTAGCTTCAAGGCTGCTAATTCAGCAGAAACCTCATCTGCATGCTCTGCAAAGAAACGCATATATCGATTATGCTCCACCTTATCCAGGTCCATAGGCCACCAATTCTTGCGTGGCTTGTACCGATGATTCAAGAAATAATCAAGCTTCATCAATCCGAGCACGACCTCTGGATGCTGTACACCTCTATGCTGCAGAAATTGCTGCAATCGTAAGAATAAATCCTCCAGCTGATGACCGATCTTCTGCCAGCCCTGACCTTCCCAGTAATCGCCGAATTGCTGGAAGAAATCGAATGGTGCAGCAAATTCGGTTCGAATGAGAAACTCTATGGTCTTATCCATCCGATGATCGTTCCAATATTTCTCTAGAACATCCTCAACCCGTTTGATCCTGACCAAGTCCGAGAAGGGAAGGATGTCATTACCGAGAATTTCATACGGAGCGCGGTCCATATATACATAGCCATACTTGCCCGCATCTCGTCGCAGCCCCGTACCCCGCAGCATTTTCAAGAAACCTAGTTGTAATTCCTCCGGTCGCAGGGCGAACACATCGTTAAAGGTTCGGCGGAATGAAACATAATCCTCCTCAGGCAATCCGGCTATGAGGTCAAGATGCTGATCGATATTACCACTGTTCTTAATAATATTCACGGTTCGTGAGAGCTTGCTGAAATTTTGTCTGCGTTCGACCAACTCATTGGTCTTATCATTCGTCGACTGCACACCGATTTCGAAGCGGAATACGCCTGCCGGGGCATGCTTGGATAGAAAATCAAGCACCTCAGGACGCATAATATCGGCTGTAATCTCGAATTGGAATGTGCAGCCCTGATGATTGTCGATGAGGAACTGGAATACTTCCATCGCATAATCACGCTTAATATTAAAGGTACGGTCCACAAATTTAATGAGCTTCGCACCGGACTCAATCAGATACAGCAGATCTGCCTTCGTACGTTCCATCTCGAAATAGCGAACACCTACCTCAATACTCGATAGGCAGAACTGACAGCTGAATGGACAGCCACGACTGGTCTCGAAATAGACGACCCGTTTGGCCAGCTCTGATACATCCTCCACGAAACGGTATGGAGATGGTATATCGGCTAATTCTAATTTAGGACGCGGTGGGTTCAGAACAACCTGATCTCCATGGCGATAAGCGATCCCGAACACGTAATGGAATTTGCGATCTCCATGTAACTCCTGCAGAAGATGATGGAAGGTAGATTCACCTTCACCCATGACGATAACATCAACTTCCGGTTCACCCCTCAGCCACTGCTCCGTATCATAAGACACCTCTGGACCACCAAGTACTATGGTAATCTCCGGCATAATCTTCCTCAATAGTCGAATGACCTGCAAGGTCTCTTCAATGTTCCATATATAACAGGAAAACCCGATGATATCAGGCTTCCTTTGGAATAAATCGGCGACGATGTTCATAATCGGATCTTTGATTGTGTATTCTGCAATGTCCATTGCGAAGTCATCCTGACTATAAGCCTTTAGGTACCTTAATGCTAGACATGTATGGATGTATTTCGCATTTAATGTCGCAACAATAACCTTCAAGTGAGCTCGCCTCCGATTGCAGTATAGCACAAAAAGAAGCACCCCGCCTGCGGGAACGCCTCATTCCTCATTCCTCTGTAGGAACATACGTACTTGAAAATCGGTACCGCTTCACACGTATACCGATTCTGCTTCCTTCCATTTGGATGCTTGAGTTAACATGTACTGTTCGATTTCGGCCTTCTCATCAATGAGACAGCTGACATCACCGTTATTCTCACGAATCGATTGCTTCAGGCGAGCCCGTTCTTCCATCCTCATAGCAATTTCATATAAGATCACGATAGAATTCTCCTTTCTTCTATCTCTTAAGGCAGTATACCGAGTGAATATTAGTGAAAGATTAACGGGATATTAGTTTATTGTAAATAATTTATGCTACTTCATCAATTTACCCCATCCAGATGAATATTATTCGCTTTACTCCCACTTGAACGTAAAGCTCGCGATGATAAAAGCAACAATCATCCATCCCGACAGTAATAATGCATCAAACCACAGCACAGACAGGTCAGCTCCAACGTTCATAATCTGCCTCAAAGCGGTTGATAGATGTGAGATCGGCAGCAGCTTCACATAAGGCTGAATGACCTCAGGCATATTGCTGATTGGGAAGAACACTCCCCCTAAGAACAGCAGAGGGAACGAGATGAACCCAGCTATCGGCCCTGCACTTTCCGGGGATTTGGCAACACCAGCAATAATAAAGCCAATAGCCATAAAGGCCAGCGTACCAAGAATGACGAATAGCATGAGAAGAGCCCATGAGCCGTTCACCTGTGTTCCGAATATTAAGCTTGCGATCAAGAGAACAACTGTAGCCTGTAAGCCGTTCAAGACTAGTCTTGCCGTAATCTGCCCCGCAATAAAGGTAGAGGCTTTGAGCGGAGTGCTCTGCATACGACGAAGGATCCCTCGTTCACGCCAGGAAGCTATCTGTCCCGCTACACCATTCAAGTTGTTAGACATAATCATCATTGCCACGATACCTGGAACAAGGAAGTCGATATATTCGAGCTGGAGTGATTGTACCCCCTCTGATTTCACAACAACAACAGGCTCGTATTGCACGATGGCTTTACTTAGGCTATCCACCGTCTGAGATAAGGCTAATAGAGCAACTTCTGACTGCATCGTCTTCGTCTGATCATATACAGCCTTAATTTCTGCAGGAGAGGTGCCAGCTGAGAGTGAATCACCGTACCCATCTGGAATAATAACAACCAGCTCGAGATCCCCGTTCTTCAAGGACTCTAACGCCTCTTCCTCGGTCCGATCCGAATCGAATTTAACGGTCTCCAGCTTGAATAGTGCTTCTGTTAGCTCGGTCGATTGTGTACTCTTATCCAGATTAATCAGCGCGCCCGAATAGCTGATTTCACCGCCACCACCTACGAAGGAACCCAGCATAACCATGAGGAATACAGGAAACATCAATGTCCAGAACAGAACCTGTCGATTCCGGCTGAATACTCGAAGCTGACTTATCGTAAGCTGTATGTATGCTTTCATCATTCTTCTCTCAGGCTCCTTCCCGTCATATGAATGAATACATCTTCCAATGTGGCAGTCCGTGTCGCCAAATCAGTAAAATTAACCTCGTGCTCAGCTGCTTTACGGATCAGATCAATTAATGATGGCTGTAATAGGTCGGTATAGAGAATAAAAGCATCCTTCCGTTCATCAACACTCTTCACGCCTTCTACCGTTTGCAGCATAGCTTGAATGTTAGTTCTCCGCGATTCAGGTAATGATTCCAGCTCAGGTAGTCTGAATTCAATCGCACTGTCAGACTGAAGACTCTTGACTAGATTGCGAGGTGTATCGAGAGCGATCACCTCTCCTCGGTCCATAAGACATATCCGATCACACAAAATATGTGCTTCATCCATATAATGGGTGCTAAGCACGACAGTCTTCCCCTGCTCCTTCAAGCCCAGAATAATATCCCACAACGTTCGGCGTGCCTGAGGATCTAATCCTGTAGTAGGCTCATCGAGGAATACGACCTGTGGATCATTCACGAGTGCCATGGCAATCGCAAGCCTCTGCTTCTGACCACCAGAAAGATGCTTCACACGATCATTTATCTTCTCCTCGAGCAGCACTCTCTTCAGAAGCGGCTCGACGGGTATTGAATACGTGTAGAAGCTTGCATACATCGCCAGAATTTCCTTAACCTTCAGCAGGTCGAATAATGACGTTGATTGCAATTGCACACCAATAACCTCTTTTACTCTGCGCAATTCCGTCCTCGTATCATAACCAGCCACCTTGGCCTGGCCACCATCAGGTTGACGCAGTCCTTCAATCATCTCCATTGTGGTCGTCTTACCCGCACCATTGGGACCTAGTAAACCGAAAACCTCACCTTTCTTTACTTGAAAATGAACCCCATTGACCGCTGTGTAGGTTCCATATTTTTTGACAAGTCCATTGACATCGATAATGGTTTCACCTGTTGGGATCTGCTCCGATTGTCTATCTAGCACCTTCATGAATGACCTCTCTTCTCTGCTCATTATTGATATTGTTTAACAACTACACGAATTAAATCCAATGTCTTATTCATATCTATATTCTCGAAGACATGCTCGCAATTCCTGCGATACATCACTTCATCTGTATAGTGGTCAAGGTATTGTTCGACGACATGAAACGGTGTACCCTTAGCCTCCAGCCGCTCGCGCACTGTCTGTTTATCCACATATAAGAAGAGGCGAACGACCTGATCCCCATACAACTGTTTAATCGCAGACGCCCCGAACCGGTTCAGAATTAAGTACACATTCCCCCCAAGGGACAGAGCAGCCTCAAGGTCACTTTTGCGAACTCCATATCTCTCTTGATCGATATCAACTAACTGAACAAACTCCCCATTGCTCTCTACTACGTTAAATTCCACTCTAGTTAGATGATGATAATCGGATCTGCCTATTTCCTTCTCTCGAGCTGGGCGGGTCGTACATGATATCACATGTGTCCACCCTAATTCATGCCCCACTCTATGAGCAATGGACTTGCGACCTGAACCACTTGTTCCAGTAAAAACAAAGATCACCGGTACCTCCATAAGAAACGGCTCCTTCCGTAAAAGCCAGTATATTCTATTTATCGGCATTTAAGTCATTAAAGAATAGATCGTTATCTACTTTTAGAGGTGTCTACATCATTCTAAGCAAACAGGAGCAAGCAGCCCCCGCTTTCTTCCTACATTGAGGTAATGAAAGGGCTGTCCTGCTCCTATTATTGGATACACTAGCTACCTTCTTCGTCCTATCTGTACAAATGGAATTACAGCTTCACTGGGCGAAACTCATGTACCCATACCTTCATATGAGGCAACCAAGGCATTCCTGGATGCATGGCAAGAATATTCTGCTTGTAGGCTTCTACATTATCGAATCCTTCCGACTTCGCGTGCTCGTCGGTCAGCTCTCCTAACGCTTGCTGATACACTTGGTGCACTTCATAGTGATGACCATCCAATGTCATCGTTTCTCCTATATCCGCATATCGACCATTACGTCTTGTAGCCGTCTTCTCCCCTTTGATGACACGATTCACATCCTCTTGCATGGTTACAAGACGTTCAATCGAACATGTTTTGGGTGGCAATTCCTGAGTCTGGTTTTGATTCTGAGTCATGATAGTCCTCCTGAAAGTTTATGATGAACACGCGAGTGATCGACAAAACTACTTCGTAAGCATTGTAAACCTCTATAGTAAAAATTACAAATAAGCCCATTTTCTCCGCACTAGACCATAACCCAAGCACCCCCAAACAATTCGCGTACACTATATGTGCAAGGGTACAGTCAATATCCCGATGTGAAGGGAGGTCATACACAATGGGAGCAGTAGCAGGCGGAGCTTTCACTTCAACAGGGTCTATTCTTGTTCTGTTTATATTACTAGTAATTATTTCGAGAGCTATTATCATCTAATTCCAATTCTGAAATGAATACAAGAACAGAAAATCAAGCTACCCCGACGGAGTTGGCTTGATTTTCTATTAATTTATCTCGATCCATCCCATTCCCCATAAAACTGTTCTAAATATTGTTCCATGAAGGTATGTCGTTGTTCGGCCATCTGTCTGCCATATTCGGTATTCATTAATTGCTTGAGCTTGAGTAGCTTCTCATAGAAATGGTTGATCGCCGTATCATGACCGCTGCGATACTCTTCTTTGGTCATGGCTTCACGGGGTTTCATGGTAGGATCATGGACAGGCCGTCCTCTAGCTCCAGAGTATGCGAATACACGAGAGATCCCTACTGCTCCGATCGCATCGAGCCGATCTGCATCTTGCACGATTCGACCCTCTAATGTCGTCATTGGCGGACGAGATCCACCTTTGAACGACATCGTCGATATGATCTCCAGCACTTGGTCAATCAGCGTACTTGGCAGCTTCTGTGCTTCCAACCATTCCTTCAATTGTTGCTCAGCCTGTAATTCATCACACACAAGCTTCTCGTCCGTAACATCATGCAGCAGAGCGGTCAGCTCACAGAGGAATAGATCTGCATTCTCTTTACGAGCAATGGTAACCGCGTTATTCCTGACCCGTTTAATATGCCACCAATCATGACCACTGAAATCGTGAGCAAGCTTGCTACGAACGAACACTTCAGCCGCTGTAATGATCTCCTCTGTATTCATTCTTACTTACCGTCCTTCGCTTTCAGTATCTCAGCCATGGCACCTAAGCTGCCCAGTGTATCCAATACACTCGATGGAATGAATACTTTGTTGGCTGGACCATCAGCGATATCCTTCAGCGCTTCGAATGATTTGTATGCGAGGAAATTCTCATCAAGACCAGCAGCCTTCAGCTGTTCGATCCGATTACGTTCAGCCTCTGCTACGAGATGAATGGCTTTTGCTTCACCAGCAGCCTCGAGCTCCTGCGCTTGGCGGAAGCCTTCTGCTTCACGAATACGTGCTTCCTTGTCACCTTCAGCTTTGAGTATAGCACTCTGGCGTTGACCTTCCGCCCTTAGAATCATATCCTGCTTCGCGGCTTCAGCCTCTAGAATAATCGCACGACGGCTACGTTCTGCCTTCATCTGCTTATCCATAGCTTCTTGAATATCCATAGGTGGTTTGATGTCTACAACCTCTACACGTTCAATTCGTACGCCCCATTTCTCCGTTGCCTCATCGAGTGCCACTCGGATATCTGCCGATATTTTCTCCCGACCAGATAGGGTTTCGTCCAGCTCTAACTTACCAATGACCTGCCTTAAAGTTGCCGTAGTAATATTGCGCACACCCATCACGTAATCGAATATGCCATAGGTCGCTTGCTCCGGATTATTCACTTGATAGAAAATAATCGTATCAATCTGAACCTGAACATTATCCTTGGTAATGACTGTTTGCGGAGGAACATTCGCTTGTTGAATACGTAAATCATGATATCTCCGAACTTGATCAATAACCGGAATAACGATGTTAAGACCCGGCGTGAGCAGCTTGTGGAACTTACCCAAACGTTCCATTACACCAATTTCTTGCTGTGGAATAATCTTGACCGATAATGAAACGATAACAACAACCAATCCAATTACGACAAGCAGCATAACGACTGCAAAATCCATTGATTATTCTCCTCTCCAGATTCTAACATGTACAACAGTTGTTCCACGACGCACTACAATCACTTTCTCGCCAACAGCAATAGGTTCATCCGCAGTAGCGCTCCACGTTTCCGTACCAATACGAACAACTCCCATCGAACCAAATTCAATGGCTTCCAAGACCTCAGCGGGTTTATCAACAAGATCTTCGATCGCGTCACGAAATCCTTTTTGGCCACTCATGCGCTTTGTTAATGGTTTAGTAAGATATGTTAATCCTATTGCAACTATACTTAAAGCTAATATTTGCAACAACCAGTTGTCCGGGAATAGCATAGCCACCACTGAAGTAACGAGTGCCCCTATTCCAAGCCATAATAAGTAGAACGTGAATGTAGTCATCTCAGCAATGATTAACACAATACCAATAATCATCCATATCATCCATGCTGACAAATTGAGCTCACCCCTTAAATTTTATAATTAAAGAATGCCACACTCCTTATTACGATTTCCTGTTAAAAAAGATTCATTCTCAATACGAATATACGAGTCCCAGTTCATGCTTAAGCTCACTCCTTATTCAAACTAAATTTTGTCACTGTTCCATCTGATGTGTCCGGTATTCGACCTCACCGAGCATGATCTTGCATTGGCCTTGTGTAATATCGGTAAGCCTGGCGACGAAGTGCTCCGATTCCTCTTGCAGAGGTAAACATATTACTACAACCTGATCAGAGAACAACGTTTCCTTGATCAGAGTGCCGGTCTGTCTGAGTTCATGCTCAATTCTGCCATGCCATGTGTAGTCGGCTTCGATTCGCACCTCCTGATGGAGCTTCCTCCACACAGGAACCGCTGCATCGATTCCCGCCACAGCGCCATCGGTATACGCTCTGACCAACCCCCCTGCACCTAACATTATACCACCATAATAACGTGTAACGACGACAACAACATTCTTCAGTTGACGATGCTTTATCACCTCCAGAATGGGCTTGCCCGCTGTACCACTAGGTTCTCCAGCATCAGAATGCTTCTGATACTCGTCCCTCTCTCCTACCATATAAGCATAACAATTATGGGTTGCATCGCGGTGCTGCTTACGAATATCTTCTACGAAAGCGATCGCTTCTTCCTCTGATTCAACCGGCTTTGCGTGCCCAATAAACCGAGAACGCTTAATGACAATCTCCGCTCGATTCGTTTGTTGAACGGTTATATAACTTTGGAGCACCAAGATCACACCCTACATTCATTTGTTGAAGCAAATTCATCATGCAATGATTATGAATTTGCTTCGTTTGAAAAAAAGCAGTCCACCCTGAAGTGAACCGCTTCTTGTACTGAGAACAAGGCTACAGTCGTTGCTCTAGCTCAGCCTTTTCTTTCTCGAATCCAGGCTTACCAAGTAAAGCAAACATGTTCTTCTTATATGCTTCCACTCCAGGCTGATCGAATGGATTCACACCCAGTAGGTAACCGCTGATGCCGCATGCTTTCTCAAAGAAGTAGACGAGATACCCGAACCAATACGGACTAATTTCCGGTATGGTAACAATCAGATTCGGAACACCTCCGTCGGTATGAGCGAGTAGAGTGCCTTGGAATGCTTTCTTGTTCACAAAATCCATCGTCTCACCCGTTAAGAAATTCAAGCCATCGAGATCCTCAGCATCTGCTGCGATGACAATCTGTTCCTTGGCCTTGCCTACCTGTAGAACGGTTTCGAAAATATTACGATTACCTTCTTGAATAAACTGTCCCATCGAATGAAGGTCGGTAGAGAAATCAACCGCAGCTGGGAAAATCCCTTTGTTGTCCTTGCCTTCACTTTCTCCGTACAGCTGCTTCCACCACTCTGAAACGAAATGCAGGCTTGGCTCATAATTCACGAGGATTTCCGTTACTTTGCCTTTGCGGTATAACACATTGCGCGCTGCGGCATATTGATAGCTGGCATTATCCTTCAAGTCTGGGTTAGCATATTCCTGAGATGCATCGGCAGCACCTTGCATAATCGCATCAATATCAACACCAGCCACTGCAATAGGCAGTAAACCGACTGCCGTGAGGACCGAATATCGTCCACCCACATCGTCAGGAATGACGAAGGATTCATAGCCTTCCTCGGTTGCCAGCTTCTTCAAGGCACCCTTGGATTTATCTGTGGTTGCATAGATTCGTGTCCGCGCTTCCGCTTTGCCATATTTGCTCTCTAACGCTTCGCGTAGAACACGGAATGCAATTGCAGGCTCAGTAGTCGTCCCAGATTTAGAGATCACATTCAATGAGAAGTCTCTGCCTTCCAATAGCTGAAGAAGGTGCGTTAAGTAGGTCGAGCTGATGTTGTTGCCTGCGAAGTAAATTTCTGGTGTTCCGCGCTTCTCCTTCGGCAGCATGTTATAGAAGGAATGGGACAGCATCTCGATCGCTGCTCTAGCTCCTAAATAAGAACCCCCGATACCGATGACCACAAGCACATCAGAATCTCCTTTGATTTTATCAGCTGATTGTTGAATGCGAGAGAATTCCTCCCGATCATACTGAGTCGGTAGATCGATCCATCCTAAGTACTCTGCTCCTGCTCCCGATTGCTGATGAAGCTGTTCATGTGCAGTCCGAACCTGATCTGTTAGATAATCCACCTCATGCTTACCTAGGAACGGCAAGGCCTTGCTGTAGTCAAATTTTAAAGTGCCAGTCATGATTATCTCCTCCATTAATTGTCTAACTTAAAATTTACCATACTAAGGTAACATGCTACAATAGATACAAGAGGTGAGGCTGCGATGAAATCCATCGGATTTATCGGATTAGGCATTATGGGTGCGCCAATGGCGACCAATCTGCTGAAAAAAGGTTATTCTGTGACCATTTATAACCGAACTAGCACCAAAACGGATGAGTTCCAAAGGTTAGGTGCGGATATTGTGTCTACACCAGCGGATGTTGCCCGAAGTGTTGATGTTCTATTCACTATGGTGAGTGACAATCATGCCATAGAGGACATATTCTTCAGCGATGAAGGTATCATGAACGGCATCCGACCCGGGTTGATTATTTTCGATTGTAGTACAGTATCACCCGAACTGAGCATTCGATTACATACAGAGCTTGCCGATCATTATGTTGATTTCTTCGATGCACCTGTTACAGGCAGCAAAGCTAGTGCTATTGAAGGAACATTAGTCTTTATGGTTGGTGGTCATGGGGAGCTTCTGGAAGAGTACAAAAGCATTCTGCTAGACATGGGTAAGGCAGTCTACTTCATGGGTGGCTCAGGTACAGGCGTAAGAACAAAGCTGGCATTGAATACGATTGTCGGCATCAACATGGCTGGCTTTATTGAAGGTCTTGCTATTGCATCCAAGAGTGGCATAGATATGGAAGCCTTCGTCGAGCTTGTGCAATCCGGTGGTGCCGCTAGCAAGATTGCCGATATCAAGAAGGACAAGCTGCTTGATCGTGATTTCAGTCCCCATTTTCCATTAAAGCATATGCTTAAGGATCTACAGCTTGCGAGCAATCAAGCCGCCTCTCTCCAGCTTCCAACACCATTATTACAAACGGTCGAAAACTTATACAGAATAGGTCTAAGCAAGGGCTTGGGCGACTTGGATACGTCCGCTCTTATTCATTCCTATGAAGACTGGATGCACCATCAGCTATCACGCAAGAAGCTTGTAACGAAAGACACCCCTGCAGTAGATAATCGTCGTAGGAGTGTCCGTGTACCGCTAGATATCAAATTGCAAATTTCGATTTATCAGTGGGAGAAAGAAGGCTCCTTCTCTGGACAATCGATGGAGGCTTCCCTCTATGATTTATCGGAATCTGGTCTACAAATCACTTGTAGCACGCCTCTGGCTAAAGAGATGTTCATTGTGATCCACTTCCTGAAGGAAGCCGAGCTGCCACCACTGACAGGCAAAATCATTCGGATTGAGCGCAAAGAGGATATTTTTAACTATGGATGTTTAATATCAGGAATGGCTCCACCAACTAAGAAAAGGCTAGAAGCTTATATTCAGAGCAAGATCGATCAAGCTTAGCTTACGCTTACGAAGTAGTTTTATCGACCACTAGCGTGGTCATCAAAACTTTTAAATATATGAACAGCAATAATCTGTGACAACACGAACATCTAGCTTAAATTTCGCATTCGCGGGTACTGTGAATTCACCAGATCCATCAATGGTTATCCATTGCTCCGAGCCTGGTAGCTGAACACTTAGATCTCCAGCAAGAATCTCCATGATTTCCGCTGCATCTGTACCAAATTCGTACTGTCCGGGAAGCATAATACCCAATGTTTTCCTACTGCCATCTGCGAATATGACGGTGCGACTTGTAACTTTACCATCAAAATATACATTTGCTTTCTTCACTACGGTTACTTGCTCGAATTGACTCATTGTTCAGACTCCTTTTTCGTATATGATTCCTACAGATGTATAGACCCGAAGCTCGAATCGAGCTCGGGTCTTCTTGTTTATAATGGATCAAGTCAATTACAACAAAGCTTTCGTCTTGGCAACCACATTATCAACAGTAAAGCCGTATTCTTCAATAATTCGATCTCCTGGTGCAGAAGCACCGAATATGCTTATCCCTAGAATTGCACCTTTATCACCAACATAACGCTCCCAGCCAAGAGGATAAGCCATCTCAATGGCAAGACGGGCTGTTATCGCTGATGGCAATACAGATTCCTTATATGCTTGTGATTGTTTCTCGAACAATTCCCAGCTCGGCATACTGACAACTCGAACATGAATGCCTTGCTCAGCAAGTGCCTTCTGCGATCTTACAGCCAGCTGCACTTCAGAACCTGTAGCGATTAGAATCGCTTGCGGTTGTTTATTAGCTGCTTCTGAGAGAATATAAGCTCCCTGCGGTAAGCTATCTAGTGCTTTCTCTCTTGTGCCTTCGAGGATTGGCAAAGCTTGTCTCGTGAGAATCAATGCAACCGGACCCTGCTTGTTAGCCATCGCATATCTCCATGCAGCTGTAGTTTCATTACCATCTGCTGGACGGATGACGGTGACGCCTGGAATAATTCGCAATGCCGGTAATTGTTCAATTGGCTCATGTGTTGGGCCATCCTCACCTACACCGATACTATCATGTGTCAATACATAGATAACAGGCAAGCTCATGATTGAGGCTAGACGAACAGCTGGACGCAGGTAATCGGAGAATACGAAGAATGTACCTACATAAGGTCGGACACCACCATGAAGCATCATTCCATTCGCAGCAGCAGCCATTCCGAATTCACGAACACCGAAGTATACGTTACGACCGACATAATTCTGGGAATTATAAATCGATAAGCCCTTCAGATGTGTCGTTGTAGATGATTCCAAATCAGCGGATCCACCCAAGAGATAAGGAACAGCTTGAGCAATCGCATTAAGTGCACTTCCGGAAGCAGCACGTGTAGCCATTCCTTTATCTTCAGGAGAATACCAAGGGAGAGCCGAATCCCAGCCCTCAGGGAGTGTATCCTGAGATGCTGCAGTGAATTTATCCGCTAGCTCAGGGTAAGCATTACGATAGCTAGCGAACATATTCACCCATTGCTGCTCTTGCCTTGCGCCTTGTTCACTCAATCGGGCGAAATGCGCATATACTTCATCAGGAACCTGGAATTCTTCATGTGCCCATTCATAGGACTGTTTGGTTAACACTGTTTCTTCCTTGCCTAGCGGGGAGCCATGTGGACCAAGATGACCACCTTTTCCCTGCTTATTCGGACTACCATAACCAATAATGGTCTTGACTTCGATAAGGGTCGGGCGGCTTAAGTCGTTCTTCGCCTCAACGATAGCCTTATGTATGGCCTGGAGGTCATTGCCGTCTTCGACGTATAAGGTTTGCCAGCCATATCCTTGGAATCGTGTCTGAACATTCTCAGAGAACGATAAATTTAATTCTCCATCTAGCGATATATCATTGGAATCATACAGAACAATCATCTTACCTAGCTTCAGATGACCTGCTAATGAAGCTGATTCACTGGACAGTCCTTCCATCAAATCCCCATCACCACAAATGGCATATGTGAAATGATCAATAACAGGAAAGCTTGCTTGATTGTACGTTGCTGCTAAATGTGCTTCGGCAATAGCCATACCTACTGCCATACCAATCCCTTGGCCCAGTGGTCCTGTCGTTGCATCCACACCACTCGTATGACCGTATTCAGGATGTCCTGGTGTCTTGCTTCCCCATTGACGAAAATTCTTTATTTCATCCATGGTCAAATCCTCATATCCGAACAAATGAAGCATGCTGTACAACAGCATAGAGCCATGCCCCGCAGATAGTACAAATCGATCACGATTAATCCACTTCGGATTAGCAGGGTTATGATTCATGAAATTAGACCACAGCTCATAAGCCATAGGTGCTGCACCCATTGGCATACCAGGGTGGCCGGAATTTGCTTTCTCAATGGCATCGATGGCAAGTGTACGAATAGAATCTATTGACAACTGCTCAATCGATTTTTGTTTGACGTTCATGTGGAACCTCCTAAAAGTTTTGTGTAGCATTATGACTTGCGAAGTAAGTCATTCAACAAAACTACTTCGTAAGCATAGGCTAAGTTTTTGATTGCTGCGCTAGCAGTAGATAAAACTACTTCGTAAGCACCAGCTAAATGACTTGCGAAGTCAGTCATTCAAACAAAACTACTTCGTAAGCACCAGCTAAGTTTTGTGTAATTGTTTTATTGTACCATTAGACGAAACGCAATTCCATATGAGGAGATGTGCTTTTTGTGTGCTTTCTTCATGTTAGTATTCAGTGAACCCGAGTGAGAATGATTACTTCGTTATATTCTTCGATTTAGAGAGCAGTTTTTACTATTCTTGCATGTGAATGGAACACCAATCCGTTATTTGCTTGATTACACCTGATTGCAGAGCTATGCGGAACGTCGTTCCTCTATATCCTTGGAAATTGAAGTAAATCGTCTCTTTTTGAGCTAAATAACGAATCGTAGTTCCCTTTGCGAAGCAGAAACAGGCATTATGCAAGAAATAGAGTACTCACCTTCCGCTAAATCATAGAGTTTAGTAGGGTGTAAGATATTCCATAAACAGGGAGGATATTAAGTTCATGTGTTGAATACTTATGAGTGTTGTTACTATAACTTAATAGAGACCAAGGAGTGAGTGAAATTGAAAAGCTTTATGAAGAAAAAGGTATTACCACTTATTCTGTTGTCCGTGCTTGTCATCGCTACAGGCTGTCAATCCATCGGTGGGGTAGATCTGAATAAGATGTTAGTCAATCAGATAATGTCTGATTCGATGGAAGGGACCATGGACTTAACACTTCATCTTGTACCTGATCAATCTGCTGAGGCTGATCCAGAAACTTTGGAGATGATCGAGGCAATCAATGGTATGCAAGTTGTCGTGGAGAGCTTTAAGCAGCAGGATTTGGATACAATGTCCGCTATTGGAAAGCTAATCATCACTCGCGGAGAAATTCCTTTTCAGCTTTCAATGAGTCAAACGGAAATGGTTATGCAAATTGAAGGAGCCGACGCACCTATTATCGTTCCACTCGATTCAGCTACTAACCCGCTATCCGATTATACAAATATGGGTGACACCGATGAATTAACCATTGATCCTTTACAGGAAAAAGCACTTATGGAATCATTGGCATCCTTAATTGTGAACCATTTGGAGAATCCAGAAGATATCACCGTACAGCGTGTAACTGAAAACATTCATGGGGAGTCCTTATCCTTATATAAAATCCATTCGGACATTAAGGGTCCAGAGATGTTAACCTTACTGAAAAAATTCCTGCGCAATCTGGTTATGGATGATCAAGCAATGAAACTATTCATTGCTCAGTTATATGATGTGATGAAAGAGAATGCAACGGAAGAGGACGATATTCTTTATGGCTTGGGATTAGGCTTTGGCTCCACGGGGTCAGCAGATCGAGAATTAGAAATCGAATTTATCCATACATTTATAAAGCAAGGTTTATTGATATTCCTCATGATGCTTGAAGATGAATCTATGGTCGCTGAATTCGACCCTATCTTGAATGATGACACCTATTTGAGAAGCGATCTGTTTGTCGATAATTCTCTGCATGTTCGCAAATCGGATTTCGAGCTTTCCATTAGCCCTGAAGTAGCAGATCAGGAGGACCTTGAAGGAATTTCCTCTGTTCAGATTGAAGGCCATGGACAATTCTGGAATCATGATAAAGCAGTAACCGCAGATATCCTCACTTACGAGGATGAAGATGCACTTTATATGGCAGATGTAACCTCATTCGACGATGATTTCATCTCCATACTGGATCAGGAATCGGTACTCTTCAAGCTGCTGAAAGAGGACCTTCATGCTACTCGTAAAACCGCCATATTTTACACAGTAGACGACTATGAATTCATGCCTTATGAGCTAGCCATTGTTAAGAATGGTATCATGACAGTTCCAGCAAGAAGTCTAGCGGATAATCTAGGTTTACAATTAGATTGGAATGGCGTTACTCGCGAATTAATACTAACAAGTCCGTTCGACGGAACAACAGTCGCATTCAAGGTAGATAGTAACAAAGCTACTGTGAATGGAACCGATGAGACCATGCCTCTCGCCACATTCATCAGCAATGGTCAAACTTACATTCCACTACGATTTGTTACGGATGCAATCGGTGCTGAGATTGAATGGATCCAAGAGACGAGTACGGCTATCGTGACAATTGAATAGAACGATCTTTACTACTTAATGAATCGGGCAATATGAGGTGCAGATACACACCCCATATTGCCCGATTTTTTTCTGGCCTGACTTACGCTCCTAATTCACTCAACCTGTCTTGAATGAGCACCACGATTTCTCCTGTCGCTGGATCCACCTCAACATCAAAGGTGTGAACACAGCCTTCATCTGGCGATTGCACCATGCCGTCATTCACATTGATTTTCCAATCATGCAATGGACAGAATACGTGATTGTCACAAACGATACCTTCTGAGAGCTTCCCCTGCTTGTGAGGGCAGCTATTCTCTATAGCCTTAATGTCTCCATTCGATAATCGGAATAACGCAATCTCTATACCACCCACCATGAAACTGCGACCTCTCTGCATCGGTATGTCATCTACTCTAGCTACTACGATTCGCTCCATGCTCGCTCCACACCTCTCCGATTTACATTAGCATATATATATGTCTTTATTATCCTTTAACGAGTACAGGTATGGCTTCATACAAGGATCGTACTGCCTTCTCTTCAACGGCTTCCTTCCAAGGATCCACCAACAAACTTAAAGCGTGATCGATTCGCTCAACGAGCGCTTTCCGCTGTTCAGGTGTCTCCAATGCGGCCTTAATCGTATCCAATCCAACTCGTTCTACCCACGGCGCAGTTCGTTCATTGTAATAAGCATTCTCTCTGTAATACTGTAGGTATGCCGCTGAATATTCCATCACTTCTTCATCCGTTCTCACCTTCACTAACAAGTCGGACTCACGAACCTTAGCTCCACCATTACCAGCGACGAATATCTCCCAGCCATTGTCTACTGCTACAACACCAACATCTTTGATCGTTGCTTCAGCACAGTTACGCGGGCATCCCGAGACGGCCATCTTAAACTTAGCCGGTGTATTCAGCCGCTCGAATTTCTTCTCCAGCTGAATGCCCATCCCCATTGCGTCCTGTGTGCCAAATCGACAGAAGGTCGATCCCACACAGGTTTTTACAGTACGTAGAGCTTTGCCATATGCATATCCGGATGGCATATCCAGGTCCTCCCACATGCCAGGCAAATCCTCTTTCTTAACCCCAAATAAATCTAGACGCTGACCACCCGTAATCTTCACCAGAGGGACATCATACTTTTCAGCTACCTCGGCAATTCGTTTCAGCTCCTTCGGACTAGTAACGCCACCATAAATCCGCGGTACCACCGAATAGGTTCCGTCCTTCTGAATATTCGCGTGATTTCGTTCATTAACGAAACGCGATTCCCGCTCATCTGCATGCTCTTCCGGCCAAACCATGCCTAGGTAATAGTTCAACGCAGGACGGCACTTAGAGCAACCCTCCGCTACCGATCAATATTAGCTTTTTTCTCACATTGATTTCCTCCTTTTATGAACCAAG
>JBBDTA010000149.1:0-17500 GCA_040904605.1 Paenibacillaceae bacterium
TATACGATACCCGATAAGGTGATTGGGCTGCTCACAGATATTGGGACAGAGGAATTCGCCCACCTCGAGATGATCGCGACCATGGTTTATAAGCTCACGAAGGACGCTACTCCAGAGCAGATGCGTGCGGCCGGCTTAGGCGACCACTTTGTAGCGCACGATAAAGCTTTGTACTATCAGAACGCAGCAGGTGTTCCTTGGACGGCAGCCTACATACAGGCCAAAGGTGACCCCATAGCCGATCTATATGAGGATATCGCCGCTGAGGAGAAGGCACGTGCCACGTATCAATGGCTGATTGACATCACAGATGATGTGGATTTACAGGATGGACTTAAATTCCTACGCGAGCGTGAAATCATCCATTCTCTGCGCTTCCGTGAAGCGGTGGAGATGCTGAAGGAAGATCGGGAGATGCAGAAGGTGTTTTGAAGCTTAGGGAGTGGAGGTGGACTGAAGGTTCACCTCTCCTTATTGAATAAAGGTGTATTTCGAAATAGCGCAACAGTTGGCGCAAGAGTGTCGCCTATGTGTATTAACTTTTGATGAAAAGTAACTTTTTGAACGATTAGCGCAAGTTTCGGCGCAATAGCTCCGGCTGGACTGCGCTATAGCGCCGAAACTTGCGCTGTTGGAGGATATTCGGCAATATGGGGTGATTTAACGAATTTGCACTTCATATTAGCGCCAAGTGTAGCGTTAATTGAAGTATGCTTTGCCAAAAGCATGCTCTTCCGATCAGAAGATGAAACTGCAATTGGGAATTTGGACATGTTGAAAGGGACTTATACAAAGATATGCACAACGACTTTCGTATTTATCCTATAAGTACTTTTTCTTCTGCATATCCAATTTTTGTTGTCCTTTTCTTCTGAGATAGCGCGAATGCCAAAGTTAGTGGTCCTAATCGACCGATGAACATGGTTAGCATGATGATGATTTTTCCAGCAACCGTTAAATCTGTTGTAAGTCCCATAGATAAGCCCACTGTACCGAATGCCGATGTTGCTTCAAAGAGAAATTCGATAAATTCATGCTTGAGATGGTCTTCTGTTATTGTCAGTAGGAATGCTACAAACAACACGACTCCGAGCGAAATCATAATAACCGCAAGCGCTCTAAGTATAATTTCGTTTGCGATTTTTCGATTAAATATATGTACCTCCTCTCTCCCCCTAATGCTGCCTATCACTGCCAAGATCAAAACAACAAACGTGTTCGTTTTGATACCTCCACCGGTGGATCCTGAAGATGCCCCTATAAACATTAAGAAGATTATGAAAAACTGAGATGCTTCTAGCATGCTGGCAATATCAATCGTGTTAAAACCTGCCGTCCTAGGTGTTAGTCCTTGGAAGAAAGCAGCCCAGAGCTTCTCTCCCCATGTTAATGTTCCGAAAATCGCTGGATTAATCAATTCCAGAATGAAAATAAAGAGGAAGCCGGCTAAAGAAAGTACGGTTGAAGTTACAATCACTATTTTTGAATGTACGGATAACGTGTGCCACTTCCTCTTGTTATAAACATCTAGTATGACGGTAAAACCAATACCGCCGATAATAAACAGAAGAGTAATTACAATATTTACAGTTGGATCTCCCACATAACGGCTTAAACTATCCGGCCATAGAGCAAAACCGGCATTATTAAAGGCAGAGATCGAATGAAATACGGCGTAATAGAGAGCATTCTTTAATCCCATTTGTCCAAACCAGCGTATCGTAAGAATGATACTGGCTATAATCTCAAAAACAAAAGCAATCATAAATATATGTAGAGATAACCGAACGAGACCTTGTATGGTTGTTGATTTTGTCGATTCCTGTATTAATAGCCTGTGTTTTAAACCCAGTTTTTTGCCTAATATAATGGCAATAATCACACCAAAAGTCATAAATCCAAGACCACCGATTTGAATGAGTATCATAATGACGATTTGGCCAAATATCGTAAAGTCTTGCCCGGTATCCAGAACAACAAGCCCAGTCACGCATACTGCTGATGTTGATGTGAAGAAAGCATCAAGAAAACCGATACTTTCCCCAGTTGATGATGCCATGGGTAGTACCAATAATAATGCACCGATGAATATGATAAAGGCAAAGCCTAGAATCATCCATTGATGGGGACTTAATATGATGGATTTATTGGTTCCAGGAATCATCATGAATAATTTCCCTCTCTCTCTTCAAGTATTCTATTCATAGCTAATTTCGAATCTGTTAACATCTCTATTATTGCCAATAATAACCAATACGTCTCCCTCGTTAATTTTATCATCCGCTTGCGGTGAAACGATCATCTGATTTTCCTTCGTCTTTATGGCAACGATGTTACAACCATACTTGGCTCTTATATTTAATGTTTTCAATGTCTTCCCGCTCATTGAGCTTGGAGCAGAAACTTCTACCAAGCTATACTCTGGGGAAAGCTCAAGGTAATCAATTAGATTTTTGGACGTTATCTGATGGGCAACCCTAATGCCAGTATCACGTTCTGGGCGTATGATGTGATCGGCACCTATCCTCTCAAGTACTTTATGATGATAGTCATTTGTTGCCTTTGCTGTGATTTTTTTTACTCCTAATTCCTTGAGAATTAATGTCGTCAGAATACTGGCCTGTAGATCGTCACCAATTGCAACAATGGCATGATCGATGTTTCGGACACCGAGATCTCTCAGGACTTGTTCGTCCGTCGAATCAGCATTGTAAATATGAGATATTAATCCAGAGTATTCTTGAATTCTGCGTGGATTTCTATCAATGGCCATGACCTCATGCCCCAATGAAATTAAGGTTGTAGTTAAGCTGCCGCCGAATCGTCCAAGACCAATTACGATAAATTGTTTTTTCAAACTAATTGCCTCCTTAGAAAATGATTATGCCCTTTGTAGGCAACAAAAAACACAGGGGTATAGTTACCCCTGTGTCCAACTAAGTGATCACAAGTATAAACACCCTCCCGAACAACGCTTACGAGGTTAGCTGACGGATTCGGGCGGCGAGAGTCGCCCTACCAGCTTGCTCTTGGATTCACCCCATGTAGATCCTTAAGACAAGGATTTACGGTCGGTTCCCCCGTTTTCCATTGTGGAAATTCAGCGAAATGCTTATCATGTTGATTGAATAAAACTACTCTACTCCCACATGAAATAATTGTAAAGCAGTACATACAGCCATATAGCTGAAATTAAATCGATGATCAATCAAGTAAGCGTATACATGTTGGTTTATGATGGTTTATCGTTATTTGACAAGCTCAAACTCTGTTTCTTATCCCGATTAATGCATTATTCAATAGTTGGATGGGCAGGTACTATATGAAAATAGCCGTTCTCGTTCATTATTGTAGGATATCTTCATTTGCCTAATAGTTAACCGCGAAAGTGAGAGCCTATAAAAAAGGAAGGACGTATTCATATGTCCTTCCTACTCGATTTACTGTCTAATAATTACAATGTCACTAGGGGGAATCCCTGTACTTCGTATTCGATTGATTTGAGTGTTTGTCAGTACGCGGCCTACCAGGATAAACGATGAAGTTACGTTGTTAAAATTAGTAGTAGATAGATTAGCTACACTGCGGGTACCCCGAAATACACGGAATGAACCTCTAAAGTTCGTGCGTGAGAATAAAACCAATGTTACTTCATTGGCGTTCACAACATTGCTCAGGCGGAAGCTGGATAGGGCATTATCAAAACGAAACGCCCCCAAATCTCTAGCGGCTACGCCCCCGCGTCTAATGAGTATACGCCGACCTCTAAAGTTATTGAGTGACCAAAGAACGAGTCTAACATCTCTGTTTGCCAAATGAAATCATCCTCCATTCATAAGATATGAACAATATATGAAGGATTTCATAGATTGGTATAGACGGTACCCCCTCAAATCATTAAATAGACTTCGAACTCTATTATAATGTTGCAATAGAATAATGGAGAGTGACTGCGATGAGTTTAATCAATTGCTTGGATTGTGGAAAGCTAATCATCCCTAAACATACGGAAGAGCTATGTCCTGATTGTAATCATATTCAGAAGGAAAGAGCGAATGCCATTAAGGCGTACATCTATAACAATCCCCGCGCGACCAGGATGGATATTTATATGGAGACGGGGATTTCTTTGCGAATCATTGACCGATTAAGTAAAGAGTAGTCGCCGATGATTAATTGGCTGTGATAACCACCTTGGTACGAAGCGGAATATGATGGAATAGAAATTCAACATCGGCGTTACTCATACGAATACATCCAGAGCTAACAGATTGACCTAACAAACTGGGCTTGTGTGTTCCGTGAATGCCATATTTATACCCATTGCCCAAACTCAGTCCCATCCAACGTGTTCCAAGAGGATTATTACGACTTCCTCCGGGAATCTTCTTAGGTACATAGAAAGGGTTAACAACCTTCGTTACAATACGGAATGTTCCTTCTGGGGTGGATCTCCCCACTCGACCAGTAGCTATACGAAACACATAAACCGGCGTATCGTTTAACATAACGTGTAGCCGGTTTTGATTTTTATGAATCCACAAATAAACTTCATCCTCTTCTGCAACTGCTGGAGAAACAAATAAAGAAGTACATAAGAAAATGATTGTTGATAACAAGATTATATGTATTTTTTTCAGTATATTGTCCATATTCTTCACCTGTTGTTATAGTTACCAGTTTATTAATTCTCATACTCTATAAATCGTGAAAAGGAATTCCCTCCTCACATGTCGAATTCGATGTTAGTGCTTAAGAGGGGATGATCATTATACGTCGTATAGGGTTTGTATTATTTTTTGTCTTAACTGTCATGTTCCTTACCCCAGTATTATCACTAGCGGAGGTGGCTGCTGAAAAGCCGATTCCCGTTTATTATAATGATGAGGCTATTCAATTTCATATTGATCCCATCTCCATGCAGGGGACAACCTTAGTTGAGTTTCGTCCAATATTCGAGAAGCTGGGATTTCAGATAACGTGGAATCAAGCCACCAAGACGGTCCGTGGGTATAAGGAAGGCTTGTCGGTTGAATTACAAGTGGGAAGTCTAATTGCTAAAGTGAATGGAGTAGAACAACAATTACAGCTCGCTCCGATGGTAGTGAATGGGAGTACGATCGTACCGCTCCGATTTGTTGGTGAGGCTGCTGGTAGCTATGTGCAATGGGATAGTGTAGACAGAATTATTCATCTATATCGTATAAGCCCTAATAAATCTACAACCTTGAGCAATTACTCGACCATTCAAGGACGAACACCAGCGGATGTTCAGTGGGTGAGATTTGATATTACCAAAGAGGGCTCCGAGGATATAGTTACGGTGTATACCCAGCCCGAAGCTGGGTTAGTAGATACGGAGATCTATCTTTCAGATGGAGCTGGCGTATATCAAATCGAGGTTTTCCACTCCAAGCTAGGTCATAAAGAAACAGGGTTCTATACTTACAACACCAGCTTCTCTCTAGTCAATTATGCGAACAGTGGTCTGCACTTGGATTCAACCGTTACGGATAACAGCCGATTAAGACTTTATGGTGAATTGTTAGAAGAGGACAGAACAATCCTACTGATCATCCAGAACGAAGCAACTGAGGAGATCAAACAAATATTCTTTGCGCCCGTTGATCAAGTCGTGGAGAAGGATATTTATCTAAGCATGGGAGAGGGCTCTTACACACTGGGAATTTATAAAACAGAAGAGCCTGTAACTAACCGTTTATTCGAGAAATTATACCTGATGAAATCCTATTCCTTAATAAACAATGATACACGTGATCCGGATTTGCTGCCCTCGGAGATGGTAGAGAGTGAACACCCTGAGATTGTTACACTTGCACAGCAGATTACTCAAGGAGTAGATACGGATCTGAAAAAGTCTCGTAAAATCCATGATTGGGTTGCAGGGAATATTGATTATGATGCGGCTACATTCGTGTCTGGTGGAGATAGAATGGATACTGCTCTTGAGACATTGCGAGGCCGTCTGACCGACTGTGATGGATATGCTCGTCTGAATATCGCTCTTCATCGTGCTGCAGGAATTAAGGCCAGAATGATCATTGGTTCAGTCATTGATATTCAATCTGGACAGTCTTGGTCACAAGTGGATCTAGACAATCCGAATCATGCATGGAACGAGGTATTCGTAGATGGGCGCTGGATTACCCAAGATCCAACATGGGATGCAGGTTATATAGGGAGTAATGATCAATTTGTCAGAGATTTGAGTGATGATTATTATGATCCTACACCGGAAGCATTCGCACGTGATCATAGCGTATACCTGGACCTCGGTTATAAGTATGAATAATCAACAGCACCATATGAAGCGGATCAACCCTCCCTAAGTTCTTAGATGAGGGTTGATTTTTATTATGAAGCACCTGCTTTCGATTGATAGATCCACTTAGCAAATTCAATCGGTCTTCGAATAGCTTTGCGATAAGTGGATTGATCGCCGATCCGTGCGAATACCTCTCGAGCTGGCTTTGTATTAACTTCAAGCAGCCAAACACGACCAGAATGATCTACAGCAATATCTAAAGCGAGCTCACATAAACGTCCATAAGCATCTTCTAATACCTCAACAAGCTGGTGACTAAAGCTATGAATATCTTCTGCAACATGAGTGGCCTTCTTCTCGTTCTTAAACCAGATCTTCAGTAATTTCAACATGGGAATGGCTCTTCCGCCGCCATGTAGGTTGGAGGTAACGCTACCTGAGGCACCAATCCGTCCAACACATCCAGTTACCTCCCACTTCCCGCTACCATTTTTCTGGATTAATAAACGATAATCGTGAACACTGCCCGTGTGAAGACGTAAATCTATACCTTGTTGGACGATGAAACGTTTACTAGGCTGCATCTGCATGATCATTGAACGGAGTTTTGGCATAGTAACCCGCTGTTCGGGGATGATACGTCTGCTCTGTGTTCTCCCTCTAATGGAATATGTGCCACTCTGCAATCGTTGAATTCGTAAGATCCCTCGGCCTCCGGTACCATTAATAGGCTTCAGAAAAACTAATCCACGCTTTAGGACTTCTTGTCGAAGATCATTAAATCGACTATACAACAGGGTGGTTGGTAGAAAGGGCTTAATACTTGGTTTGCGAACGAGAACTTGATGTAGATTCCATTTATTAGAGAGTGGAGCACTGATAAAAGTTAGCGTTGGATTTCGCTTCTTGAATTGTGATACCTGTCTATAACGCTCAATGGATTGATATCGAGTTCGATCGAAGAATAAATCAGGATAGGATATCCATTTGCGCACCCATTGATTACGAGAAGGTTCGATGGAATAAGCATAAATTTTTTTATTTCGTTCATCTACATTATTGGGAGTAAAAATATAGACATCGACGTCTAGACTTTTACCGGCGATGATCATCTGTTTAAAGAAAGAATGCTCCTCTAATCCTTGGCTTTTATTCATATACACGGCGAGCACACCCAGGCTGAATAAAGGCAATGAAGGTTCACCTGCTTCTGATTAAGTTTTCGTTCTTCCTCCCGCCCGTTTCTTCACCAGATAGTTGCAATAATGCATGAGTCGTTCTAGTGATTTTTTGCGGATGTGCGGTTCGTCAAATCTCATGGGCTTAGAATTCGCCTCGAAAAACCATAGCTTTGCAAATTTATCAACACCAAGATCCAGTGATAGCTCTCCGAGCTCCGTTTCTGAGCCGCGTTCAATCTGTCTGGCGATGATGAGTGCAGATCTCCTCACGCCTCCCATAATACGTTTTGCTTTTGTTGAATTGAAGCTAGCGATCAACAACCTGCGAGGATCTTCGATCGTACCCCCTCGAGGTACATGTGTAGTAATACTCATCTCTCCAGCTAGACGAGCACCAATACCTGAGATGGACCACTTGCCTTTGTTATTTTTCTGCACCAGTACTCGGAGGTCGAATGGGCGGTTAGACAAGTGAGCGAGTTGAATACCTTGTTGAACAATATAATCCTCGTGCTCGGAAAATTCTCTAATCTTTTCCTTCAATTGAGATATAGTGGCATATCGATAAACATGATTTCCCGGTTTTTCCTGGACGTCGATTGAATATCGCAATTTTCGAGTTGGCAGTCGACGGATTCTCATAATCCCCATTCCAGCTTTGCCTTTCTCCGGCTTTAGATATAGGAATGAGAATTTTCTGAGAAGCGGTATTAAATAAATTTCATTGTTATATTTGCGTGTGATTGGGACGAATCTTCGAGTTCGTTTGTTTTTCGACAACCATTTGAATAACGTCCACTTATTAAAGAAGCTGCTATTGAACAGTCGAATGTGAGGATGGTTCATGCACTCATTAATTTTGTGTTGTACCTCGGGAACCCATTCATCCTCTCGAAAGGGAATACGATTGTAAACCACATCAGGCAGCTTATAGAATCGACGATCCCACATTCTAGTCTCCGTATTGTAGGTAAAGCCAATAATTTTTTTGGCATAGAGCTTCAAATGAGTCGTAGTTGTGACATATACAAGAATTCTAGCTTGTTTGCCGGCTTCAATGATTTCACTGAAATTACGTCGATTTCCACGAAACCCTTTATTGGTATCATCCATGGTCAATATCGCCACGACGACGGAGTAAGGTTCATTATCCGAAATTTCGGGACTCATTTATCTTCCCTCCCCGGACGGAATCGACTGAGATACATAGAGTAATCGAATATATGTCTGAGCGTAGCTGCGCCTTCTGACTTTAAGGAGGGATGATGAAAGATGGATCGCCCTGGCTTGGAATTGGCTTCGAACATCCAGATATGATCTTTCTGGTCGATGCCGATATCAAAGCCGAGCTCACCAATCCGGTGTGGATGGTTACGTTCTATGGCTTCTGCTAGCTGTATAGATGCTTGTTTGGCTTTAGCTAAAATTTCCTCGGCCTTAGTGGTTGAACCATAAATACGATTGAGCGCCACCTCTGGGGTCATCAGTTTGCCCCCATTCTTAATGTGGGTAGTTACACTGCCACGTCCTGATTTCTTCGCGCCAATACCTGCGACAACCCATTCATTATTGCCATTCTTATTCATATGGAAGCGGAAATCGATGGGACAACGCTCCAACTCAACTAACCGAATGCCTTGCTGAACGACGTAGTTCCGCATTCGACCACCATAATTCAGACGCTTCAGGAGCTGGGAGAAGCGGTTGAATCGGAGTAACACATTATGCCCATTGAATCGATAACGGCAGAAATATCCTTTTTTCGGATGATAGGTCAGACGGTAAATGCCATTACCCAGACTTCCTCCGGTAGGCTTTAGATAGACGAATTGGTGCTTTTCCAATAGTTCCTTAATGCGCAAACCACTAGGGTTATATGAGGATTCCGGAACGAATTTGGACGCGGGATCATCCTCGAGTAGTCGATACACATCCCACTTCTCAAAAAAGCTCCAATTGAACAGCGGGATCTGACGACGAACAAATCGTTCCTTGAACTGCTCCATCGCAGCTGTTTTCTCTGCCTTGCGGCTAGGTGAACGGTTATAGACTACGTCAGGAAGCGGGACTGTTCTTCGAACCCAACCTCCACTAGCTCCGAGAAAGTATCCAGCGACGGTCTCCTTCTGCCAGTTAATGTCTCTAGGTCCAAAAGCGAAGAAAAAGGATCTATTCTTTCCCTGCTGCAGCAGCTGGCGGATTAATCCTGTACGGCTCCCGAAAGGCTTCAAGGAACCTGGAGTGGAGGAAGATAGAACACCCATCAGGGGTCCAATGCGCAGCTCATTGTCTTCATCACTCTGAATGTAGCATATGCCGTCGCGAGGAGGTCTTAATAGTGCTCGCACGCTTGTAGGCAGAATTAAGCTTCTACCTTTACCTTTAATCATTCGTATTGAGGTGGAGACGCTCTGTTGCCCTAGTCGAATGATGACTTTCTTCTTATTCTTAAGCTTTAACAGTTTCAGCAAGGTGGCGGAAGCATATATAACCTTCTCTGGTTTATTCGTGAAGCGGATATTACAAGAAGTTAAACTCATCAAGTTACCCTCCTAAATGCCGATCCCATAGATAACGCGCATAGTAAATCGGATTTCTAACAGCTGATCGTCTTGCTGATTGATCACCAATCTTTTGGAAGACAGTTCTTCCTGGCTTTGAGTTCACTTCAAGCAACCATAGTTGACCGGCTTGATCGATGCCCAGATCGATTCCAAGCTCAACTAATGGTCCGTGGTAATGCTCCAGGGTAGTAGCGATTCGCATCGAGATACTCTGAATATTCTGTAGAATATCAGTGGTCATATGACCATAGTGCCGATCTAAGAAGGGAGTTACTGGTTCAGCAATTCCGCCCCCGTGTAGATTTGAGGTTAAACTTTCGGGTTTGCCTTTTCTTACTGCATAGCCTATAAGCTGCCAACGGCCTCGTCGATTCTTCTGGACGAAAGAGCGGACATCGAAGGGTTCTCTGATGTCTGTAGTTAACTCCAAATAACGTTGTATCACATATGAACGATCGTTCATAAATGGTTTTAACCATCTATACAGGCTCTGGAATTCAACAAAACTACATTCGAATAATTGATTATTAGCGTCCCTGCCTTTGACATAATAACGATTGGGATTATCGATTTGCTCCCGGATGTATACGACATTACGTCCTTGACTTCCACCGTGTGGCTTGAGGAACAGTTCACCGTGCTCATCAAGCCAACGCTTGATTGTACCACTGCCCAGCACCTTCTCGGTGTGAGGTAGGTAGGGTGAGAGATCAGGATCCTTGGATAACAATTCGATGACCTGCCATTTCCCCTTCAGTCCATGACCGAGGAATCGGATTGTTGTACGTCGTCTTAGCTGATCGATCTGTAAGCGGTAGGCGATATAGGCTTTTTTATTATTAAAAAAACAACGATCATAAATCAGGTCAGGCAGCGGAAACCGCGCTTTATTCCATCTCTTATTAAAGTGGCTGTAGGAATATCCAGTTACTCTTCCTGTCTCCCACTCAATATGTCCTGGGGAGAACACGAACACCTGAAGACCACATTTGTCGCCAAATGCACATAAATATTCATAAAATTTCTGTTCTGTGAAAGGGGGAGTTCGACTTTTCTCCGTCACTAGAATACCTAAACGCCCTCTTCGAAATTTTGTGTTAACCATAGGTCCTATAATCTATAGTCCAGCCAAGTATCTTGCGTATTGTACAACTTGCCTGACGGAAGGGCGGATGGCACTCTCGGTTAGAATACTACTATCGTTCTTGGATGGCTTTGAGTTGACCTCAAGAAGCCATACGCGCCCATCTTGATCCAAGGCAAGATCAATGCCAAGCTCACCGAAATGGTATGGAATTCTCGACTCAATTCCACTGGCAATCGTCAGGGCAGCTTTCTGAAGGCGAGTGGAGACCCCATTCTTATTCCCATTCATATTTGATTTATTAACCGTTTGTCCAACTGTACTCACCGTACCCCCCTGCGCGACATTCGATACAAAGCGGTTGTTTCCGGCTGTACGGGCAACAATAGAAGTAACCTTCCATCGATTGGATATGTTCTTCTGCACAAGTGCTCGGAAGTCAACAGGTCTACCACCGACTTCAATGAGGTTGAGTCCCTGTTGGATTTGAAATTTACCTGACCTCATCTTCCCGGAGATTGCTGTAGCCAGCGCATTGAGATTAGAGTATTCTTGTTTAGTTACACCGACAACCGATGATGAGGAAACCTGATAACCTGAACGATTCCGTGATATGCGCAGGATTCCTTTTCCTAAGCTTCCTGTGATAGGCTTTAAGAATACGACACGATATTTGGCGCACATCGATTTCAATTGAACTGCACTATGGCATGCATGTGATTCCGGCAAATACCGAGTTGACCCTAGGTGTTGCCGGAGGGCTTGGAATACTTCTGTTTTATCCAAGTATTTTTCATTAAAAACACTTGTGCGCCACTGAGATTTCGCTGATTTTAGAAACTGTTGCAGTCCGGGCTCGTTATCTAGCTTCCGGGAGGGTAGTCGGTTATAGATAACGTCTGGAACCGGAAAGCTAGCATGGTATTCGGGTGGACCCATGGCCCAACCGTCTATCGTATTCTGGGTTGACCGAATATCATCAGGTGTGAAAAAATAGACAAGTGCTCCTTCATTCCTACTCGCGTCTGTCAGCTCACGACAGAACGCAGTAATGATTCCGAATCGCCGTCCCGGTGTATTCGTGATACGGTTAAGCATGACCCCAATAACTGGACCAAGACGGATGGTTTGGGAAGCAGCATGGAAGGCCAGTCGCAGGGTTACAGGCTGAGAGCCAAGTCCATAATGATGGGCTAAATTATTGGAGATTCGGAGCTCACCTCGAGCTGAAGTCGCCATAACCTTAACCTTCAATTTTATGGATCCGCAACGCAGCTGAACGGATCGATCGGTAGGGATCCTCCAACGCCTGACGATGGACTCACTCAATAGGATGGTTTGTTCGTTAGACGCATGAATGCCGGGATGCGTTCGAACAACCACTTTGGTTTTGGTCATGAGTTAGTAATCCTTCCCTTCTGCATGGGATATAAGGCTAGCTAATGACATCATATGAGGACATATTTCCCTTGGTGAGCGATAGACAAGACATAAATCGAAGTCCTTGACGCCTATTTGATAATCAAGCGAGAAATTGTAAGTATTTAACATGAATGACGGGAGATCAAACAATGAATATTTATATATTACTTACGGTCAGTGTATTGGTAGCTGCGTTTATTGGCGGTCTAACCAATCATCTGGCGATCAAGATGCTGTTCCATCCTCGTGTAGCTTGGAATTTACTCGGTCGGAGAGTACCATTCACACCAGGCTTGATTCCCAAGCGCAGAGAGGAGATTGCCGGCTCGCTTGGTCGAGTCGTGTCAGACTACTTGGTCACTACTGATGGTATATCTGAACTGTTGCGTAAGGAGGAATTCCGTGAATCTATAAGGAGTAAATTATCCTTGAGTCTGCATAGGTTAGCTGAACGGGAGGAAACCGTGGAGGCTTTATGCATGCGGATATGGCCTGAAGAACGCTGGGCAGCAATGAAGACGAATCTAATTAAACTTCTGAATGAGGTATCTGTTCGAGGTATAGATTGGTTATGGGTTGACAAGGGTTGGTCCGAAATTCGGGTAGGCTCACTGCTGCCGGATTGGAAGGATGAACGAAGAGAAGCGTTAGCGCGAAGAGGTGTACAGTATATCGTTGAAGCTATTCGTCATGAGCTATCTACTGCTAATGGAGATCGAATGATCCGAAGTATGACTCAACAATTGATCGATCAAGCTGGAGGGTTCCTCGGTGCGTTAGCAGGTATGTTCATGGATGAGGGCAAGATTACAGCTAAGGTACGTCAAGCGTTGTCAGAGGCATTGGATTCGGAAGCAATACGTGGTTCACTTACGGATTTTATAATCCGTCAGATGAAACGTGCAGAGGATATGCCGCTTAAGGAAATAACGAACGTGTTGATTGATTCGGGCGCTAAGGGCTGGGTTTCAGGGCTGTTGAAGTGGGAGGAATGGACCGAGCAGCTATTATCCGTTCGAACAGATGAGTGGCTGAATAAGCATATGGAATGGATAGAAGCCCAGTTGCCTATAGTCGTTCAGACTGGGATGAATATGCTTGAGAATAATATGGAGCGCATATTCCGTACGATTCAATTGGAGAAGCTCGTGGAAACTCAAGTGAAGCTATTCCCGATTGAACGTCTAGAGGAGATCATCCTCAGTGTATCGGGTCGTGAGTTTCGCGCAATCACATGGCTTGGAGCATTACTCGGGGGTATGATTGGATTATTCCAGGCATTACTTCTCAGATGGATCGGATAAAGACTAGAATGTCTATGTATGCTGACACCAGCCAGAACCAGAGCTAGAGCTAGAGCCACTCTAGTAGATTTAGTTGCGTTTTGCGCAACTAAAATGAACATAATAAAGAGTAACCCTTATTTAGTTTCGTTTTGTGAAACTAATTGAATATTTCTACCTTGTGGATGGTTATTACCCCCATATAGTTTGGAAGAATGAAACTAAATGAGAGGCAATCGTTGTCTCAAAGGATTTAATTTCAATAATCGAAACTAAATCTTAATCCTTCGACCTCGATGTGACGCCAATGATCACAAAGAGAAATTTTTATAGTCTAAATTCAGTTTCCAAGAGTGTACACGTTGTTCTCCCCCCTCATCGGGTAAAAACCATTGCTTATTTTGCAAGCTTCTCATCAAATTACGAGCATAGTGACGTCCACAATGAAATAATTGTCTAACTTCCTTCAATTTAATCGATTGCCCCGAACGCAATGCCAATTTAACCACTTCCCGTTCGACACAATCCGCTTCACTCAACTGTCGCTCCGGATCGCCGAATAATCTGCCTATCATTTGTTGGAATAATTGTTGCCATAATTGAGGCCGTTCCTTAATGTCGTCAAAGCCGATTCTCACTACAATCCAGCCACTATTAATCAAATGCATCTGCCTCACCCATTGGTCGCAAAATTGTCTTCTCGATAAATCCTTTACATGCGCTCCATATCCATCTACTTCAATTGCAATTTTCACTGGTCCGCGAATATAAGCTAAATCCAAATATCTTCTATTACCCATAAAATCAGTCATTTCATACTCGGGATGAAGATGGAGGAAATGCCCGAAGGAGGGCCACCATATACTGCGTAACATTTCCTTCTCCGCATGATTGTGTCCATCCTTGAGTCTGCGTTTCCTTTCCCCCTTTCGCTGGTTCAAGTGTTCCTCAATCCATCTCTGATGCATAAGTTGAAATGTTCTCATTAATCCCATCCCTCTCTCAAATTTGACAAACAAAAACGCCGCTCACGGGATTCGTATCCCGATAGGAGCTGCGCATGCTTTGCGACCATATATGATGAGTATATCATTACTATTTAGTAATGAACATACATAATAAGGACCCCACATAATCAAGCCCGCAGCCTCATATACATGAATTATCAAGTTGTGAGAGGAGTGGAGTGAATGAATAAGAATAGTAGCATGATATACTTGATTTGCGCTTTGGGAATGTTATTGTATGCATTACCGAGATTAGAAGTGGGGGAAGGTTTATCTTTGCCTGCCATTTTTGGGGTAGTTTGGATTTCAGTGGCGTTATTAATTATTGCTGCTCACTTAAGAAGTGTATTAAGAGTTGATAGCGTAAAGAGGCAATATAAGCAGATAGATGGTTAATCCTGAGTAAGTTTTCTCTTATTCTTATGTAAAACGGCATGGATTGCTATTTTCAGTAGAAGAGGATCGGATTGTTGAATTTGAATGGCCCGGAATATGTGGCGTGGCGAGGAGAAAACGCGACTGTTTGGAGACAAAGAGAACGTGGCCTATGACTACAAAGGTACGGTGTATTGTTACTGTCCAGAGACGGGGATACAGCGGGAAATGAGCAACGGAGGTTTCGAGAAAGATAGGAACACGCTCAAAAAGCTTTGCCCGCTAGGCAATACGGGATCGACAGGTTTATAGAAATATAATATTAAAGTATAATACTCCGTTTATCAACAATCCCCTTTTTTTATTATGTTGTTCCTTATGCATTCTCCATTTATAATACGTATATAACAGAGGAATACAGTTGAGACTTTTGCGGGGTGTAACAGGGTGGAGAAGGATGAAGGCCAAGTATGGCTGCAGGAAACTAGAACCAAGCATGAACAGATTATTCAATATATCGATCAATTAAAGGTAGGTACGAAGATTTCTGTCCGCAAGATAGCAAGAGAGGTTGAAGTCAGCGAAGGTACGGCTTATAGAGCAATTAAAGAGGCTGAGAATCAAGGGCTTGTTAGCACAAGAGAACGTATTGGTACTGTCAGAGTGGAGAAGAAGTTAAGAGTTAATATTCATAAGCTGACATTCGGCGAGATTGTTCAGATCGTTGATGGGGTTGTTCTAGGAGGCTCTCAAGGACTGGATATGCCACTGAATAAATTCGTTATTGGCGCTATGGAGCAGGATGCCATGAAGCGCTATATCGAACCTGGAAGCTTATTAATCGTTGGTAATCGTTATGAGGCACATACAGCGGCATTGGAGCAAGGGGCTGGTGTACTTGTAACGGGAGGCTTTGAGACTACCACTCAAATCAAACGGTTAGCGGATCAATTACATTTACCAATCATCTCCTGCGGATATGATACCTTTACGGTAGCTTCGATGATCAATCGGGCGATTTATGACAGTATGATCAAGAAGAAAATTATGCTGGTGGAGGATATTCTGCTTACAAAGCCGAAGCCGATTGTACTTAAGACAACGAACACCGTGGAGGAATGGGAATTCTTACAAGGAGAGACAGGCCATACAAGATATCCGATCGTGGATGAGTGGAATCGATTGGTCGGTATGATTACCTCGAAGGATGTTGTCGGGGCAGAAAGTGATCAGACGATTGACAAGCTTATGACTAGAAATCCGTTAAAAGTTACAGCTAGAACATCCATTGCCTCGGCCGCTCATATGATGGTCTGGGAAGGCTTGGAACTCCTGCCGGTTGTTGATGTGAATCGCAAGCTGATCGGTGTCATCGGGAGACAGGATGTGCTTAAAGCGATGCAATTCGTTCAGAAGCAGCCCCAAATGGGAGAGACAATCGAAGAATTGATCTGGAATGGATTCGAAGAAGTGAAGGATGAACGTGGTGAATTAACGTTCAGAGGAATGATCACTCCACAGATGACAAGTCCGCTCGGTACAGTATCTGAAGGCGTTCTAACCACACTTATGACTAAGGCCGCATTCCGCGCTATTCAGGTGCAGAAGAAGGGTGATTTGGTGCTGGAGAATATATCCATCTACTTTATGCGCCCGCTCCAGATTGAAACGGAGATTGATATTAAGGCTAAGACGATTGAGGTTAGTCGTAAATTTGGTAAGGTAGAAGTCTCGATCTTGCATCAAGACCATCTCATTTCCAAGGCGATGATGACAGCACAGCTTATTGATCAATCTTAGATAGCCGTGCCCGATATGTCGTATGATTGCGAATTCCAGCGAATAGATTGAATAAGCCCATTAATAAGAACATAGCACCGATAACAATGCCGATAGATGAACCCGAGATGATCAATAATGGATACAGCGCGAGCAGAATTAGCATAATACCCATGCTGATATTCTGCTTAGCTTGTAATAAGCCTCTATGATCGAGCCTTCGTTCTCTGCGAAACTTCACGCTGTAATAGATAGAGAAGCCTATGGCTATGATAAAACTTACATAGAGAATATATTGTAGAGTTACAAGCATGGTTTGTCCTCTTTTCCTAATAAATGAGCGGCTTTTCACAATTCTTGCATGTGGAGGGCACGTCAATCCATTTTTTAGATGTCATGTGATATAGTTTACCACTAGGATTGTAAACTGGAAATAATCAATTCAATAAACCTCAACAATCTTAGGAGTCAATCATTGTGTATATACGGACGGGCTTCTGACCATATCGTTAGTTCGCT